>NZ_JBFAJY010000019.1:0-127661 GCF_040655445.1 Streptomyces sp. NPDC050423
ATGCAGACCTCGAAGACGATCGTCGCGATCAACAAGGACGCCGAGGCCCCGATCTTCGACCTCGTCGACTACGGCGTCGTCGGCGACCTCTTCAATGTCGTGCCCCAGCTCACCGAAGAGGTCACCACCCGCAAGGGCTGACCTCGACGCACCACACAGCAGAGCGCACGGCAGAGCGCACGGCACGGCAGCCCGGGGCCGCACGGTGAACACACCGCGCGGCCCCGCACCGTTTCCGATCACCATTGACGCAGGTACGGCAGCCTTATAACTTCACTATACGGATTGTTGATTCCGGGAAGCGGAAACGACGAGAGTGTGGAGGGTGCGGAAATGGGTCAGCAGGAGAAGGTGGCGACGAGCCTCGCCGGAGCGGTCAGCGACGGGATCAGCGCCTCCCTCACAGGGGTGGACGCCGAACTCGCCCGCCGCTATCCCGGCGACCCCGGGACCCGCCAGCCCGTCCACACGGTCTACGTACCGGGGGACACCTTCACCGCCGGCACCATTCGCTCCTGGGGAGACCAGGCGCTGAAGGCGCTGGACGAGCACGCCCCCGACGCGGCCTCCCTCGCGGCTGTTCTCGGCATCCCGGACGAGCTCGCCGTGGCCGTACACGACCGGGTGCGCGCCAAGCTGGAGCGGGAACCCGTCGAGGACCTGCGGATCGACTTCGAGGACGGCTACGGCCCCCGCTCCGACGCCGAGGAGGACGAGACCGCGGCCCGAGCGGCCCGGCTGGTCTCCGACGCGTACGGCAACGGCACGGCCGCCCCGTACATGGGTATCCGGATGAAGTGCATGGAAGCAGCCGTCCGGGACCGGGGGATTCGCACCACGGACGTCTTCCTCACCGGCCTGATGCAGGCGGGCGGGCTTCCCGACGGGCTGGTGCTCACCCTGCCGAAGGTGACGTACCCCGAACAGGTCACCGCCTTCGTCCAGCTCCTCGAAGCCTTCGAGGAGGCGCACGGTCTGCCCTCGGGGCGGCTCGGCTTCGAGATCCAGATCGAGACCAGCCAGTCCATCCTGGCCGCTGACGGCACCGCCGCCGTCGCCCGGATGATCGACGCCGCGCAGGGCCGCGCGACCGGTCTGCACTACGGCACGTTCGACTACAGCGCCTGTGTCGGCGTCAGCGCCGCCTATCAGGCGAGCGACCACCCGGCCGCCGACCACGCCAAGGCCGTCATGCAGGTGGCCGCCGCGGGCACTGGTGTACGCGTCTGCGACGGCTCGACCAACGTCCTCCCCGTCGGCCCGACCCCGCAGGTCCACGAAGCCTGGCGGCTGCACCACGGCCTCACGCGGCGCGCTCTGGCCCGCGCCTATTACCAGGGCTGGGACATGCACCCGGGCCACCTGCCGACCCGTTACGCGGCCGTCTACACCTTCTACCGCGAGGGACTGGAACAGGCCGCGGCCCGGCTCGCCGCGTACGTGGCGAAGGCGGGCGGCGACGTGATGGACGAACCCGCCACCGCCAAGGCGCTCAGCGGCTATCTGCTGCGCGGCATCGACTGCGGCGCGCTGGACACCGCGGAGGTGGCCCGGCTGACCGGGCTGACGCGTGCGGACCTGGACGCCTTCGCCGCACCGCGGCGCGGCGGGCTGACGGTCACGGCGCCGTAGCAGGTGCCGCGCCCGGGACGATCGGATCACCGGCGCTGTATGGGGCCTCCGATGCGCCGCGCGCGCTGGGAGAGTCTGCTGCGCAGCCGCATGCTCACCAGCACACCGACGAGCAGCACGAGGATCGCCAGGCTGGTGATCCGCCAGAGGATGCTGTTCAGCACGGTGACCACGCCGATGAACGCGAGCCCGAGCAGGAACACCATTTCGCGGAGTTCCTTCTTGAGCTGATAGGTGCGGCTGCAGCGGATTCGCACGGTCGCCAGCCACTGCC
Source organism: Streptomyces sp. NPDC050423 (assembly GCF_040655445.1). Classification (NCBI taxonomy): domain Bacteria; kingdom Bacillati; phylum Actinomycetota; class Actinomycetes; order Kitasatosporales; family Streptomycetaceae; genus Streptomyces; species Streptomyces sp. NPDC050423. The sequence continues at coordinate 1,907 of NZ_JBFAJY010000019.1, forward strand.
CCTCGACGCCGAGCCCGGACCACAGCCGGCGGTCCAGGAATGCCCAGGGCAGATCCGGATAGGTGCCGAGTGCATCGAGTGAGCTCGGATAGCGGCTGGTCATGTCGCCGCCGTGCAGCTCGGTGCGACGGTTCTGTACCTCGTCGCTCGTCTGGATGGCCTTCAGTTCGAGGACCGGCACGATCCCGTTCTCGTCGGGGAAGCCCTCCAGCACCACGGCGTCGCCGCTGGACACACCGATGAGCTGAAGTGTGAGGGCGTCCAGCAGGCAGACCTCGTGCTCCGCGCTGGCACGATCGCCGTCCTGGATCCTGCAGGTGACGTAGCTCTGCTTGCCGAACAGCACATCCTGCCAGCGGTGCTTGGACTTGGGCAGCGTGGCCGGGCGCACCGTGACCGCTTCGCCCGGCTCGACCCCCACACAGATACGCAGCGAGCGGTCGACCTGTACGGTGTGCCGGTCTTCCCGGTTGATCTCGGGCGCGACCACCACGTTGGCCAGTGCGCCCAGGCGCTCGTGCCGGGCAGTGGGGACCTGAACGTTCTGCACGATCACGTGGCTCGGGTGGCGCAGCGCGGCGGCGAGCCCGGCCGAGATCCTGACGACGCCCGAACCGCGCTGGTCGTAGGTATCGGGGGTGCGGGCGGCGTGGAAGGATCCTGAGGGCAGCTCATTGGCCGGGTGGATGTCGTCGTACGGAATGTTTGACGGGGCCTCGGGGACAAGCCCCTCCAGCCCCGACAGTGTGGTGCGCTCCTCGTCCCGGAACAGCCGGGTGCCCTTCTCACAGAGCTGTTCGTCGCCGCGAGCCCGTGAGCTGAACTCCTCCGGGGTGTCGCCGAACCACTCCCGCAGGCGCCGCGACTCCGAGAGGAGGTCGGTGAGCAACTGCCGTTCGCCGGGGTGCGGCCTGGGGGCGCCCGCTCCGTCGTGGATCACGCCGTAGCGGTGCACGTACGCGTAGACACCGCCCAGCCACTCGCCGGAGGGCATCTCCACGGGGAAGCCGTCGGCGGGCAGGAACACCCGGTCGTACTCGCCACCGGGTGTGAAGACGCCCTCGCTGCTGTCGACGATCTCCAGCTGGGCCGCGTCCAGCCAGGTGACGAACAAGTCGCGGGTTCTGCCCGGCGTGTGGAAAGGAGATGCCGAGACGTAGCCGAGCGGGCTCACATAGGCGGAGACCCCGACCTCGATTCCTGTTGAGCGGACCTTGACCATGGGAACGGTCGAGGAGACGCCCAGCCCGTCCATCTTGTGCCGGAGCTGGGCCGGGCAGGCGTTCGAGCCGATCGAGAGCACGGGGAATCGCTCACCGATCAGCGGTTCGTTGGCGCTCATCAGCGCGAAGTCGAGCGGTACGGGGCGACCGGGTTCGGGGTTGCCGCTGAATTCGTTGCCGGGGCTCTCCACCAGCCACTGGGCAAGCCGTCGGTTCCGCTTGGGCCGTAACCTCAGATATTGGTTCCGATGCAGCAGGCCCGATTCCACGGGCCAGGCTCCCGGGTAGATGAGCGGGTGTTCGCGTGGCGCTTCATCGAGGCCCAATGCCTCAAGCGTGCGTTCGTTCACCTTGCGTCTGACCTTCCCCCGGAATAGGAGCACGGGCGCGGTGCGACCGACATCCTAGTGAACCGGGCACCGTGTCTCCTAGAAGGCCAGACGGTGCGAAAGCGCTCAAGTATTCTCAGAACGGACGCAGTTCGCCCGAACCGCGCGCGATGAGCCTGGTGGGGAGCTCCACCCGCACCGGGGCGTGGTCGGCGCCGTCCAGGCGGCGGAAGAGGTGTTCGGCCGCGGTGCGGCCGACGGTCGCGGCGTCCTGGGAGATGACGGTGATACCGAGCAGATCCGCGAGCTCGATGTCGTCGAAACCGACCAGGGCGACCGGTCGTTCGCGGTCGGCCAGGACACGTACCACGGTCACCGTCACCCGGTTGTTGCCCGAGAAGAGGGCGGTGACCGGTTCCGGGCCGGAGAGCATCGTCTCGGCTGCCCGGCGGACCCGGTCGGGCTCCGTGGAGCCGAGGGAGACCCAGGAGTCCTGCACGGTTATCCCGGCGTCCGTCATGGCGGTGTGATAACCGCGCAACCGCTCGGTGGCGGTCTGGATGCGGGGCTGGTCACCGATGAACCCGATCCGGCGGTGGCCGTGCGCGATCAGGTGGGCGACGCCCTGGCGGGCGCCGCCGAAGCTGTCCGAGAGGATCATGTCGGCATCGATCCGGCCCGCCGGCCGGTCCACGAAGACGGTCGCGATGCCGGCCTTTATCTCCTGCTCCAGATAGCGGTGGTCGTCACCGGCCGGAATCACGATGAGCCCGTCGACCCGGCGCGCGCACAGCGCGAGCACGAGCTCCTGCTCCCGCTCCGGGTCCTCGGCGCTCGAACCGTTGATGAGCAGGGCGCCGTGCGCGCGGGCGACCTCCTCCACGGCGCGGCTCAGCGGCCCGTAGAAGGGGTCGGCGAGATCCTCCAGGACGAGTCCGATGGAGGCGGTACGGCCCTTGCGCAGCACGCGCGCACTGTCGTTGCGGCGGAAGCCCAGCGCGTCGATGGCCTCCTGGACCCGGCGCTCGGTGTCGGGCGTGACGCCCGGCTCGCTGTTGACCACGCGGGAGACCGTCTTGAGCCCCACTCCGGCACGCGCGGCCACATCCTTCATAGTCGGCCGGTTGCCGTAACGGGGCTCGGGGTGACGGGTGGTCTCGGCCACGGTGCGCTGTCCTGTCGTCGGGTGCGGGGCTGTCCGGCGGGGCCGCGGAGAGTACCGCGGAGGGAGCCGGAGGCTGTGGCGTCGAGCATAGGCCCTGGACAACGTTGTCAGCTGAATGGAGACTATGCAGACTATTTACTGAAGCCGCAGGTCCCACCCCCTCACCATCCGGAGCCCACACCGATGCATACCGACCTCGTAGCCGCGCTGGACATCGGCGGCACCAAGATCGCCGGCGCGTTGGTGGACGGCAGTGGCAGGCTCCTCGTGCGCGCGCAGCGGCCGACGCCCGCCCGGGAGAGCGGGGAGAGGGTGATGGACGCGGTGGGCGATGTGCTGGCCGAGCTGACCGCGTCGCCGCTGTGGGGGCGGGCATCGGTCGTCGGGATCGGCAGCGCGGGCCCGGTGGACGCCTCCGCCGGGACCGTCAGTCCGGTCAACGTTCCCGGCTGGCGGGACTTCCCGCTGGTGGAGCGGGTGAGCAGGGCGGCCGGCGGGCTTCCGGTCGAGCTGGTCGGCGACGGGGTCGCGATGACCGCGGCCGAGCACTGGCTGGGCGCGGCACGTGGTTACGACAACGCGCTGTGCATGGTCGTGTCGACCGGTGTCGGCGGCGGGCTCGTCCTCGGCGGCACGCTCCGTCCCGGCCCGAGCGGCAACGCGGGCCACATCGGGCACATCAGTGTCGACCTGGACGGCGATCCGTGCCCGTGCGGTTCGCGCGGCTGTGTCGAGCGCATCGCCAGCGGGCCCAACATCGCCCGCAGGGCGCTGGAGGGCGGCTGGCGGCCCGGCCCGGACGGTGACGCCTCGGCCGCGGCGGTCGCCGCCGCGGCGAGGGCGGGGGACGCGGTCGCCGCGGCCTCCTTCGAGCGGGCCGCGCAGGCGCTGGCCGCGGGCATCGCCGCGACGGCCACGCTCGTCGAGATCGACATCGCGGTGATCGGCGGGGGAGTGGCCGGCGCGGGCGACGTCCTGTTCGCCCCGCTGCGCAGCGCACTGCGCCGCTACGCCACGCTCTCCTTCGTCCAGCGGCTCACGGTGACGCCCGCGGTCATGGGCAACGACGCGGGGCTGGTGGGTGCGGCGGCGGCGGCGTTCGCGGTCCGGGCGGGCGCGGACGGCGTGGTCCCGGTCTGACGACCTGGCGGGCGACAGGGAGCGGATCAGGCGGTCAGATCATAAGGGCTGTCCGACGGATTGTGAGACCGGTGCTGTCCGCTTATGAGACCGGCGCTGTCCGCGCAAGGGGCGGACCCGAGGTGCCGGGCCCGCTCCCTCGCATGCCGGGGGCAGGGGGATTCGGTCAGCAGGTGATGCGGAGGTCCCCCCAGTCCGCGTGGTCGGAGTCGTCGCCGTCGCCTCCGTTGGTGACGACCAGCCGGACGACCTGGGCGCCGCTCACATCCGCCGAGACGGGCTGCGCCGGCATCGCGTTGGTCAGCACCCCGGTCGAGGCCGCCTTGGTGCCGTCCGCCCAGATCTCGAAGGCCACACTTCCCTTGCCGCCCTTCTCGTCGTCCACACCGACCCGGGCCGTCACGGTGTCGCACGCGCCGCCCGCGTAGTACTCGACGGTGCTGTCCGCGTGCACGCCCAGCCCCTTCGCGTAGACCTCGCCGCCGATGGTGAGCGGATTCCCGTCGCCCGCCGCGCTCTCACCGTTGCTGGTGTCCTTCTCGACCGGCCCGTAGCCGTTGGACGCGGAGAGCTGTGGCAGATCGCTCAGATAGCCGCCGCCGGCCGGTGGCGCCACCACTACATGGGCCTGGAAGGGCACCGAGGACCGCACACGCTTTCCGGCGGGCGAGCGGTACTGAGCGGTGAGCGTCAGGTCGTACGTGCCGGCCGCCGTGCCGGCCGGGGCCGTCACCCGCCAGCGCGTGGTCAGAGTCCGTCCGGTGGGCAGCGCGGCGGCCGTCGTCGCCGAGCCGGCCCTGACCTGCCAGCCCGACGGTACGGTGAGGGCCGCCGAGACCTTCAGAGCAGGCGTACGGCCCAGATCGGTGACCGTCGTCGTCAGCGGTGCGGTGCGTCCGGCTTCGATCAACGGACTCCCGTTCAACCCGAGTTCGGCGGCCGGTGGATGCACGGCCCACCCGCTGTCGGCGGCGACACGCAGCAGCACGGTCCCGTGCGCCGGAACGGTCGCCGAGATGTCGCCCGCGGTGTTGTAGTCCGTGTGTTCCCACAGATCACGCATCGTGTACGCGGCTGCCCGAGGCAACCCCGTCGCCGCGGCCGTCGTGGAGATCCGCTGCGCGTTCCCGGTCTCGTTGAACAGCGCCACCGCCCGGCTGCCGTCCTCCAGCTCCTTGGAAACGACCCAGCGCCCCTCGTCGGAGGAGAGCACGGTTCCCTGCTTGCCCAGCGGGTCCTGGTCGACCGCGATGACCTCGTGGTTGGAGAGGATGTCGAACGTCTCGGGTGTCGCCTTGCGCAGATCGGAGCCGATGAGGAGCGGAGCGGCCATCACCGACCACATGGAGAAGTGCGTGCGGTATTCCGTGTCCGTCATCCCGCCGTTCCCGACCTCAAGCATGTCGGGGTCGTTCCAGTGTCCCGGTCCGGCGGCCGCGGCGAGCGGCAGATTCTGCTTCATGATCGACAGCATGCTGCTCCAGCTGTCGTTGATGTCGCCCGTGGTGCGCCAGAGATTGCCGAGTTCCGCGGCCCATTCCCAGGGCTTGTTCTGCCCCCATTCACAAATGCTGTAGACGATGGGCCGGCCGGTGGCGGCAAGCGCGTCCCGCATCGTCGTATAGCGCTCTTTCGCGTCGACACCCTGGTTGTTGCAGTTGTCGTACTTGAGGTAGTCGACGCCCCAGTCGGCGAACTGCCGCGCATCGCTGTACTCATGGCCGAGTGCGCCGGGAAGGCCGACACTGTCGCAGGTCTTGGTGCCCGCGCTGGTGTAGATGCCCAGCTTGAGCCCCTTCGAGTGGACGTAGTCCGCGACGGCCTTGATGCCGTTCGGGAACCGCACCGGGTCGGCCTCCAGCTTGCCTTCCGCATCGCGCTGCGGCTTGGCCCAGCAGTCGTCCAGATTGACGAACTGATAGCCGGCGTCCTTGAGGCCCTTCTCGACGAAGAGATCCGCGATGCCCTTGACCATCGACTCGTTGAACTCGGCCCGGCAATGGGTCGAGTTCCAGTTGTTGAACCCCATGGGGGGTGTGAGAGCGAGATCGTTGCCGGCCCGCGCGTCGGCGGCGGACGCCGGGGCGGGGGAGGGTCCCGGGGAGTCCGCGGCGGCGGGGAAGGCGATCCCCGCCGCACACAGGAGTCCTGTGGTCAGCGCTCCGATGACTCTGTGGGGGCCTGAGCGGGTTGTGCGGACTGGAAGACGACGCATTGTTACGTTCCTCCGGAATCGTGCCGAGACTCGTTGAGGCATGTGCACGCCAAGGCGTGCGATTACGTTAGAGCGTGTTGAAGTCTGTTGGAAGGGGGGCGGTGTCGGTTGTTCGGCAACTCGTCAAAGTCCTTGACGGGGACCATGGTTGGGCGTGATATCCAAGAAGGATCCAAGAAGGCGCGTTCGGTTGTGTTGAGTTGCCTTCCGTAGGAGGGGGTCATGGCGTGCACGTGCGACAGGTCAGATGCGCCCGGCAGTGTCACAGGACATCGGATGTCCCGGCGAAGGTCAGCGCGGTGAAGCCCGCGCGGCCAGGGCGGACATGCCGGCGAGAGAATCCCCGATTCGGCGGCCGTGCCGTGAATGCCCCTGGTCAGGTGGACGGCCGCCGCGTCGAGGACACCGGCCGGGAGGTCGTGGCGGTACAGGAAGTGCATGATGGGCCTCCTTCCCGCGCCCAGAGCTGCGTGCGCACCCGGCCCGGACGGGCGGACATGCCTCCGATCGAGTCACTCGGGCCCGCCGGCCGAGGAAGTTGTCAGTGGTCGGTGCGATCCTGCTGCTATGGACGAGATCATGCGGCGACGGGTGTACGGCGCCGATCACGACGACCCCGACCCCGGGCCCCGGCCGGGGCGTGTCTACCGGGAGCTGGTGGGCGGCCCGCTCGACGGGCTGCTGCTGGACGTGACCGGCTGGACGGAGGTCGCCCTCGCGGACGGTTCCGCCCTGATCACCGAGATCGGCTCCTACGGGGCCGGCGGCAGAGCCGAGTACGGACCGAGGGCGAATGAGCCGTACAAGTGGGACTGGCGGGGCGACACCCCCTGAGCGCCAGGGTGTGTTCCGCGCGTTCCCGGAAGCCCTGCCGCGCCGGCCCGCGGTGCCCGCTGTGCCGTCAGCGGCCCCGGTCCGCGTACTGCTGCGGCACGACCACCAGGAACGCGTCCTGTTCCAGATCCATTACGACCTCCGCAGCGACACCCTCGCCGCGGCGGGCCGCCGCGAACTCCTCCGCCGGCCAACTGCCCCGCGGGCCTCCTGCGGGGAACTGCTCAAGCACGGTGCGAAGCACGGTCCACCCCCTGTCGGTCTCTCTGCTGTCGGCTCCAACGACGTCCGGCCGTCTCCGTTACGGCTCCGTGGACGCCGCTCCCTGTCCCTCGGGACGCCGGTGAGGGCCGTCCGCGGTTGCGTTCGTGCAACGGCATCGCCTCAAACGGGTTTTCGCGGCAGGGTGTTGCGGGCAAGCCTCAGGGGGCTACGGAAGAGGGGGAATCGTGATCGTCTGGATCAACGGTGCGTTCAGCGCGGGGAAGACCAGCGCCGCGCGCGAACTGATCGATCTGATCCCGAACAGCACCTTCTACGACCCGGAACTGACCGGCGCGGGGCTGCGGTATCTGCTGCCCCAGAAGAAGCTCGCCGAGGTGACCGACTTCCAGGACCTGCCGATCTGGCGGCGCATGGTGGTGGACACCGCGGCGGCCCTGCTCGCCGAGGTCGGTGGGGTACTGGTGGTGCCGATGACGCTGCTGCGACAGGAGTATCGCGACGAGATCTTCGGAGGGCTCGCCGCCCGGCGCGTTCCGGTGCGCCATGTGCTGCTCTCACCTGAGGAAACGATCCTGCGGAAACGGATCGCCGACCGAGTGGAGGACGACGACGATCCCGAACGCAGCGAGCAGGTCCGGCAGTGGGCGTACGAGCACATCGGGCCCTACCGGTCGGCGCTCGACTGGATCACCGGGGACGCCCACACCATCGACAACAGCGTACTCACCCCGCGGGAGACCGCCGAACTGATAGCCGAGGCCCTGCACACGGGGGCGGCGCCGGCCTGCGAGATCGTGCAGGATCCCGACCCGACCGCCGAGACCGTCGCGGCCGGGGTGCTGCTCTTCGACGAGGACGGCCGGGTCCTGCTCGTCGACCCCACCTACAAACCCGGCTGGGAGTTCCCCGGTGGCATCGTGGAGTCCGGCGAGGCCCCGGCGCAGGCCGGGATCAGGGAGGTCGCCGAGGAGATAGGGATACATCTCGCCCGGGTGCCGAAACTGCTCGTCATCGACTGGGAGGCGCCCGATCCGCCCGGATACGGTGGGCTGCGGCTGCTCTTCGACGGAGGCCTGCTGCCGGGCCGGGACGCCGAGCGGCTGACGCTACCCGGCTCCGAACTGCGCGGCTGGCGGTTCGTCACCGAGGCGGAGGCGGCCGCCATGCTGCCGCCCACCCGGTACGAACGGCTGCGCTGGGCGCTGCGGGCCCGCGAACAGTCAGCGGTGTTCAACCTGGAGGCCGGAGTCCCGGTCGGCTGAGGTGCGCAGTACCGCGGCGGTGCCGACGGTGACGGGATCACCGTGGCCGAAGCAGGCCGTGGCCGGTTCCAGCGCCGCCAGCCGCTGGAACGAGGCCACGGCCTGCTCGCGGTCGATGTTGAAGACGCCCAGCATGACCTGCCCCACGCCGGCCACGCAGTCCCCGGTGAACAGCACCCCGTGCGCGGGGAGATGGACACCGATGGAACCCGGGGTGTGGCCGGGGGAGTGGATCACCCGGGCACCGCCGCCGAAGTCGATCGTCGAGCCGTCGGAGAGCTCGCGGTCGACCCGGGTCGCGGGGGCCACCGGAACGGTCAGCCCGTGCTCGTACAACGGAACCTCCCAGTCGAGCAGCACCGGGTCGCCGATCTCCTCCTCGCCCCGGATCACCGGGGCGTCGAGCCGGTGCGCCAGGATCTCGGCGCCGTGGCGGTCGGCGAGCTCCTGGGCGGCGCCGTAGTGGTCGCGGTGGCCGTGTGTGATGACGATGCGGGAGATGCGGGCGGGGTCAAGACCGAGACCGCGCACCGCGTACTCGATGGCGGGCGCGGCGTCGATGTCGCCCGCGTCGATCAGGGTCAGCTCCGCCCCGTCGCGCCAGAGGTACGCCTGCCCGATCGGGAAACGGAACATGTGCAGTCGGGGAAGCACTTCGACGAGATCCATGCGACGAACGTACGCAGCGGCGGACGTCCGCCGCACGGATCTACGCTCTGGGCGCGCTTCGCTCAACGCGTAGCGGCGGCGGGCACGGGAGGCGTTGAGCGGCCTGCCCGGCCCGACGGGACGCGGGCGGGCGGCTCAGGCCTTCTTGGAGGCGGCGTAGTTCTGCAGGAACAGCGCCTCGGCCACTGACATCCGCTCCAGTTCCTCGGGCGACACGCTCTCGTTCACCGCGTGGATCTGCGCCTCGGGCTCACTCAGTCCTATCAGCAGGATCTCCGCCTCCGGGTACAGCGAGGCGAGCGTGTTGCAGAGCGGGATCGAGCCGCCCATGCCGCAGGACTGCATCTCCTGTCCGGGGTACGCGGCCCGCATGGCATCCGCCATCGCCGCGTACGCCGGGCTGGAGACGTCGGCGCGGAACGGCTGCCCCTGGCCCACCTGCTCGACCGAGACCCGGGCGCCCCACGGCGCGCGCGACCGCAGATGCGCGGTGAGCAGCTTCGTCGCCTCGTCGGCGTCGACGCCCGGCGGCACCCGAAGGCTGATCTGTGCCCGCGCGCTCGCCTGCACCGAGGGTGTCGCGCCGACGACCGGCGGGCAGTCGATGCCGATCACCGTGACGGCCGGCCGCGCCCAGATCCGGTCCGCGACGGTACCGGTGCTGATGAGTTCCACCCCATCGAGGACCTTCGCGTCCTTGCGGAACTCGGCCTCGGGGTACTGGAGACCGTCCCACTTCGCCCCGGTGGTGAGGCCGTCGACGGTCGTCGTACCGTCCTCGGCGCGCAGCGACGCGAGCAACTGGATCATCGCGGCCAGCGCGTCGGGCGCTGCGCCGCCGAACTGCCCGGAGTGCAGGTTCCCTTCGAGGGTGTCGAGCCGCACCCGCAGCATCGTCATCCCGCGCAGGGTCGAGGTGACCGTGGGCAGACCGACCCGGAAGTTGCCGGTGTCGCCGATCACGACGGTGTCGGCGGCGAGCAGCTCCGGATGCGCCTGCGCGTACTGCTCCAGACCTCCGGTGCCCTGCTCCTCCGAGCCCTCGGCGATCACCTTCACGGAGACCGGCACCCCGCCGTTCGCCTTGAGGGCGCGCAGCGCGAGGAGGTGCATGACGAAGCCGCCCTTGCAGTCGGCCGAGCCCCGGCCGAACCAGCGGCCGTCACGTTCCGTCAGCTCGAAGGGCGGGGACAGCCAGGCGGACTCGTCGAGCGGCGGCTGCACGTCGTAGTGCGCGTAGAGCAGCACGGTGGGCGCCCCGGCGGGACCGGGCATGAAGCCGTAGACGGACCGGCTGCCGTCCGGGGTGTCGAGCAGGGCGACGTCCTGGAAGTCCTCGGCGCGCAGCGCCCCGGCGACCCATTCGGCGGCGGCGTCGCACTCGCTTCTCGGGTACACCGCGGGATCCGCCACCGACTGGAAGGCCACCAGCTCGGCGAGCTCCGCCTTGGCGCGGGGCATCAGTGAGGCGATGGTCTCGGAAATCGGATGGGCGGTCATGGGCACGCTCCTAGCAGGTGCGACGTTATGTGTACGAATCCGTGTACTTGAACGCCGCGAATGCGGCGTTGTGGTTACGACGGAGGCACGGCCGATCCTCCCACAGCAGGGGTCGGGCGGAACGCGCCGTAGGATGCCGTGAGCAGCTTGGGCCACTGGTCGGATCGGGAGCAGAAGCACATCGTGAGCAGCGAGAACGCAGACGCCGGACATGAGCACGAAGACTCGTCCGTGTGGGATGTCGTCGTAGTCGGCGCCGGACCGGCGGGAGCCTCCGCGGCATATGCGGCGGCGGTCGCCGGCCGTCGGGTGCTGCTGCTGGAGAAGGCGGAACTGCCCCGTTACAAAACATGTGGCGGTGGCATCATCGGGTATTCGCGTGATTCGCTGCCGCCCGGGTTCGAACTGCCGTTGCGGGACCGGATTCACGCGGTCACGTTCTCGCTGAACGGCAGGCTCGCGCGGACCCGCCGCTCCAAGCGCATGCTCTTCGGGCTGATCAACCGCCCCGAGTTCGACGCGGGTCTGGTCGAGGAGGCGCAGAAGGCCGGAGCCGAACTGCGCACCGGCGCGACGGTGTCCCGGGTGGAGCAGCACGGCGCCGCGGTGCCGGACCGGCGCACGGTCGCGGTCGTGCTGTCCGGCGGCGAGACCGTCCTGGCCCGTGCGGTGGTCGGCGCGGACGGCAGTGCCGGGCGGATAGGAGCACACGTCGGGGTGAAACTCGACCAGGTGGACCTGGGCCTGGAGGCGGAGATCCCCGTTCCGCAGACGGTCGCGGAGGACTGGGCCGGCCGGGTGCTGATCGACTGGGGCCCCATGCCGGGGAGTTACGGCTGGGTCTTCCCCAAGGGCGACACGCTGACGGTCGGTGTGATCTCGGCGCGCGGCGACGGCGGCGGCACCAAGAGGTACCTGGAGGACTTCGTCGCACGGCTCGGTCTGGCCGGCTTCGAACCGAAGATCTCCTCCGGCCATCTGACGCGCTGCCGCAGTGACGACTCGCCGCTGTCGCGCGGCCGGGTGCTCGTGTGCGGTGACGCGGCAGGTCTGCTGGAGCCGTGGACCCGCGAGGGCATCTCGTTCGCGCTGCGTTCGGGGCGGCTCGCCGGGGAGTGGGCGGTCCGGGTCGCGGAGTCGCACGACGCCGTGGACGCCCGCCGTCAGGCGCTCAACTACGCCTTCGCCATCAAGGCCGGACTGGGCGTCGAGATGAGCGTGGGGCGGCGCATGCTGAAGCTCTTCGAGCGCCGCCCGGGGGTGCTGCACGCGGTGCTGACCGGATTCCGTCCGGCGTGGAACGCGTTCGCGGGGATCACCCGGGGAACGACCTCGCTCGCCGAGCTGGTCCGTTCGCACCCGCTGGCGCAGCGGGCCCTGTCCACGATGGACCGCAAGTAACCACCGCCGCTCCCCGGGGGAACGGCGGACGTCCGGCCGGATCCGGCACTCGCGGGATCCGGCCGAGGCGGTGCGGGGGAGGGGCCTGTCGGGGCCGGCCGCTCAGTCCTCGACGGTGATCCGGAAGACGGGGTGGTCGGGGCAGGCCGCGAGGAGTTCGGCATCCGTGGACTTCGCCGTGATGCCCTTGAAGTACTGGTTGACCTCCCAGCCCCAGCGCTTCAGGTAGGCGCGGACGACGACCGCCTTGTACGCGTCGTCCGCGATCTCCACGGCAGTGAATACGCGGTTGCTGCGGCCCTTGCGCAGTTCGCCGCCGCCCGCGGCCCGCATGTTGCGCACCCACTGCGAGTGGCCACGGGCCGAGACCAGGTACTGCGCGCCCTCGTAGGTGTGCGGGTTGACGGGGATGCGCTGCAGCCGGCCGCTCTTGCGTCCGCGGACCGACATCTCCTGCGTGCCGAGCAGAGTGACGCCGTGCCGGGCGAGGCGGCCGACGAAGCTGTTCAGGCGGACGGTGAGCGGGCTTCCCTGAAGGTAGTAAGCCTGCGACATGATGACCCCCACTGCTTGAGAGAGCGGTGCTCTCGCTTGAGATCAGTGTGCACGAGAGTGGTGTCCAAAATCAAGAGCACTGCTCTCGTTGTAGGTCGCCGCTCCGGTCGCGTGGCAGACTGAGATTCATGAGCGCTATCCGAGGAGCCAGGGAACGGGCCCGTATCGAGGTCACCGCCGCCATCAAGGACGAGGCGCGCAGGCAGCTCGCGGCCGAGGGGGCGGCGAAACTCTCGCTGCGCGCGGTGGCGCGCGAGCTCGGCATGGTCTCCTCCGCCCTCTACCGCTATTTCCCCAGCCGCGACGAACTGCTCACGGCCCTGATCGTCGATGCGTACGACTCCGTGGGCGAGGCCGCCGAGAGCGCCGCCCGGCCCGGCGCCCCGGGCCGGCCTGCGCCCGCCGCCCATCTGGCACGCTGGGTCGCGGTCGCCTGTGCCGTACGGGGCTGGGCGCTGGCACACCCCCATGAGTACGCCCTGATCTACGGTTCGCCGGTGCCCGGCTACACGGCGCCGCAGGCCACCATCGGACCCGCGTCGCGCGTCGGCCGCGTCCTCATCGCCGTTGTCGAGGACGCCCACCGCGAGGCGGGGCTCGCGCTGCCGCCGCTCGCCGCGGAGCTGCGTCCCGAGGCCGAGAGGCTCGCCGCCGACCTGGCCCCCGGCCTGCCCCCCGAGGTCGCCGTATCGATCGTCGCCACCTGGTCGCAGCTGTTCGGGCTGGTGTCGTTCGAGGTCTTCGGCCAGTTCAACCGGGTCGTGGAGGCCAGGGACGTCTTCTTCCGCCATGCCGTCGTGGAGCTGGCCCGCACGGTCGGCCTGCTCGGCACCGCCGTCCGCGGCGGCACCGGCACGGCGGGCCGGGGGCGGCGCTGAGAACGCGCCGCCCCCGGGCGCACCTGATCCCGGCTGTCCAGGGGGCCGGCCGCGCCCCGGCCGCCTCGCACCACCTGGCTCCGCGCCCCGGCCCTCCCCGTTCGCCGTACTCCACAGGGAGTACGGGTGATCACCACGCCCGGCGGACGCCCTCGCGGTGGTCCGCGGTCTAGCGTGGCCGGCATGGAAGAGCAGCGCTCACAGGCAGGCGGCGGTCCCCCTGGGGAACAGGGCGGACCACCGCGGCGACGGCCCTGGGCGCACGGGGAACCGGACGGCGCGACGACGGACTACCGCGGCCCCGGCGCGCCCTGGAGCCACAGTGAGCCGCCGCGCTGGCTGACCGGGGTGCGGGGTCGGTCCGCCGCCCGCCTGCCCTGGCTGTCGACCCTGCTGCTCGGCGTCGTCGTCATGGTCGGATCGAGTATCGCGGCCCACGGTCAGCTCGGCGAGAAGGCCCCGCTGGACCTCTTCGCCCGGCTTCTGCTCCTCGTCTCCGTGGCCGTGCTCCTGGTGCGCCACCGTCACCCCGTCGTGGCCGTCTTCGTGAGTTCGGCCGCGGCGATGGTCTATCTCGGTGCCGGATACCCGTACGGACCCGTCTTCCTGGCCGTCGCCGTGGGCTGCTTCAGTGCCGTCGTCTCCGGACACCGAAGGGCCGCGTGGTCGGCGGTCGGCATGGTGTGGCTGGGGCACCTCCTGGTCGCCCACTGGCTCTACCGCTGGCTGCCGCCCTCCGGCGACTCGGCCCCGCCCTGGGGGCAGGAAGTCGGGGTCGCCGCCTGGGTGGTGGCCATCGTCGCCGCCGCGGAGTTCGTCCGCGTACGCCGCGAACAGTGGGCCGCCCAGCGGATGGAACGGGCGACCGCGGAGAAACGGCGGGCCGACGAGGAGCGGCTGCGGATGGCCCGGGAGCTCCACGACGTCCTCGCGCACAGCATCTCCGTCATCAACGTCCAGGCCGGGGTCGGCCTCGCCCTGCTCGACTCCGACCCCGAACAGGCCCGCACGGCGCTCACCACCATCAAGGCCGCCAGCAAGGAGGCGCTCGGCGAGGTCAGACAGGTCCTCGACACGCTGCGCACCCCCGGGGACGCGCCCAGGACGCCGGCGCCCGGACTCGACCGGCTGCCCGAACTGGTGGAGCAGGCCGCGAGCGCCGGACTGACCGTCACCGTCACGACGGACGGCGCACGCGGCGCCGTGCCGCCCGGCGCGGACCTGGCCGCGTTCCGGATCGTGCAGGAGGCGCTGACCAATGTGGTGCGGCACTCGGGTTCGCGTACCGCCGAGGTCCGGATCGGTTACGAGCCGGGCCGCATCCGGCTCCGTGTCGACGACCGGGGACCGGCCACCGGCACGGACGCCGGGGGCAGCGGCAACGGGCTGGCGGGCATGCGGGAGCGGGCCGCGGCGCTGGGTGGCACGATCGAGGCCGGGACCCGCCCCGACGGCGGCTTCCGGGTACGCGCCGAACTCCCCCTGCCGGCCGGCGGGACCGACGGGGCACCGCACCAGAAGGAGACACCGTGATTCGCGTACTGCTCGCCGATGACCAGCTGCTGGTCCGGGCGGGATTCCGGGCGCTCCTGGACGCCCAGCCGGACATCGAGGTGGCCGGCGAGGCCGCCGACGGCGGGGAGGCCGTCCGCCTGGTGCGCGAACTGCGGCCGGACACCGTGCTGATGGACATCCGGATGCCGCATCTCGACGGCCTCGCCGCGACCCGCGCGATCACCGAGGACCCCGCGCTGAACGAGGTGAAGGTGGTCATGCTCACCACCTTCGAACTCGACGAGTACGTCTTCGAGGCGATCCGTTCCGGAGCCTCCGGCTTTCTGGTGAAGGACACCGAGCCGGAAGAGCTGCTGCGGGCCGTCCGGGCGGTGGTCGCCGGTGACGCGCTGCTGTCCCCGGGTGTCACCCGTCGCCTGATCGCCGAGTTCGCGGCCCGCTCCAAGGAACCCGCTGCCGCGCCGGGCCTGAGTGAACTGACGGAACGGGAACGGGAAGTGATGGCTCTGGTCGGCATAGGGCTCTCCAATGAGGAGATCGCCCGCCGGCTCGTCGTCAGCCCGCTCACGGCCAAGACCCATGTGAGCCGTACCATGGTGAAGCTCGGTGCCCGCGACCGGGCCCAACTGGTCGTGCTCGCCTACGAGTCGGGGCTCGTACGCCCCGGCTGGCTGGGCTGAGCCGGCGCCGGCGGACCACCCGCCGGACCGATCTCGACGGCGGTGTCCCGGCGGCCGAACCGCCACAGCACGTCGATGACCCGCCCCACGAGGACGAGCCCGGCCACGCCGGCCGCGATCATCAGCAACGCGGACCGCAGGCCGCCGTGCGGTGCGAGGAACACGGTGGGGACGCAGACCACGATGAACGCCGCGGCGGCCATCAGGGCTCCGGTCAGCACGGCGAAGCCGATCTCGACGGTCATGGCGTCACGGTCGGCCTGGCTTCGGTGTCCCATGTCCGAAGTGTCACAGGAGCGGTGGCGGCGGACAACCCCACCCCGTACGGGGGCGGAGCGCTTCCCACCCGTGCGCGGCCGGGATGTCCCGCCCCGAACGCGAAGCGGCGCCTCCTTCCGCTGAAGGGGGCGCCGGCTCAGGACCAGGTGACCGCGGAGTTCTCGCGCCACAGCCGGGCGAGACCGGGATCGCCGGTCACGGTCAGGGCGGAGAGCGGCAGCCGGTTCCGGAGCGAGAGACAGAGCTCCTGGGCCGTGGCGCTCAACTCGCAGTCCGCGGCGCGGCCCGTCGGCGCCCCGGCGGTCCCGCGCACGGCCCGCGGCGGCTCCGCCGAGAGCTGTACGGTCCAGACCGTGCCGGTGTCCGTGGCCCGCACCCGCAGCGTGCGGGGCACCTCGGTACGCAGCCGGCTCTTCGGGCGGGTGTGGAAACCGCGGAGCAGTTCGTCGACGCCGTCCACGGCGTGAGGGGCTGCCACGGGGGACAGGGCCCCGCCGCGTGCCCGCTCCGCGTCCACCCGGTGGATCGTGGTCTCGTGCGCCTGCCGCCGTGCCCAGAACGCGAGCGGCGACGGCGCGGCGAAGAAGGTCCAGCACGTCACGTCCGGCGGCGCGCCGTCCAGGACGTCCACCAGCCGGCGGTGTCCCTCGCGGAACCGGTCGAGCAGCGCGGGCCCGTCCAGGTCGGGCTCCCCGGCGTCGGGGACGTACGTGGTGTGTCCCTCGGCCACGAAGGCGGCCGCCCAGGTGTGGACCATCGCGGCGTGCCGGAGCAGGTCCCGCACCCGCCAGCCCGGACACGTCGGCACGGGCGCCCCGGTTCCTGCCTCCTGCGCGGCTTCCGCCAGCAACCGGCCTTCGCAGGCCAGGGTGTTGATGTGCTCCGCGATCTCCGTGGCAGGGATTGTGCCAGTGGTCAGACGCCCTGGGGGTGGGCGGAACGCGTCCGCCCGGCACCGCCGCGCAGCAGGCGTACGAACCAGCCGAGGACGAACGACTGCACCAGCACGGACACGGCCAGGGCCAGGTACAGGTACCAGTCGGGCCCGACCGCCTCCGCGCCCCACATCGAGCTGCCGAGGAGGAAGACGAACACGGTGGGCGCCGCCAGGAGGAAGAGCCAGACCCCGGAGAACGAGGCGTCCTCGTGGGTGACGAACAGGATGTCCACGGTGACGAACACGGCGGTGGCCGCCACCACTCCCAGATAGATCAGTGAGGCGGCGTTGCCGAAGGTCAGGCGTGCGACTGTGCGAAGGCGCTGCTTGGATATGACCGGCTTGTTCATCGTTGCTCCCCGTTGGTGGCTGACTTCTCCATGGTGCGTCCGGGGAACCGTTTCTGCCTGAGTACCGCTACTTACTTGATCATGTGAGCACTTGCTCAGGTGTGCGCCACGTTTCGGGCGCCGTACCCCAGCGCCGCCGCGGCCGCCGCAAGCAGGGCCACCGTGGTGAGAGCCGCCGGCAGCGAGAACCAGTCGGTCAGGAAGCCGATCGCGGGCGGTCCGAGCAGCATTCCGCCGTATCCGAGCGTGGAGGCCGCGGCCACTCCGCCGGGACCCGCCAGCTCGCCGGCCCTGCTGACCGCGACCGGGAAGATGTTGGCCAGGCCGAGCCCGGTGACGGCGAACCCGAGGAGCGCGAGCCAGGTGGTCGGGGCGAGCGAACCGAGCAGCATGCCCGCCGCGGCGGTGCCGCCGCCCGCGACCAGGGTCCGGGTCTGGCCGAGCCGTTCGAGGAGCGCCGTGCCGCTGAGCCTGCCAGCCGTCATGGCCATGGCGAACAGCGAGTAGCCCGCCGCCGCGATCCCGGGATGGGAGTGCAGGTCCTGTTCCAGGTGGAGCGCGCCCCAGTCGGCCAGGGCGCCCTCGCCGTACGCCGTGCAGAGCGCGATCATGCCGAAGAGCAGCACCACGCGGCGCGCCCGTCCGTCCAGGCGCTTGGGGCGCTCCGCGCTCGCGGCAGCCTCCGCCGCGGGCTTCGCGACCGTGTGCCGCAGCAGAACCGGGCCCGCCACGGCCGTCACCAGCAGTCCGAATCCGGTCAGGAGGAGAAGGTGTGCGGCGGGCGAGAGGCCGCCGGCCACCAGCCCGCCGAGCCCGGCACCGACCATGCCGCCGAGACTGAACGCGGCATGGAAACTGGGCATCACGGGGCGCCGCAGGGCGGTGACCAGATCCACCGCGGCGCTGTTCATCGCCACGTTCATCCCGCCGTACGCGGCGCCGAACACCAGCAGCACCAGGCCGAGCGAGAGTGCCGAATGGGTCTGCGCGGGCAGCGCGATGCTGAGCGGGAGCAGTACTCCGCACACCACGGTCACCGCGTGGCTGCCGAAGCGGTGGCAGAGCCTGCCGGTGAGCATCATGGTGATCACGGCGCCGGCGGATACGCCGAGGAGTGCGAGGCCGAGGGTGGCGGCCGAGGCGCCGGTCTGCTGCTTGATGGCCGGGATGCGGACCACCCAGCCGGCGAAGAGGAACCCGTCGAGGGCGAAGAACACGGTCAGAGCGGTGCGGAGACGGGAGGACGAGGGTGGGGCGGGGTTGCCGCCCGGTCCCCCCGGCAGGGCCGTCCGCAGTTTGTTTAGTTGCGGCACAAAGTCAGCATAGAGGCCCGCCGACAACGGGCGCAAGACGGCCGACGGCCGTGGCCGCGCAGGGGAGGAACCCGGCCACCACGGCGTCCGCAACACCTCCGGATCATGGGAGACTCGCCCCCATGAACGGCAAGGTGACCACCACCCGGACGAAGTTGGAGAGGGGCCGCAGCGCGCTCGGGCCCGCGCTGGAACTGGTCCATACCGGACGAGCGCCCACCCGTGCGGTCCTCACCTCGGAGCTCGGTGTCACCCGTGCCACGGCGGGTGCGGTCGCTGCGGAGCTGGAGGCGCTCGGCCTGATCAGGGTGGACTCGAGCCCCGGTTCGGCCGCGGGCTCGCAGGGGCGTCCCTCGCACCGGCTTGCGGTGCGGGAGTCCGGGCCGGTGGCCGTCGCGGCCCAGGTCCACGCGGACGGCTTCCGGGCCGCGCTGGTCGGGCTCGGCGGCAGGCTCGTCGCGACCGCCCCGGGGTGCGTCACCATCACGGCGGACCCGGCGCAGGTCATCGGTGAAGTCGTGGACGACTGCGCCCGGTTGCTGCGGGACAGCGGGCTGAGGTGTGTGGGGGCGGGGCTCGCCGTGCCGTCCGCGGTCGCCGAGCCGGAGGGCACCGCCCTCAACCCGCTCCACATCGCCTGGCCCGCGGGCGCCCCGGTCCGCGAGATCTTCGCCACATGTGTCCGCGAAGCGGGCATCGCGGGACCGGCGTTCACCGGAAACGACGTCAACCTCGCCGCGCTCGCCGAGCACCGGCACGGGGCCGGGCGCGGCGCGCAGCATCTGCTCTGCGTGGCCACCGGACACCGCGGTGTCGGCGGGGCGCTCGTCCTGGACGGCCGCCTGCACAGCGGGAGTTCGGGGCTGGCCCTGGAGGTCGGCCATCTCACGGTGAACCCGGAGGGCCGGCCCTGCCACTGCGGCGGCCGCGGCTGTCTCGACGTCGAGACCGACCCGCTCGCCTTCCTCACGGCGGCCGGGCGCGCACCGGGCCCCGAGGAGTCGCTCCTCAAGCAGTCCGGGGACCTGCTGCGCAACGAGTACGGCGACGTGGCGGTGCGGGTCGCCGCGGAGGAGCTGATCGACCGGCTGGGCCTCGGCCTCGCCGGGCTGGTCAACATCCTCAACCCGGACCGGATCATCCTCGGCGGACTGCACCGCGCGCTGCTCGACGCCGACCCGGAACGGCTGCGGGCCGTGGTCGCCGACCGCAGCCTGTGGGGGCGCAGCGGCAGTGTGCCGATCCTGCCCTGCACCCTTGACCACAACAGCCTGGTCGGTGCGGCGGAGCTGGCCTGGCAGCCGGTGCTGGACGACCCCCTGGGCGCGCTCGCCTGAGGGACGGGAGACGGGCGGAGGGCTGCGTGACGGCGGGGCCGCGATCCCGCCGAACGCGCCCGTTCACCTGTCGCAGGCCGGTCCATGGCCACGCGTCCCGGGGTCAGGCGGCATCCGTACGGGGCCCGAGCAGCGCGAGCAGTCCGCGGACGGACGCGTCGAAGGCATCCGCCGAACCCGAGGCGCGGGCCAGTACGTAGCCGCCCTGCACCGTCGCGACGATCGTCGCCGCGATGTCGTCCGGCACCGGAGGGCGGGTGAACTCGCCGCGCTCCAGGCCCTCCTGGACGATCGCGGTCAGCCTGCCGCGCAGCCACGCGATCGTCTCGTCGACGGGTGCCCGCAGTTCGCCGCTCGCGATGACCTCCGGGTCCATCGTCAGCCGCCCCACCGGGCAGCCCCGCAGCACGGCGCGTTCACGCATCAGGTAGCGCGAGATCCGCACGTACGCCGAGCCGGGGGAGTCGAAGGTGCGGCCGGCCGCCGCGCGCATCTCGGCGGCCGTGCGCCGGATGGCGGTGAGAGCCAGATCGGGCTTGCCGCTGAAGTGGTGGTACATGCTGCCCTGGCCGGCGCCCGTGTGCTGCTGGATGGCCTTGGGGCTCGTACCCACATAGCCGCGCTCCCACAGGAGCTCCTGGGTGGCTTCGATCAGACGGTCCGGAGTGCTCATGAACCCACTGGACGTACTAGGGCCTGTATTGGGTTGTCACGCGGCGTCACGGGGCTGGGCACGCCCGCTCGCAGCGTTGCCGAAAACGCCCTGGTAGCTCCGCTACAAGGGCGCTCCGGCGCCTTGCGATCGCACGCATCCAGCCCCGCTCCTTCTTCCGCGTGACAACCCAATACAGGCCCTAGTAGGTACGGGGGACCAGGGTGGTGAACGACGGGCGGGAGCAGCCGCCGGACCGCCGTCTACTCCCGAGGGGGTACGTGTACTGCCGCTGGCCGTACGACGACACGGACCCCTCCCCGGAGACAGGCTCGGAAGCGACAGAAGAACGTGAACGAGCACCCTGAACCGAGGAGCTGACCGAGATGAACACCCTGGCCCTCCATGGCGGACCCGGACCGTGGATCTTCCTGTTCCCGCTCGTCTGGGCAGCCGTCGTCATCACCGTCGTCACGGTCCTGCGCCGCACGGTCTGGCGCGGCCGGCGCGGCCCCTGGCAGGGCCCGCCGATGCAGGGCGGCCCTGCCGAACCCTCGCCGATCACCATGCTCGGCCGCCGCTTCGCGGACGGGGAGATCGACGAGGACGAGTACTGGCGCCGCCTCTCCGTCCTCGACGAGCAGTTCGGCACCCGCGGCAAGGGCGGTCCGGCATGACCGCCACCGTCGCGGCCATCGGCACCGCGACCGCCGCCCGGGTCGTCGACGCCGTGAAGCTCTACGGCACGGGCGACACCGAAGTCAGGGCCCTGGACGGGGTGAGCGTCGACTTTCCGGCCGGCCGCTTCACCGCGATCATGGGGCCCTCCGGCTCCGGCAAGTCCACCCTGATGCACTGCGCCGCCGGGCTCGACACCCTCACCGCGGGGGCGGCGTACATCGGCGACACCGAACTCGGCACCCTCGACGACCGCAGGCTCACCCTGTTGCGCCGCCGGCGCATCGGATTCGTCTTCCAGGCCTTCAACCTCCTGCCGACGCTGACGGTCGCCGAGAACATCACGCTCCCCCTGGACCTGGCGGGGGAGCGGCCCGACCCGGCACTGCTGGACGCGCTCATCGACAGCGTCGGGCTGCGGGACCGCCTGCACCACCGGCCCAGCGAACTCTCCGGCGGCCAGCAGCAGCGGGTCGCCGTGGCCCGCGCCTTCGCGGGCGGTCCCGAAGTCGTCTTCGCCGACGAACCGACCGGCAACCTCGACTCGCGCTCCGGCCAGGAGGTGCTGCGGCTGCTCGGCCGTACCGTCCGCCAGACCGGCCGCACCGTCGTCATGGTCACCCATGACCCGGTCGCCGCCGCCCACGCGGACGAGGTCGTCTTCCTGGCCGACGGCAGACTCGTCGACCGGATGCCGGCCCCCACCGCCGAACGCGTGCTCGACCGCCTCAAGGCGTTCGACCCCGCGTCGGACAGCGCGCCGGACACCCGGGGCACGCCATGAACAGCACCGGCGCCGCCGTGCGCCTCAGCCTCTCCTCGCTCCGCGCCCACCGGCGCCGCTTCGTCGGCACCCTGACCGCCGTACTGCTCGGCGTCGCCTTCCTCACCGGAACGCTCGTCATGGGGGACACCCTGCGCGCGAGCTTCGACACGATGTTCGGCAACGCCGCGAGCGGCACCGACGCGGTCGTCCGCAGCACCAACGTCGTCACGGTCTCCGGCGACTCCGCGGGCACCCGGCAGCCGGTGAGCACCGGCCTCGTGCGGAGCATCGCGCAACTGCCCCAGGTCGCCGCGGCCGCCCCCGACATCCAGGGCGCCGGCCAGCTGATCGGCTCCGACGGCAAGCCCATCGGCGGCCAGGGCCCGCCCACCCTCGCGGGCAACTGGATCGACGACCCGAAGCTCAACCCCTACCGGCTCGCCGAGGGACGGGCCCCGGCCGCGCCCGGCGAGGTCGTCGTCAACCGCGGCACCGCCGACAAGGGCGGGCTCAGGATCGGCGACACGACCGTGCTGCGCACCCCCGACCCGGTACGCGTCACCGTCGTCGGCCTGGCCACCTTCGGCGGCGAGGACGGCATGGCGCAGGTCACGTACACGGGAATGACGCTCGCCGACGCCGAGAAGCACCTCGCACCCAAGCCCGGCCAGGCGTCGGGCATCCAGGTGCGCGCGGGCCCCGGCACCAGCCAGCGGGAACTGGTGGACGCGCTGCGCTCCGTACTGCCCCCGCACACCGAGGCCATCACCGGACAGGCCTCGGCGGCCGAGAACCAGGACATGGTCTCCGGCGCCTTCCTCAGCCTGTTCACCACGCTGCTGCTGGTGTTCTCCGGCATCGTGCTCCTGGTCGCGACCTTCTCCATCCACAACACCTTCGCCATCGTCGTCGCCCAGCGCACCCGGGAGAACGCCCTGCTGCGCGCTCTCGGGGCCTCCCGGCGGCAGATCCTCGGCTCGACGCTCGTGGAGGCGACGGTCGTCGGCATGATCGCCTCCGCCGCAGGTCTGGCCGGCGGCATCGGTATCGCCGCCGGACTCCAGGCGCTCTTCCCGGCGATCGGATTCCCGTTCCCCGAGGGTTCCCTCGTCATCAGCGGTGTGTCCATGCTGCTGCCGCTCGCCGTCGGCGTCGTCGTCTGCGTCGGCTCCGCCCTGGTGCCCGCCGTCCACGCCGGACGCACCGCACCGCTCGCGGCCCTGCGGGAAACCGCCGTCGACGACTCGGCGGCCTCCCGGACCCGTGCCGTCACCGGTCTGGGGCTGCTGCTCGCCGCCGTCGCCGTGATCCTGAGTGCGGCGGCCAACCCGTCCGTCTGGCTGTCGGCCACCGGCGCGGTGCTTGCGCCCGCCGCGTTCGTCGTACTCGGGCCGGCCGCCTCCTCGTACGCCGTCCGCTTCCTCGGGGCGCCGCTCGGCCGGCTGCGCGGCGCCACCGGACACCTCGCCCGGCGCAACGCGCTGCGCAGTCCCCGGCGGACCGCGTCGACCGCCACCGCCCTGATGATCGGTGTCGCGGTGGTCTCGCTCTTCACGGTGTTCGGAGCCTCGCTGAAGGCCACCATGAACCAGACGGTCGACCGTTCCTTCGCCGGTGACGTAGCCATCAGCGCACCCGCCTTCGGGGCCGGCGGCAGCGGGCTCAGCCCGCGGCTGGCCCCGGCCGTCGGCCGGCTGCCGGACGTGGACACCGCGGTCGGCCTCGGCAAGGGCGTCGCGGAGGTCAACGGCTCCGGGCGCGCCCTCACCGTCACCGACCCGGCCGCGCTCGCCAGGGTCTTCCACCTGGGCAAGGTCGACGGGTCCATGAAGTCGCTCGGTACGAACGGCATCGCCGTCTCCGGCACCGAGGCGAGCAAGCGCCATCTGCGCACGGGCTCCACCGCGCGGCTCACCTTCACCGACGGGAAGCAACGGACGTTCACCGTCCGCGCCGTCTTCGGGCAGTCGGAACTGGCCGGGGACTACGTGATCACCCGGCAGGCCTGGGCACCTCACCGCGCCCAGGACTCCGACTCGCTGATCGCCGTGTCCTTCAAGAGCGGGGTGTCCACCGCCGAAGGGAAGGCGGCGGTCGCGAAGACCGCGGCGGCGTACGGGAACCCGGACGTGCAGACCCGCGGCGAGTACGCACAGTCCTCGGCCGGCGGCATCGACATGATGCTGACCCTGGTCTACGCGCTGCTGGCGCTCGCCGTGCTCATCGCGCTGCTCGGCATCGCGAACACCCTCACGCTGGCCATCCACGAACGCACCAGGGAACTGGGGCTGCTGCGGGCTGTCGGACAGACCAGGCGGCAGCTGCGGGCCATGGTCCGCTGGGAGTCCGTCCTGGTCGCCGCGTTCGGCACGGCGGGCGGTGTGCTGCTGGGCGGCGCCCTCGGCTGGGTGCTGGTCAAGGCGTCCGAAGGGGCGGGCGACACGGCGTTCGCCTTCGCCCTCCCGCCGTTCAGACTCCTGCTGATCGCCCTGGTGGGCGTCACCGCGGGCGCCCTGGCCGGCTGGCGGCCGGCCAGGCGGGCGGCAAGGCTCAATGTGCTCCGGGCCGTCGCCGCCGACTAGCCGGAACCGGATCGTCCGGGCCGGACACGGCAGGAGCGGGACGCCTCAAGTGGCGCCCCGCTCCTGCCGTTTCAGCCGACCGACACCGACCGTGCCACCGAGGGCCGCACACCCTCCGGCGACATGATGCCGCTCAGGTCGAACGGTCCGTCGGTCGTCGCCCCGTACACCGAATGCGGTGGCTGGACGGCGAACAGGGAAGGGGCCGGAAGAGTGAACCAGACGATCTTTCCGGCTCCGCCCCGGGGGCGGACACCCCAGCTCTCGCTGACCGCGGCAATCAGTGCGAGTCCGCGCCCCGATGTACTGGAGTCGTCGGCGTCGCGCACGGTCGGCAGCCGTGGGTCGTGGTCATGGACGGACACCGTCAGCCGTTCGAGGAGCAACTCGATCTCGACGGTGCATGATTTGTCCGGCTGTGCATGCCGGTGGACATTGGTCAGCAGTTCAGTGACGCCTAGCGCTGCCTGGTCGATCAAGGGATCGAGATGCCAGTAGCGCAACTGCGCCGAGATGATTCTGCGGACCTGACCGATCCGCGACGGCAGGGCCTGGAGCTCCACCGTGCAGTGCCTGCTTGGCTCGCTGATCACGGCTGCGACTCCCCGAAATAGGTCCGGAAGAAGACGAAGAAACGGATCCAGCAGATTGGCTGACTGCTGATTCCGGGCCGGCGGCCTGAATCACAGTGTCACCGCCGGTAAACCATGAGTGACGTGACTCCAATGTCGCTCAGGGGGTACGGCTCCGCAACTCGCGGTGTCCCGGCGGTGCCGCTCCGTCAGCCGCGCCCGCCCGCGCCGCGCAGCGCGTCGAGGAACCGGCGCGCGGGGCCGGCCTCGTCGGGTTTCCCCGGGCGCCGCGGCATCGTCAGCCGGTACCGCGTCCCGTTGACCCGCGCCACCGTCGCGTCCCCGCCCGCGAACCACGCTCTGCCCGTGCTCACGGTCCCCACCGGTGCGCTGTCGATCTCCCGGCCGTAGCTGGTCAGCAGCGCCAGCCGGCCGTCCTTGACGGTCACCTGCCCGGCCCGTGAGAGCGAGCGCGCCCACCGGTCGATCCGTACGCCCGTCTCGCTGAAATCCATTTCGGACATGGCCCCTTCGCCCCCTTCGTCACGCCCCCGAGAGAAAGTGTGCACAACCCGGCCCGGCTGCACCAGAGCGGGTCGGGGCGCAATGACGTATTTGCGCCGCGCCCGATTCGCACAGGCGCCCCGCCCGCAACACCAAGGCAGGGCTATGGAGCATCAAAGTCAACGTTTGTGCAGGTAGGGGGCATATCGTGGGGCGCGCCGAGACCGGTCTTACGAGGAGAAGCGCGCTGATGGACACGAGTGAGCACAGGCACGACGGCGAAGCGGTGGCGACCGTTGACATCGACCGCACCGACCTGGCGTACCGGGCCTGGCTCAAGGAAGCCGTACGCAAGGTCCAGGCCGATGCCAACCGCTCCGCCGACACCCATCTGCTGCGCTTCCCGCTGCCCGAGAGCTGGGGCATCGACCTCTACCTCAAGGACGAGTCGACGCACCCCACCGGCAGTCTCAAGCACCGGCTGGCGCGCTCGCTCTTCCTCTACGGGCTCTGCAACGGCTGGATCCGCCCGGGAAAGCCGGTGATCGAGGCGTCGAGCGGCTCGACCGCCGTCTCGGAGGCGTACTTCGCCAAGCTGATCGGTGTGCCGTTCATCGCCGTGATGCCCCGCACCACCAGCCCCGAGAAGTGCCGCCTCATCGAATTCCACGGCGGCCGCTGCCACTTCGTCGACGACTCGCGCAGGCTGTACGAGGAGTCCGCCACACTCGCGGCGGAGTCCGGCGGCCACTACATGGACCAGTTCACCTATGCCGAGCGGGCCACGGACTGGCGCGGCAACAACAACATCGCGGAGTCGATCTACCAGCAACTGAGGCTGGAGCGGTACCCCGAGCCGGCCTGGATCGTCGCCACCGCGGGTACCGGCGGCACCTCGGCGACCATCGCGCGGTACGTGCACTACATGCAGCACGACACCCGGATCTGTGTGCCCGACCCGGAGAACTCCTGTTTCTTCGACGGCTGGACCCACCACAACCCCCTCGCCACCAGCGACTGCGGATCCCGTATCGAGGGCATCGGCAGACCGCGGATGGAACCGAGCTTCGTCCCCGGAGCCATCGACCGGATGATGAAGGTCCCGGACGCGGCCACCGTCGCGGCCGTGCGCGCCCTGGAGCGGTCCATCGGCCGAAAGGCGGGCGGTTCCACCGGGACCGGGCTGTGGAGCGCGTTCAAGCTGGTCGCCGAGATGGTGGCACAGGGCAGTACCGGCAGCATCGTCACCCTGATCTGCGACCCGGGTGACCGCTACCTCGACAAGTACTACTCCGACTCCTGGCTGGCCGCACAGGGCCTGGACATCGCGCCGTACACCCGGACCATCGACACCTTCCTGGCCACCGGCAACTGGCCCGGCCGGCAGGGGAGCACGGCCTGATCCGGAGCACGGCCCGATCCACCGGCAGCGGCCCGCGGCGCACCTCAGGCCGCGGCCGCCGCGAGCCGCCTGCCGAGGTTGCGCACCGCGTCCCGGAACGACCTGCCCACCGCCGCCCGCCCACGCCGCATCGTGAACCGGAACAGCCCCGACCCGTCGGCGGCGAAGGTCCACTGCACTCGGGTGCCGGTGCCGGCCGGGGTCAGCAGCCACTCCTCCACCAGGGCGTGCAGACCTGGGGCGTTGGAGTCGTCGACCCGGTAGGCGTACCGCCGGCCGGGCTCCGCGGCGACGACCGTCTCCCGGAACGCGACCCCGCCCCGGAGCCGTACCTCGCGGCCCGCCCCCGCGTCGACCGGCCGCGCCGACGTCACCTGGGTGAACCAGCCGGGCCAGCCCTCGACATCATCGGCCAGGGCGCGATACACGACATCGGGCGGCGCGGCCACCTCGGCGGCGAATACCAGTCTCAGCGGAGCGGACTCGACGAAGTCGAGGTCCACGGTGCGGAGTCGGCGTGTCATGGAACGCACCTCCGGTGCGGTCGGCGGCGGACGGACCGCCGCTCACCATATCTGTCGTACCGTCAGATGTCGTCGGTGCCGGCGGCGTCGCACCACGAGGTGGTACGTGTCCCCGGCGCGGTGGGCGACGGGTCGGGCCCCAGGAACTGCACCAGAACGTGTCCGGGGCCCTGCCAGGTGTCCGCCCGGGTGCAGACCCACCGGCGCCGTCCTCCGGGAGGCGCTGTTCGGCGAAGCCCCACAACGGCGGCCGTGACCCCGTCCGCCCCGCCTTCAGCGCCCGTGCCGGGGGCACCGGGAGGGTCCCGGGCGTGGTCGCGACCGCGGTGTCCCGCGGGGCGCGGCCCCAGGCCCGCAGCGCCCGGCCGAGCAGCGCCTGGTCGTCGGTGCGGTCGCCGCGGGCCGGCCACGCGGTGAAGCCGACGCGCGAGGTGTCCGCCCACTCCTCGGCGGCGGTACGCGGCAGCGCCGCCGGATCGAGGGCCGGGGCGAGCGCGCCGCGGACGCCCCGGCTGTCGGGCAGGCGGACCCCCGAGCCCTCCTCGGCCGGCGCGACCACGCCGCCCGCCACCAGGCACAGCGCGGCGACGCCGGCCACGACCCGCATCCGGTGCCGGCGCCGCAGCAGATCGCTCGGGCGTGCATGCAGCACGCGCGGATCGGACTCCCCGGAGCGCAGCAGCGCTTCGGAGCCCGCACGGTCACCGGCCCCGAGCCGCCCGGCCGCGCACCGAGGCGCGAGCGGCGATCACCCTTCGGCGCCGGCCGAGGGCGGGCGGCAGCACCAGATAGGCGAGCCGGACGAGACGCGCGTAGTGCTCCACGCGCGCGGCCTCGGCCTGCGGGAGGCCAGGGCGCTCGCCGCTGCCGGAGGACCGCTGCTGCGGTTGGTGGATCGGCATGAACTCGGTGCCTTCCGAGCCGTGGGCGGAAACCGTCACACCAACGAACGACTCGCTCGTGTGACGGTCACATCACCTGCTCACGGCGCCCGTCGGCGGCCGTGCACGTGCGGGCGGAGGGAGCCTCCCGCGCATATGCGGCCACCGGTCACCGATACCCCTGCGCCGGCCGGTCGAGCATGGAGTCGAGCACCCGGCCGAAGACCCGCCGCCCCGCTCCGGAGATCAGCGGATCGCCCCACCTCGGCAGCAGCCGGACGCTCAGCTCCTCCACCCACACCACATGGGAGCCGGCATGGGTGGGATATACATCGATCGACGCCCGGCCCAGCACCACCCGGCCACGCTTCTCCAGGCGGCACATCCCCGCCCGGCTGCCCGACGGCGGTGACCACCGGACCACTTCCATCGGATCGTCGAACGCCAGCGGCCCGACTCCCGTCCGTGCCACGAAGACCGTTCCGGTCCGGGTCGGCAGCCCGGCGGGCACCGTGATCGTCGTCAGCGGGACATGCGCGGCGTGCCGTTCCCAGTCCGTCACCCGGCGCCAGGACTCGGCTGCGGGAAGAGGGGTGAAGCGCTCGATCCGGAAGACGGCCACAGCACGATCCTAGGCCGTGGCGGCCCCACCGCGAGCTGAGCGGAATCCGGGGGCTCCACCGCGAGGCCGGACGGAACCCGCGCTCAGCCCTGCTCGGGCCCGCCGCCCGCGTCCCGGCCCACGACCACCAGACCGGGCAGATGCTCCTCGATCTCCTCGCGGGACTCCTCGGACAGGCCCGCGTCCGTGACGAACGTGTTCACCTGCTCCAGCGTGGCGAACGAACTCAGCCCCACTGTGCCCCACTTGGTGTGGTCGGCGACCACCACCACGCGCCGCGCCGACTGGACGAACCGGCGGTTGGTCTCGGCCTCCGCCAGATTCGGCGTGGACAGACCTGCCTCGACCGAGATGCCGTGCACACCGAGGAAGAGCACATCGAAATGGAGCGAGACGATCGCCTGGTCCGCGACCGGGCCGACCAGCGAGTCGGACGGCGTCCGCACCCCACCGGTGAGCACCACGGTCGCGGCACCCGGCCGGGCACCCGGAGATCCCGGACGCTGCGCCGCATGGAACACATCGGCCACCCGCACCGAGTTGGTCACCACCGTCAGGTCCGGCACGTCCAGCAGGTGCTGGGCGAGCGCATAGGTCGTGGTGCCGCCGGAGAGCGCGATCGCGCTGCCGGGCACGGCCATCGCGGCGGCCGCCCGCGCGATGTCCTCCTTCGCGGTCAGCTCCAGCGTCGACTTGGCCTCGAAACCGGGCTCGTGCGTACTCGCCTCGATCACCGGAACGGCGCCGCCGTGCACCTTCTCGATGACACCCTGCCGCGCCAGCGCGTCCAGGTCACGTCGCACGGTCATGTCGGAGACGCTCAGCCTGCGGGTCAGCTCATTGACCCTGACCCCGCCGCGCCTGCGCACCTCGTCGAGGATCAGCGCGCGCCGCTGCTCCGCGAGCAGATTCTGATTCTCGCTCAACGCCGGGTCCGGTCCTTCCCTCTGGCTGTGCAGGAGTCCGTTCGGACGGGCTCATCCTGCCACGCGGTGTCGCGGGGCGCCGCACTGGGGAGATTCCGTGAGAGCGGCACGGACACCGTCACTCAGCCGCGATTCTGATGACCGGACATCAGCCGCCGTCCCCTTCGAGAGCGAGTCACCCCAGTGCCACCTCCCACCCAGGCCCCGCAGAGCACCCGACCAGCGCTGGAACTGCTGGTTCACGGTGTCGGCGGGGCCACGCCCCAGGAGATGCTCGTCGACCCGCGCACGGTCCGGGTCACCGGTGACGCCACCGCCGCCATATACCGGCGTTCCGACGACATCGACGCGGAGCAGCACCCCGAGCGGTACCGGGACCGGCCCATCCCCGAGGCCTACTGCTGGTCCAACCTCACCTCCGGCAACGGCTCCCGAGCGCTGTGGCTCCTGCTGCTCCCGTTCATGGTGATCAACCTCGCCCACTGGATGCGCCCGGCCGCCACCGCCCGCCCCCGCACCATCCGGCTGTACGGGGCGCTCGTCCGGCTCGTCGCGCTGAGCCTCACCGTCCTGCTGACGGCCGCGGCCTGCGAGGTGGCACTCGACCTGACGGCCTGGCAGTGCGCCGGGGCGCGGGGGTGTTCGGACCAGCGGTCGTGGCTGGGATTCCTGTCCAGCGCGCAGGGCGGCTGGTGGTCCCAGCCGGGCCGGCGGCTCGCGCTCGCCGCGCTGGTGCCGACCGCACTGGTGGGACTGCTCTGGTACCTGTCCAACCGCACGTGGAGCGCCTACGAGTCCCAGCGCCCGCTGACCGGAACGGTCCCCGACGACGGCGAGCCGGGCATCGCCCCCGACGCCGGTGCCGCCCCCGTCGAGCCTCTGCGGCCCGCGCTCGGACGCCCCGGGTTCTGGTTCGGGCGCCGGCTGGTCGCCCGGCTGCGCGCCGCCCACACCGCCGCCGGGTTCCTGACCGTCACCGCCTCCGTCGCCGGCGCCACGGCCCGGCACGACCGTGCCGCCGAGGGACCGGTCCCCGCCGTGTACGGCCGGCTGATCGAGGCGCTGCTCGTACTGGGCATGCTCGTGGTGCTCTGGGTCGTCTGCCGGCGCGGCCGCAGCGAACGGCGCCTCGACAACCGGCTCGACCGCGCCGTCATCACCTATCTGCCCGGGGCCGCGCTGACCCTCCTCGTCGTCGCCTCGGTGCACGCCGCCTGGTCCCGGCCCGGCTGGGCCTCGGACGGCACGCTCCCCGGTGACATCACGTTCCGCGTCGTCACCCTCGCCCAGGGCGCCCTCGTCGTCGCCCTCGCCGCGGTGGCGTGGAGCCTGTACCGGCGCAGCCCCGAACCGCGCACCGTGATGCACGGACTCGGCGGCCCCGCGGTCGCGATGCTCGCCTGCGCGCTCGGCGGCGTGATGACCGGCGGGGTGGCCCAGCGCGTCGCCGACTGGCTCGACGGGCCCGGCAGCCCCGGAATGGGCCGAAGCGCCGCCATCGCCGGACCGCCGGTGCTGCTCAGCTGGCAGGCCTCCGTCATCCCCGTGCTGCTGGTGCTGCTCCTGGTTCCCGGCATCGCGCTCGGCGTACGGACCTACCTCACCGCCCGCCGGCTGGAGCCCGCGGTCGACGCGGAGTACGAGGAGGCGCGGCCCGACCCCGCCCGAACCAGGCAGATCGCCCGGACCCGCGCCACGGCCGCGCTCACCGACTCCGCGCCCGGCATGGTCGGCCTGGTCTCGACCGCCGCCCTGCTGCTCGGCACCGCGGCGGTCGGCGGTGCGTGGGCCAGCGGACAGGTTCCCGGGCTCGCGATGGACGACAGCAGCCCGTTCGTCGAATCGGTGGCCGAGGCGGCGCAGTCGACCGGCTCCTGGATGATCGGCTTCGGTTTCCTGGTCTTCGTCGCCTGCGGCCGGCGCGCCTACCGGGACGCCTCAGCCCGGCGCACCATCGGCATCCTCTGGGACGTCGGTACGTTCTGGCCGCGCGCCGCACACCCCTTCGCGCCGCCCTGCTACGCCGAGCGCGCCGTTCCCGACCTGGCCTCACGCATGTCCGGCTGGACCGCACGGACCCGCGGCAGGCTCGTCATCTCCGGCCACTCCCAGGGCAGCGTCCTCGCCGCGTCCGCGGTCTGGCAACTGCCCGCCGGGACCCGTCGCAGGGTCGCCCTGCTGACCTACGGCTCACCGATCGAGCGGCTCTACGGGCGCTGGTTCCCGGCCTACTTCGGCCCCGCCCAACTGCACGGGCTGCACCGCTCGGTGCACTGCTGGCGCAATCTGTGGCGGGCCACCGACCCGATCGGCGGCGAGGTCAGGCTCGGCGCGGAGTCCGGGCCCGAGGTGGACCGGGGCCCCCTGAAAGACCCGCTGGTCTACGGGCGCACCCCCGAACACCCCCTGCCCGAACCGGTGCTGGGCCACTCCGACTACCAGGCGGACCCGGTCTTCGCCCAGGAGCGGGCCGCGCTCCTGGAACGGCTGACCCCGCTCCTGCCCCACCAGGCCGAGGGCGACGAGTCCCGCGAGGCCCTCAGGGAAGTTCCGGGAGATCCTCCGGGTACAGCAGGGTGAGGTCGTCCGTGCTCGTCTCGGCGAGCTGGGCGACCCGGCCCGCATGCCGCTCCACCATCGACTCGAAGGTCTGCCGGGCGGTGCGGCCGTTACCGAACGCGGGCCCCTTGGGGAGCTCGGTGAAGTACTTCAGCAGCGCCTCGTCGGTCCCGGACGCGAGGCTGTACTCCTGCTCCTCGGTCTGCTGCTCGACGATCCGCAGCAGCTCCCGCGGCTCGTAGTCGCTGAAGGTGATGGTCCTTGAGAAACGGGAGGCCACCCCGGGGTTGACGGTGAGGAACCGCTCCATCTCGTGGGTGTACCCGGCCACGATGACGACCACCGCGTCCCGGTGGTCCTCCATCAGCTTCACGAGCGTGTCGATCGCCTCGCGGCCGAAGTCCCGGCCGGAGTCCTCGGGGGACAGGGCGTACGCCTCGTCGACGAACAGCACCCCGCCGCGTGCCCGGTCGAAGGCCTCCTGGGTACGGATGGCGGTCGAGCCGATGTGCTCGCCGACCAGATCGACCCGGGACACCTCGACCAGATGGCCCCGCTCCAGTACACCGAGGGAGGCCAGGATCTCGCCGTACAGCCTGGCCACGGTGGTCTTGCCGGTGCCGGGGGAGCCGGTGAAGACGAGGTGGCGGCGGACCGAGGCGGCCTTGAGCCCGGCCTCCTGGCGTCGCCGGCCCACCTCGATCATGTCGGTGAGTGCGCGCACCTCACGCTTCACGCTGTCGAGGCCGACCAGGGTGTCCAGTTCGCCCAGGACCGCCCCGGAGGTACGAGCGGGCTCGGCCGGCGTCTCCGCCGCGGAGGGCTCGACCGCACGCGGCGCCGGGACCCCGCCGAGCAGCCCCGGCGTCGTCTGGGTCGCCGTCAGGACCGCGGGCGGCGGGGGAGTGGCGGTGCGCAGCGCGCTCTCGTCGCTGGTGCAGTCCTCCACGACCGGACCGATGCCGGAACCGTCAGCGTGCGAACCGCCTTCCGCGAACTCGTAACCGCCGCGGGCACATCGCTCGGTACGGCAGCGGGTGAGCGTCGTGCGGCAGCCGTCCATCACGTGGAAGCCGTAGCCCTCGCTCCCGGTGACCCGGCAGCCGTGGAAGGTGCCGCGGCCCTCGGCCGACACGTAGAAACCCGCCTCGGCCGGCGAGGTGACCGTGCAGCGCTCGATCGTCGGATCGGCGCCCTTGGTGACGATCACGCCCGTCTGGGCGGCGTCGATGGTGCAGTTGTTCAGGGTGCCGCCGCTCCCGTGGTCGCGGAACCAGGCACCGGTGGACGCCTCCCGGATGCGGCAGTCGTCGAGCTGCGCCGTCGCCCCGTCGCTGACCGACACCGCCGTGTTGCGGACCTGGGACAGATCGCTGTCCACGACGTCGGCGCGCGAGCCCCGGTCGAGCACGAAGATGGCGTCCGGCACGTCGTGGACGCGGCAGGAGTCCAGTATCACCGTCGCCCCGTCGCTGACCCAGACCGCCGGGTAGTCGCCCGTACTGTCGTGGATCTCGCACTGGTTGGCGTCGACCCGGGTGCCCGGGTCCCAGACCGAGAGCCCGTTGCGGCCGAACCGGCGCACGGTGGAGCGGGTCAGGGTGAGTACCGAGCGCGAACGCAGATCCACCGCGTTCTCCGGGATGTCGTGGATGTCGCAGTCGGCCAGGGTGAGCACCGCGTCGGTGTCGAGGGTGACGCCGTCCGCGGACGTGCGGTGCACCGTGCAGTCGGTGAGGTGGGCGGAGGCACGGGCGGCCACCTGTATTCCGCTGCCCTTGATCTCGTATATCTCGCAGCCGACCGCCTCCAGGCCGCTGCCCTCACCCGTGACGGACAGACCGGCCCCCGAGGAGTGGTGGATACGGCAGCGCTCCAGCCGGGGATGCGCGCCGTCGCGCACGGAGACACCGGACTGTCCGGCGGAGACGATCTCGCACTCCTCGAACACACCGCCCGCGCCGTCGAGTACGGCGATGCCGACGCCGGCCGGATTGTCGACGGTGCAGCGGCGCACGGTCGGCCGGGCCGCACCGCGCACCTCGATCCCGGCGGCCGAGCGGGTCACGATCCGCAGGTCCGCGAGTTCCGGAGCGCCTTCCTCGATCAGCAGGGCGGGGGCCGCCGAGTCCTGGCCCTCCACATGCAGGTCCTGGACGATGGCGGAGGCGCGCAGGGTCAGCGGTACGCCGTCGACGGGGGCGATCCGGACGGATCCGAGCGATCCCTCGGGTCCGCGCAGCGTCACCGCGCGGGCGATGACCAGATTCTCCCGGTAGGTGCCCGGCGCGACGGTGAGCACATCACCGTCCGCCGCCGCTTCCAGAGCCGCGGTGAGGGAGGCGTATTCGCCAGTGCGGCGCCGCCACCGCGATGTGCCGGTGTGCGTCACCTGGACCGTGCCCTGTGCCATGGCGCTGTCGTGCCCCCGCCTCGTGCGTGTGTGATGCCCGGGTCACCGGCCTCGCGGCAGTGACCATCCGGGGTCCGCCTGCCGAAGTGACGGGCGGGCCGGTCCACCGTAGCGCGCGCGGAGGGCGGGAGTTGACCCGATCAGCACCCTGGGGGGTTTCGCTTGGACCAGGCTGGATCATGGAGCGGACCACGCGCGCCCGCCAGGGATCGCGGGACAGCCATCAGCTGCCGGTGCCCGTCCTGCCCCAGTCCGGACCGGCCCTGGCCCATGCCCGGTCGAGCCGCACGTACCGCTGTCGCACCATGCGCCATACGATCAGACGCCGACCGGCCTCGATCAGCAGGGCGGCCAGCATCGCGGCGCCGAATCCGGCCAGCGCGGCATGGGTGCGGGCCGTCGGCGCGTCCATCGGGCGCAGCGCGGGACGCCCTTCCCGGTCGGTCCAGATCCGCACCCGGTCCCCGGGTGCGGTGTGGGCCGAGGAGGTCGTCACCGTGGCGCTGCGGACCGTGCCGTCCGGCGCCTGCCAGCGGGCCAGCACCGTGGTCAGGGCCGTTCGGTCGGCGGAGATCTCGGGGTCGGCGACGAAGTGCCGTGAACCTGCCGCCCGGCGTACCACGACGGCGGTGGTGAGATGGCTCCGGGCCTGCTGGGCCCGCACGGCTTCCTGCAACACGTCATCGGTGCGCGACCCGAAGAACCAGCCGGCCGCCGGCGCCGCCAGCACGAGCAGCACGAACGCTGCCAGCGCCACCCACGCCTCGCGCCGGTCCGTGGCGCGGCGCAGCGGGTTGTGCCGCCAACGCCAGACTCCCGAAAGTGCCCGCACAGTCCTGCACCCCCTTCCGTATCCGTCTCAGCCCGATACGGTGCGGTCCGCGCGCCGGAGCGACGAGGAGAGAGCAACCCGTCCTGTTCCAACGCGGCTGCCGGTGCCCGGAGTTCCCGTCGGCGCGGGGCCGCCCGGCAGGGACGCGGCGGACACCTCCGGTGCCGGGGGCGGCTGCTGACGTCGCGTGACAGTACTGCCGACGGCATCGGCGGGTATCCGGCGAGGGCCGCCGTCGAGTCCCCATGGCTCGACTTCGGTCTCGCCGGTCGCTTGTGCCGCCGGCACTCCGGACTGACGGATGCGGACGGCACTCGGCACGGCAGGGCGCATGCGCCCATTCTGCCAGCCACCGCGGACAGCCCGCCGCCTGGCGGCAGTGCTCCCTCAGTACCCCCCGCTCAGCGCTCCCTCAGTACCCCCGGCCCTGGTACGGGCGGTTGTACGGGTCCTCGTACGGGGACTGCGCGGGAGCCGGCCGCGGCGAGGCGGGACGCATCGACTCGTAGCCGGTACCCGGCGCGGGCCGCGGCTGCTGCTGTTGCGGCGGTGGCTGGTAGCCGCCGCGGCCCGTGGCCGGCTGCTGCGGGATGTACGGGGCCGGGGCGTGCTGCAGATGCGCCGGCTGCATCGGCGCGTAGCCCTGCTGCGCCACCGGCTGCTGCTGGTAGCCGTACGACGGAGCGGGCTGGGAGGGCGCCGCCGGAAGAGCCGGCAGGGCCGCCGGGAGCGCCGGCAGATAGCTGTTTCCGGTGTCGTAGGCGGCAGGAACTCGGATCGGCGCGATCTGAGGGGTGCCCCGCTCCGCGACCAGCGAGTCGTAGATCGGAGTGTCAGGGAACGACGGTGCGGCGTAGTAGCCGCCGCCGTAGGTGGAGCGAGGGGAGGTCATGCCACCTAAGTTAAGCCCACGATGTGCCGATTGGGGAGCCCCAATCTTGGGGTTATCCGTTTTACGCTGATTCTGCCCTGCTGACCTGCCAGGACATTGTTAAAGGCTCCGTTAAGAGAGGGGGTTTTTCTGTTGGAGGAACGGGTGGCTAACAAGAAGTGACGGAGCCACTACCAGGGCCTGTCCGGCGGATCATGGGTGAGTAGCGCGCACGCGCCTGCCTGGGACAGTGAACTGGAACAACACCGGGGCACTCGGCAGGACGCGAATAGCGCTTGGTCAAAGCGAGATGTGTGCGGCGCATACGGCAGGGGGCGGCAGACGCAGTCCGCCGGGCGTGACTCGCGTTGCCCGGAAAGCCTTTCGGAGGGCCCCGCGATCCCAGCAGGATCCGAACGAGAGGCCCTGGGAGTGTCGCTTTCACTACGATGAGTACTCCGGCGGTCAGGGGGATTCGTGGAGGACGCGCTTCATAGTGAGTTGGCGGCTCGGGTACGGGAGTTCGGTGCCGGTGGGGACCCCCGGATCGTGCTCGAACACGATGCCTTGGCTGTAGCGGCGGAACTCTTCGCTTCGGTGGACAGCCGACCGGAAGCGGCCGACCCCGATGTACTGCACACCATTGCCGCGTTCTATCGGGCCCGGTCCTTGGCGCACAGGCGCGCCCCTGCCGCCCAAGACTCTGCCGCCCAAGACCCTGCCGCCCGGGACCTGGAGACAGCGATCGGGGTATTCGGACTGCTCTACCTGATCGATCACCGGCGAGTGCCCCGCGAGTTGTGGCCCCGGCTCGCCGATGAGACCGGATACCATCCGTGGAGCGACCCGCTGGAACATGCGGCGGATCTGGTCGTCTACGGTGAGGAGCAGGGCGACATCGCCGCCCTCGACCAGGCCATCGGTCTGATCCGGACTGTCGCCGACAGCGATGACAACTCGTACCGGGACACCGTCCATGGTCTCGCGCTCCATCAACGCGCGGTTCTTCCCGACCGCCCCGCGGCGGAACGGCGTGCGGACGCGGACGCTGCGGTGGAGCTGCTGGGCAGGGTCGCGGCTCTCCCGGAGCCGTCCGCCGTGCGGCGTGCCGGACGCGGACGGTCCTTCGCCGCAGCCCTCGTACGGCGCTTCGAGGTTGCGGGCGACCACGCGGATCTCACCCGAGCCGAGAGAGCCTATCGGGATGCTCTCGCGGACGCCGCCGGGGACGTGCCCGCGTATGCGAGTGCGGCCGCCGGACTCGGTTCGACTCTCGGCCGTCGCGTGGAAGCGGCGGACGGGGCGGCCGGTGACGGGGACAGCGCCGTGCCGGTGCTGAGGGAAGCGGTCGGGTGGCTGCGCCGCGCGGTTGACCTGACGGATGGCGCTGATCGTGAGCCACACCTGGCCTGCCTGAGCAGAGCCATGAGGCTCCTTCTTGAGCGGACGTCCCGCGCCCGCCGGGCCACCGTGGGCCCGCCGGTCAGCAACGCCAATGCCGCCGAGGACGGCCTGGCGGCCCGTCCGGACGGCGCCGCGGTACGCCGCCAGGCCGAAGCCCTGGTCCGGCTCGCTGCGCAGCTCTCGTCGCGCGTCGTCTCCGAGAGCGAGGCCGTACGGCGGGTGAAGGACCAGTCCCTCGAACTCCCGGAGGCCGCCATCGGCTCCGTGGTGTCCGGGGCCATGCGTCTCGTGGCAGCCGGCGCGCCGCACGACGCGGTGCCGGCGCTCACCCTCGCCCTGGAGGCTGCGCGCTCCCGTTGGGGCGCCGGACACGGCACGCCGTGGTGGTGGGCGGCCGACGCCTACGTCGAGGCCGGACGGCTCGCGCTGATCGAGGCGGCCGACGGGGTGCTCTTCCGCCGCGCCTGTGCCGTCGCGGACGAGCAGATCTCCGTGCTGCGCGACAGCGACCGCGCCGAGGACATCGCCGAACTCGCGGAGACGCTGTTCGCCGCGGGGCTGCTGCGCGTCAGCCCCTACGTGGGACAGATGTCGGGACTCTCTTTCGAGTCGGCCAATGATCTGTGGCGCGAACGCCGGGCCCGGCACCGCTCGATCCACCTCGGCGATTCCCTCGCGGCGGAATCCGCGGAGATGCCTCTCCCACTGGCCGCGGCCGAGGAGGCGCTCGGGTATCTGCGCGAGGCCGCTGACCTGTCGCGTGAGCACAACCGGGGGCGTGTCCTCAAGGCTCTGGCCGAAGCGCTGTCCTTGGTCGCCGGTCTGAAGCAGGAGTCGTACGACGCGGAGATCACGGCGGCTGCCCGTGAGGCGTTCGACCTGCTGGACCCGGTGCGCGACCCTCTCAGCCGGCTGTACCTGCTGAGAGTCCTGCGGTTGGTGGGTGAGGTCTCGCTCCCGGGTGACCTTCAGGACGTGCTGCCTCTGCCGCTGGCCGCCGTCCGGGAACGACAAGGCGTGCACGAGGCCGCGAGCGTCTTCGCCGAGGCGCTCACGCTCGCCGAGGAGGCCCGCCGGCCCGACCTGGAGTTCCAGCTGCTCAAGGCCACCGACCGCGAACTGCCGGAACTGCCCAGGGATTCCTACCGACGGCGCCGCTGGGCCAGCGAAGTGCACTGTCTGGCGGACAACCGCCTCGGCTGCTTCGAAGGGCTCATCCGGGTATCGGAGGCCGCGGAGCGGCTGCGCACGCGCGCGGACGGAGAAGGCTGGTCGCCCGAGGAGCGTGCGGCGACCCTCGTCCATCTCGCGGCGCACGCTCGGGGAGGCGGCGAGGAGCACATCGGCCGCACCCTGATCGAGGAGGCGCGGGAGCTGGCTCCGGAACTGTGCAACCGTTGCGGTCCGGCGCTGGCCTATCTCAACGGCACGCTCTCGTACGACATGGCGCTGCGCCTGTCAGGGACGGGGCAGGAGGCCCTCACCGCACGTCACTTCGCCGACGCGCTTGCCGCCTACGCCGCCTGCGGCCAGAGCGATATGGCGCTGAACAGCCTCGATGCCGCTTTGCGCAGTGCGCTGGCAGCAGACGAGAGCAGTGCCGGCGAAGCCGTGGCGGCACTGATCCCCGCCTCCGTATGGCTGCGGGGCGGCGTTGACGAGGTCATCGGCTGGAAGCTGAGGGATCTGTACCAGCAACTGGTCCTCAAACTGAGCGGATCCACCCTCTCCTACGGCCTGATGCTGGCGATTCACCAAGCTGCCAAGGGACTTGACTTCACGGTCATCGCCGCACGGCCCGGTCCATTCACACCGTCCGCCAGGCTCTCGCGACTACTGGCCCGGATCACGGCGGAAGAGCCGCAGCTGTCCGGACCACTGAGCGAGCCCGAACTGCCGAGCGCCGAAGACGCCATGCTCTTCTACGTGGGCACCGGCGAGTCCGAACTCGAAGGCGACGCCGAGACGGAGCACCGCAACATGCAGCGCGCCGCCGACCGCTGGATCAGTCAGGAACTCCTCGCCACCGGCTCGATGGACCGGATGCCGATGATGTTCCCTGACGAGTTGCAGGCAATCCTGACCGAGGACACGGTGCTGCTCTCGCTGTACCTCGGCCACGCCCACCGGGACGGCTCCGAAGTACCGGTGACCTCACTGTCCGGTCTGGCGGTGACCCGGGACGAGATGGAGCACCACACCGTGCTCCTGTCGGAATTCGAAGCCGGGCTCATTCGCTTCACACGCGCGGCACACACCCTTTCCGCCCACCCCGTGGCCTTCCACGTCGCGGCCCTGCGACACGCCGTCGTCGCAGACCCGTTGCACCGGCCGGTCAGCCGTGAGGGACAGGGGCAGCTCAGGCAGGACAGCGTCCCGCATCTGGCGGCCTTCGCCGCCTCCCTGGATCGCTGGCGGGCCCAGGGCAAGCGGCACCTGTGCATCTGGCCCAACGGCCCGTTGCACTACCTCCCGTACCACCTGCTGGAGGTCAACGGCGCTCCCCTCGCCGAGGACTGGACCGTCACTCAGGTGCTGAGCCTGGGCTTCCTCCGGACTCCGACGTCCGGCCGTCACCGTCCCCCCGGACGTGGGCTCGTCGCCTTCGCATCCGCGGCAGGGGGCACCCGGCACGGTCTCCTCGCCCAGGACGGCCTGGAGACACACGCCGCCGAGGTCGCCGCGGCGATGGGCGGTCAGGCGGTGCTGGGCACCGCGGCGACGCCGCGCCGGCTGCTCACCGAACTCGCCGACGCACGGTACGTCCACGTGGCCGCGCACGGGGCGCACAACGAGTGGGCGTCGTGGTACCAGTGCCTCTTCCTGTCGCCGGATCCGGACAACGACGGCCGCGTCTTCGCCCACGACGTACTCCAGGCCGACCTGCGGGGGGTCGAACTCGTGACGATGAGCTCCTGTGAATCCGCTCTGGGCCGCTTCGACGTCAACGACAATCTGCGCGGCCTGCCCGCCGCGTTCCTCTCGGCCGGCGCCTCCGCGGTCATCGGGTGCCTGTGGCCGGTCCATCCCCAGGTGGCCACGGAGTTCTTCGGGACGCTCTACGAGCGCCTCGCGCGGACACCGGACCGCCGGGCCGCCTTCCGCGCCGCCCAGTCGGCCGTCCGCGCCCGCCATCCGGCATACCGGGACTGGGGCTCGTTCTGCTTCATCGGCGACTGGCGCCCTTCGGACTCGAACCACGGAGCTGCCTCGTGACCCGGCTTGAACTGCCCCCGACCCCGCTCCACGCGATCGATCTGGTGGAGGTGCCACGGCTGCAGTCGCCTGCCCCGCAGCACCGCATCGCTGGCCGGGTCTCCCTCAGCACCGCCATCACCCACCCACTGACGGCCGAGGAAGCAGCCGCGGGCGAGGCGGAGTGGCTGAGTTTCCTGACCTCGGAGGCCTCGTACAGCGACTACTTTCTCCTCAGCCTCACGTGCGCCTTCCGCCCACCGGCGAACGGCGACCCCTTCGCCGACGCAGCCGTCGGCGTTCTCCTGGAGTCCCCTGATGAGCCTGCCGACCGGCAGCCGATCGCCTGGTCGATCTCTCCCAAGAAGCGCTCCCACCCGGTGGAGCGAGCAACCACCATCGCGCTCAGCGCCAAGCTCGCGATCGTCGAGACCAGCCTCGAACTCACCCCCGGACAAGGCCGGGAGGACCTGTGCGTCATCGGAATGGGCGAAAGGGACAGCGACCCGGAATGGCGCATCCGGCCCACCAGCAGGCACCCCCTGATCGGCGACGAGACCTTCACGCTGATCGTCAAGGCCACCGCCGGCGCTCCCGTGCGGGCCCGGGTGACGGTGGCAGCCACCGTCAAGCACCGGCGTTTCGGCCTGATTCCCTACCGGGCGGATCTGCCCGCCGCGTTGCGGACCATCGATCTGCGCCGGCAGAGCTGACCATCGAACCGTCCCGGCACGGGTACGGGCTCACGCTCGCCCACGGCATGTCCGCCGCGGACGGCTCAGTGCGTCTGTTCCGATACATCAATGCGGATGCATCGTTAATGATGGAGTGGGGGTAGCGTGCGGGTCATGAGCTCCTCGATGACCCCGGTCCAGTTGTTCCTGCTCGGCCGGACCCTCATGAAGATCGGGGAGGAGGTACTCCCGGAGTTGCCTCCGGGTGCGGTATCCCATCGCGTCGGCACCCGCGCGGCCCTCGTCGTGCTGAGTGACCTCCTCGGCCACCCCGACACCTCGGTGAGCGAGATCGCCGTGCGCACGGGCTTGCCCCAGAGCCAGGTCTCGGGCACCGTGGCGCGTCTGAAGGACGCGGGTTCGATCGTCACCGCGCCCGACCCGGCAGACGGCAGACGGCAGTTGATCCGCAGGGTGCCCGACGTGTCCGAGTGGGTTTCCGAGGTCCGGGCGTCCCGGATCGGCGACGCGCTGGCCACCGCACTCGGCACGGACGATCCCGAGCGGCTGCGCGAGGTCGCGGCGGCCCTCGACGTGCTCGCCCGGCACCTCACGCCCGAGACGGTGGGCCGCCTGCGGTCGTGAAACGGGTCGGGCGGCAGGACGACGGCACCGGGTACGCATCGAACCGCGCTGACGCCGACCTCATCGGCGTCGTACGGCTTCGCCCGGCCGTGGCCCCCGGACATGCCCCTTGAGCTGCGGTTGGCGCAAGTCGATGCGGATCCCTGGAACCGAGGTTGCTGAAACAGAACCTGGACATTCACAGGATCATTTGAGGATCGACTCGGCCCTAGTGTCATCGGTGTCAGCAGGAAACACC
Organism: Streptomyces sp. NPDC050423; assembly: GCF_040655445.1. NCBI lineage: Bacteria > Bacillati > Actinomycetota > Actinomycetes > Kitasatosporales > Streptomycetaceae > Streptomyces > Streptomyces sp. NPDC050423. Next base: position 44,654 of record NZ_JBFAJY010000019.1, read on the forward strand.
GCAACCGAAAGCCGCTGGAGATCATGATGCGTTCGCGTCTCGCCGCTCGTTCCGCCCGTCTCGTCCTGGCCGCCGCGGCCGTAACGGCCCTCGCCGCCACCGCCACCGCCTGCGGCCCCGACGACGTCGCGGACACCGGCAGCTCCGCGGCTCCCTCCACCGGCAGCGGCGCGAGCGACAACTCCTCCACCGACAGCCCCTCCACCAGCGGCTCCGGCGACAAGGCCGGCTCGGGCGACAAGTCGGGCTCCGGGGACGACAAGTCCGGCTCAGGCAGCGACAAGGCCGGCTCGGGCGGCGGCGGGAAGAGCGGCTACGGGCAGTCCTGCGGCACCAACGACCTGGACTTCACGCTCACCTCGGAGTCCCAGGCCGGCGGCTACTACCTCGTGACGGCCAAGGCCAAGTCCGGCATCACCTGTTACCTGGACACCAACACCCCCAGCGTGTCCTTCGGCTCCGGTGTCGACGGCCTCGCCTCTCCGGTGGGACAGGGGGGCGAGGACCCCATCAAGCTCACCGGCTCCAGCGTCGCGTACACCGGAATCAGCCCCAAGTCGACCAACAGCAATGACGGAAAGGAATTCGAGAACGTCATCATCGCCATCACCGAGGACGACCCCGACCCCGCCGAGCTCAAGCTGCCCGAGCCCGCCACCGTCGACAAGCCCATCGTCACCAACTGGTCCACCAACAGTGCCGAAACCGTCCCCGCCATCGTCTGACGAGCCGGACAAGTAATCCGAACACCTCCGAAGAAGAACACCTCCGAAGAAGAACACCTCCGAAGAAGAACACCTCGAAGAAGGCGGCGGCGGGAGCTACTTCGGAGGCACCGGGGCGTACCGCGTCTCCTCCGGGACGTGTGAGGTGTCGCGGCGGGCCAGCAGCCAGTACAGGGCGGCAGGGACCACCAGGCCCACCATCCAGGAGATGTCCGCGCCGCCCAGCGGATCCACCAGCGGGCCCGTGTAGAAGTGCGTCGCGAGGAACGGGAGCTGGGCGAGCACGCCCGCCCCGTAGACGGTGAGGGCGTCCCAGCGCCAGGCGCCGTAGCGGCCCCCGGGGTCGGAGAGCGCCGGGATGTCGTACCGCTCCCGCGCGATCAGGTAGTAGTCGACCAGGTTGATCGCGGACCACGGCGTGAAGAACGTCAGCAGGAACAGCAGGAAGTCCTTGAAGGACGTCAGGAAGCTGTCCTTGCCCAGGAGCGCCACCACCGTCCCCGCCACCATGATCACCGCGATGTACACGGCCCTGCCGCGCGGCGACAGCGTCCTCTGGCCGCGGAATCCGCTGATGCCGGTCACCATCGACATGAAGCCGCCATAGGTGTTGAGCACGTTGATGGTCAGCTTGCCGAACGCGATCACGAAGTACAGGAACGACGCGATCAGGCCGGCCCCGCCCAGGCCGACCACGTATCCGACCTGGTTGGCGAGAAACGCGTCCCCCGCGCTCGCCGCCACCAGCACGCCGAACGTCATCGACCACTGCGAGCCGACGGCCGACCCCGACAGCGTCCACCAGAAGGTGGCCCGGCCCGACGTCGTACGCGGCAGATAGCGCGAGTAGTCCGCCACGTACGGCCCGAAGGCGAGCTGCCAGGACGCCGAGAGCGACACCGCGAGCAGGAACATCGGCAGATCGAAGTGCGCGTCGCCGAGCAGCGCCGACAGGTCCACGCGGTCCAGGAGGCGGACGCCCAGGTAGATGAACGCCAGCGCGCAGACCACGCTCGCCACCCGCCCCAGGACGTGGATCACGCGGTAGCCGACCGCCGCCACCACCGCGGTGACCACCGCGAAGACGATGATGCCGGTGGTGTCGTTCGTGTGCGTGAGCTCGGCGGTGGCCTGTCCGGCGAGGACGCTGCCGCTCGCGAAGAAGCCCACGTACATGAGGACGACCAGGAGGAGGGGAACGACCGCGCCGCGCACCCCGAACTGGGCGCGGGACTGGATCATCTGGGGCAGGCCGAGCTTCGGGCCCTGCGCCGAGTGCAGGGCCATGACGGCGCCGCCGAGCACATTGCCCAGCAGGAGGCCGATCACCGACCACACCGCGTCGCCGCCGAAGACGACGGCGATCGCGCCGGTGACGACCGCGGTGATCTGCAGGTTCGCGCCGAGCCAGAGGGTGAACTGACTGAACGCGGTCCCGTGCCGTTCGTCGTCCGGGACGACGTCGATGGAGCGCCGCTCCACCAGGTCTTCAGCTGCCATGACTCGGTTACCCGGCCTCTCGTCGGTGTGTTCCGCTCCGCGGTCCGGCGGCGACCGCTACTTGATCCCGTGCCGTGCCGCCCAGTCGCCCGCGACGTCCTTCGGGTCCTTCTTGTCCTTGTCCACCAGGCGGTTGAGCTCGGTGAGGTCCTCGGTCGTCAGCGCGCTGCCGAGCCGGGCGAGCGCCTTGCGGACCGTGGAGTCGGCCTTGCGGTCGGCGATGAGCGGGACGATGTGCTGGCCGGGGATCAGGTTCTTGGGATCGGTGAGGACGACCCAGTGCTCTGCGGCGATGTCGGTGTCGGTGGTGAAGAGGTTCGCGACGTCCACGTCCCCCTTCCTGAGCGCGCCCTTGACCAGCGGCCCCGAGGAGTCGAGGGACTTGAACTCCTTGAACTCCACGCCGTACACGTCCTTGAGGCCCACCGCTCCCACCGCGCGCTTCTTGACCTCGGGCGCCGCGCCGATGACGAGCTTCCCGTTGTGCCGGGCGAGGTCGGCGAGGGACTTGAGACCGTACTTGCCGGCGGTCTCCCGGGTGACGACGAACGCGTCGGAGTCCTCGGCCCTGCCGTAGGGCAGGATCTGCAGGCCGTTCGGGAGGGCCATGGCGAGGGCGTTCTGCATCTCGCCCTCCTCCGAGGCCTTCGCCTTCGTGTCGAGGTAGTGCAGCAGGGCGCCCTGGTACTCGGGCAGGAGGTCGATGTCGCCGCCCTTGAGGGCGGGGATGAGGATCTCGCGGGTGCCGAGGTTGGGGCGGACCGTGGTCTTCACACCGGCCGCTTCGAGCGCGGCGGCGTAGAGGTACCCGAGGACCTGGTTCTCGGTGAAGTTGGCGGTGCCGATGGTGACGCCGTCCTTGCTGGAGCCGCGGCCTCCGCCGCCGGACCCCTGCCCGTCGAGCGAGGTGACGCCGCCGCTGCAGGAGGCGAGCGCGGGGACGGAGGCGGCGGCGAGGAGTCCGCCGAGAAGATTCCTGCGGTTCATGGTGTGTGCTCCTGGGCCGACTTGGCGGGGCGGTGACGGAAAAGGGTGCGCTGGAGTGCGGAGAGCGCGAGATCGAGGACGACCGCGACGACCGCCACGAGCACGGCGCCGCCGAGCACCTGCACGAGGTCGCGCTGGGCCAGCCCGTCGAAGACGTACCGGCCGAGCCCGCCGAAGGAGACGTACGCGGCGATGGTGGCCGTCGCGACGACCTGGATGAGGGCGAGCCTGAGCCCGGTCATGATCAGAGGGAGCGCGAGCGGCAGTTCGACCTGGAGGAGGACCTGGTGCCAGCGCATCCCCTGGCCGCGTGCGGCATCCCGCACCTCGGGGTCGACGGCGGTCATCCCGGCATAGGTGTTGGTGACGATCGAGGGGACGGCGAGTGCCACGAGGGCGATGTAGACGGGCCACATCGAGAGGCCGCTGGCGAGGAAGACCAGTACGACCAGGCCGACCGTGGGCAGCGCGCGCCCGAAGCTGGAGAGGTTGATGGCGAGGAAGGCCCCGCGCCCGGTGTGCCCGATGAGCAGGCCGACCGGCAGTGCGATGGCTGCGGCGATCAGCGTGGCGAGCAGCGAGTACTGGAGGTGCTCGGCGAGGCGGTGCCCGATGCCGTCGGGCCCGGTCCACTGCTCACTGCTGACCAGCCAGGCGCCGAGATCCTTGAAGAGTTCGTACATGAGCGCTCAGGCCCCCTGCTTCTGCCGGCGGGTCCAGGGAGTCAGGACGTACTGGAGGGCGACGAGAGCCGCGTCCGCGACGAGTGCGAGGAGCAGGGTCAGGACGACGCCGACGATGACGGGGGTGGGGAAGTTGCGCTGGAACCCGTCCGTGAAGAGCTGCCCGAGTCCGCCGTCCCCGATGTACGTGGCCACGGAGACGAGGGAGATGGCCATCACCGTCGCGATCCGCACGCCCGCCATGATCACGGGGAGGGCGAGGGGGAGTTCGACGGTGAGCAGGGTGCGCAGCGGCCGGGCGCCCATGGCTTTCGCGGCCTCCTTCGTCCTGGCGGGGACGGAGTCCAGACCCTCGACGGTGTTCCGCAGGAGCACGACGAGCGTGTAGATCGTCAGGCCGATGACGGTGGTGGTGCGGGTGAGCCCGCTGACCGGCAGGAGGAGGACGAAGACGGCGATGGACGGGATGGTGAACAGGATGTTCGACAGCCCGAGGAGGAGTCCGCGCAGTCTGCGTACGCGGTGCGCGAGGACGGCCAGGGGGAGCGAGACGATCAGGCCGAGGAGTACGGCGGTGAGGGCCGCCTGGAGGTGGGAGAGGGCCAGGGTGGTGAGATCGCCGGTGTGGTCGGATATCCACGACCAGTCGACGGTCATGCGGCCACCGTGCTCGCGTCGCTGTGGACGCGTCCCGCGTGGTCGTGGATGTCCTCGCGGGACGTCACACCCGTGAGGACGCCCTCGGCGTCGACGCGGGCGACCAGTCCGCTCGGCGCGGCGATCGACTCGTTGAGCGCCGACAGGAGCGAGTCCGTGTCGCGCAGCGGCCGGACCGGGGCCTCGGCCTCGGTCTCGGTGTCGCGCCAGGCCAGCGGCTTGCGGGCGGCGTCGAGGGTCAGCTGCCAGCGGGTGCCCTTGGGGGCGGGCCCCTGGGTGACCTCCGCCAGTGTGGTCAGGGACAGCAGCTTCAGGCCGCGCTCCGCGCCGAGGAAGTCCGCGACGAACGCGTCCGCGGGGCGGGCCAGCAGTTCGGCGGGGCCCGCGCACTGGACGAGGTGGCCACCGGTGCGGAAGACGGCTATGCGGTCGCCGAGCCGGACGGCCTCGTCTATGTCGTGCGTGACGAAGACGATGGTCTTGTTCAACTCCCTCTGCAGGCGCAGGAGCTCGTCCTGGAGCTGGGAGCGCACCACGGGGTCGACCGCGCCGAACGGCTCGTCCATCAGGAGCACCGGCGGGTCCGCGGCGAGCGCGCGGGCCACTCCGACCCGCTGCTGCTGGCCACCGGAGAGCTGGTGCGGGTAGCGCTTCCCGGCGTCGGGGGAGAGGCCGACCGTCTCCAGGAGTTCCGCCGCCCGCGCCCGTGCCTTCCTGCGGCCCCAGCCGAGCAGCAGCGGCACCGTCGCGATGTTGTCGAGGACCGTGCGGTGCGGGAAGAGCCCGGACTGCTGGATCACGTAGCCGATGGACCGGCGCAGCTCGGCGGCGTCCTGCTCCAGGACGTCCCTGCCGTTGACCCTGATCGTCCCGGAGGTGGGATCCACCATCCGGTTGATCATGCGGAGTGTCGTCGTCTTGCCGCAACCGGAAGATCCGACGAGGACGGTCACGCCTCCTTCCGGCATCTCCAGGGAAAGGTCGTGCACCGCGGTCGTGCCGTTCGGGAAGCGCTTGTTGACCGTGTCGAATTGGATCATGTGGAGTCCCTTGCCCGGCTGCATATCATCATGCAGAGTTCTCGGTGTCTGAATAGATTGTCAATAGTCAGTCGCCGCTCAGGTGTAAATCCCTGATGGTGAGTGGCCGTAGGGCAAGACCGCGCTTCCGGTTGAGGAGGAATTACGAGTGATGTCGTCTCATATCGCGGACAGGGTGACGGGCGACAGTGACTCGGTTGTCGTCCTGAACGGCCGCGGACTGATGGTTGCAGATGTCGTACGTATGGCCGAATCCACCGCAAAACCCGTGCCGGGCGCGGACGGGATGAAGCGCGTGGAGACCTCGTGGAACGCCGCTCGGGAGATCGCCTCGTGGGGTCGCGTCTATGGCCGATCCACCGGTGTGGGTGCCAACCGGAATGAGTCCGTACCGACGGAGGCGGCCGCCGACCACGGCCTGCGCCTGCTGCGCAGCCACGCCGGAGCGATCGGCGAGGAGCTGCCCGCACGGCAGGTACGCGCCATGCTGGCGGTCCGCGCCAACCAGCTGCTAGCGGGAGGCGCCGGCCTGCGCCCGACCGTCGTCACGGCGCTCTGCGAGGCCCTGGAGACGGGCGCCTACCCCAAGGTCAACGAATTCGGCTCGGTCGGCACCGGCGACATCGCCGCGCTCGCGCAGATGGGTCTCGCGCTGGCCGGCGAACACCCCTGGCAGGGACCGGGGGCGGCCCCCGCCCCGCAGCCCCTCGACAACAACGACGCCCTTGCCCTGATCAGCAGCAACGCGCTGACTCTCGGTCAGTCCGCGCTCGCCCTGCACGAGCTGCGTGGCCTCGTCGCGGCCACGCAGGTGGTGGCGGCGCTGTCCCTGATGGCGACCGACGGTTCGTACGAGGCGTACGCGCTGCCCGTGCACGAGGCGCGGCGGCACGCCGGTTCGTACGCGGTCGCGGAACGGATGCGGCTGCTGCTCGGCGCCCCCGACCGCCCCACGCCGCCGCTGGGCCGGATCCAGGACCCGTACGGCTTCCGCTGCGTGCCCCAGATCCACGGGCCCGCGCACGACGCGGCGGACGCCCTGGAGGACGTGCTCGCGGTCGAGATCAACGCGGCGGCCGAGAACCCGCTGATCTCGGCGCAGGACATGGCTGCCTACCACCACGGGGGCTTCTACGTCGCTCAGCTCGCCCTGGCCCTCGACCACTTCAGGCTGGCGGTGACGCAGGTGGCGCGCCTGTCGACCTCGCGTCTGTCCACGCTGAACGAACCGGGCTTCACCCGGCTGCGGCCGTTCCTCGCGGACGGTGCACCGGCTTCGTCGGGTGTGATGATCCTCGAGTACGCGGCCGGGGCGGCGCTCGGCGATCTGCGGGCCTTCTCCGCGCCCGCGTCTCTGGGCCATGCGGTGCTCTCGCGCGGTGTCGAGGAGCAGGCCAGCTTCGCCTCGCTCGCGGCTCGTCAGACGCTGCGGGCGTGCGAGGCGTACCGGCTCGTCGTGGGTTGTGAACTCGTGGCGGCTGTACGGGCGTTGCGGCAGCGTGACATGCGGCTCGACCCGGGGCTGCCCGTCGGCCGGGCCTTCGGGCTGGCGGCCGCGGTGCTCGACGCGGATTCGGCTGACCGGCCGCTGACGGATGACGTGACGGCGGCGGCCGGGCTGCTCGACCGGTTCACCGAGCTGTGGCTGGACCTCGGGGCGGGGAGCGGGGCGGCCTTCGACGGCCAGGGCGTGGTGCGGCGGACGCCGTGAGCGACAGCCCTCCGGCGTCGAGGACGGGGCCGTTGCGAGGGGCCTGACGGCCGGTCCGCTGTACGACGACGTCACGGCCGCGGACGCCGTTGGGATTCACCAGCTCCCGTGGTCGGTAAATGAAAGCGTTTGCTCCGACGTCGGGCGGTACGAGACCGTCGGATTCCGGGCGGCCGGCCGGCACGTCGCCCTCGATGGTCCCGATCGCATCATCAACACCGTTGCGAATGAAGCGTGTTGGGGTCGGGCCGAACTATTTCGCAGGCGTGCAGGAGTCTTGTCAGTCCAACTGAAGCAGCTCTATGGTCTGCATCCAGAAAGCGCTTTCCGTTTTCAAGATCCTCGTTCCGGTGGAAGCGGCTGTCGTGGCCCCTGCCACGGCATCACGCATGCGCCGCTACTGGACCGGCGGCTTCGACACCCCACCGGCACGACCGCGGCACGCAGGAGCAGCACCCGCAGTTCGAAGACGAATCGGGAGACGAAAATGAGACGACCAGTTGCACTGCGCCTCTCTGCGGCGGTGGCCACATTGGCCCTGGCGGCAGCGACAGGCGCGGTCCTGACGATGCCTGAGGCCTCGGCGGCGACCGGCGGAGCCACCGGTTACGCGACCCAGAACGGTGGGACGACCGGCGGTGCGGGCGGGGCGACGGTACGGGCCACCACGGGGACGGCGATCCACGCCGCCCTGTGCGGCCGGGCCAGTAGCAGCACTCCGATCACCATCGAGGTCGAGGGGACCATCAACCACGCGAACACCACCAAGGTGTCGGGCGGCAGCTGCAACACCGCCGCCGGTGTGATCGAGCTCAAGCAGATCAGCAACGTCACACTCGTCGGTGTCGGCAACGGGGCCGTGTTCGACCAACTGGGCATCCACATACGCGAGTCCAGCAACATCATCATCCAGAACGTGACTGTCCGGAACGTCAAGAAGTCCGGCTCGCCCACGTCCAACGGCGGCGACGCCATCGGCATGGAGAGCAACGTCCGTAACGTATGGGTCGATCATTCCAGCCTGGAGGCCTCGGGCGGGGAGTCGGAAGGGTTCGACGGCCTCATCGACATGAAGGCCAATACCCAGTACGTGACCCTGTCGTACAGCACCCTGCGCAACTCCGGCCGCGGCGGTCTGATCGGGTCCAGCGAGACCGAACTCTCCAACGGTTTCGTGACGTTCCACCACAACCTCTACGAGAACGTCGACTCCCGCACCCCGTTGCTGCGCGGCGGCATCTCCCACATCTACAACAACTACTACGTGAAGCTCAACAAGTCCGGCATCAACTCCCGGGCCGGGGCCCGCGCGAAGGTGGACAACAACTACTTCAAGGACTCCAAGGACGTCCTCGGTACCTTCTACACCGACGCGGCCGGATACTGGCAGGTCAGCGGCAACACCTTCGACAACGTGACGTGGTCCGCCCGCGGCAGCGAGAACAACCCTGCCGGCCCCGACCCGCAGTCCAACACCACGGTCAGCATCCCCTACGCCTACAGCCTCGACGACGCCGGTTGCGTGCCGGACATCGTGAAGCAGACCGCAGGTGCCAACAAGGGGCTGAAGGTCTCGGACGGCAACTGCTCGCCGCAGACGCCGACCCCGGACCCGACCGATCCCACACCGGACCCGACCGATCCCACACCGGACCCGACCGATCCCACACCGGACCCGACCCAGCCCAGTGGCACCAACCTCAGCATCGGCGCCGGTGCCGACGGCTCCGGCAAGGCCGCCGGGACGAGCTACGGCAACGTGCGCGACGGTGACATGAGCACCTACTGGTCGCCGGCCGGTCCGACCGGTTCCGTCTCGGTCAAGTGGCCCTCCGCCACCGCCGTCGCCGCGATCAGCATCCGGGAGGCGTCGGGAGCCGAGGGCGCCATCGGATCCTGGAGGGTCGTCAACGGCGACACCGGCACCGTGCTGACCTCCGGCAGCGGTGCGGGAGTCATCACCTTCCCCCGGACCTCCCTGCGCAAGATCACGTTCGAGATCACCGGCTCGACCGGCACCCCGAAGATCGCCGAGTACGAGACCTACGCCGGGTAGCGGCAACGGCGCCGCGACCGCCACCTGCTCGCACCCGGTGGCGGGACCGGCGCCGCGGCCCCGTCACCCGCCGAGCGCCCTCATCCCCGCGTCCTGATCGTGCGAGGAGCGCGTTCAGGGGTTCCCGGCTGATCCCTGGATGCCTGTTGGTGCCGCTGTGGGTTCTGCGGCGGGAGAGCATTAGGTTGACCGGGAAAGGTCCCGGCAGCCGGACTCGTGATGGGGGCGAGCATGACCATGCTAAAAGGAACCAATGTTCCAGTGGCGGCACAGGCCGTGCGCATCGAACTGGGGTGGCACACCGCCCCCGGGACACCGGACGTGGACGCCTCGGCGCTCCTTCTCCTCGGTTCGGGGAAAGTGCGCAATGACGCGGACTTCGTCTTCTACAACCAGCCGGCCCACGCATCCGGTGCGGTGCGCCACGAGGGCAAGCGAGTCGACGGCGGCGCGGCCACCGACATCCTGGCCGTCGATCTGGCACGGGTGGAGTCCGTCGTCGACCGCATCGTGGTGGCGGCCTCGGCGGACGGCGGCACGTTCGGCGGGGTGAGAGGGCTGTACGTACGGATCACGGACACGGCGAACGGCTCCGAACTGGCCCGGTTCGACAGCGCCGACGCCACGGTCGAGACCGCGTTCATCCTCGGTGAGCTCTACAGGCGCCAGGGATCCTGGAAATTCCGGGCCGTGGGCCAGGGATACGGGACCGGGCTCGAAGGCCTGGCCACGGACTTCGGGATTTCCGTCGACGAGCCGCAGCGACCGCAGCAACCGCAAAGGTCCCCTCAGCCCCAGTCGCCTCCGCAATCCCAACAGCCCAACCCGGCGACGCGGGTCGCCTCCATGCCGCCGCCGCAGCCGCCGCAGTATTCTCAGCCGGCGGCCGCCGCCCCGGTGACGCCTCCCGCCCCTCCCGCACCCCCCGCGCCGCCCGTCACCCAGCCCGTCCGGCTCACCAAGGTGACACTCACCAAGGAAGCGCCGTCGGTCTCGCTCGCGAAGCAGGGCGGCAATTCGGGTTCCATGCGCGTCAATCTCAACTGGGAAGTGCGCAAGCAGTTCAAGGGATGGGGCAGCAAGCTCGGCCGGGCCGTCGCGAACCACGCGGATCTCGACCTCGATCTCTGCGCCCTGTACGAACTGACCGACGGACGCAAGGGAGTGGTCCAGGCGCTGGGCAACGCCTTCGGCGCCCTCCAGCAACCGCCCTATATCCACCTCGACGGCGACGACCGGACCGGCGCTGTCGCCTCCGGCGAGAACCTGACCATCAACCTCGACCAGAAGGCCAGGATCCGGCGGATCCTGATCTTCGTCACCATCTACGAAGGGGCCCGGAGTTTCGCCGATCTGCACGCCACGGTGACCCTTCAGCCCCAGCACGGCGCGGCGATCGATTTCTCGCTCGACGAGTGCACCGTCCCGTCCACGGTCTGCGCACTCGCCCTCATCAGCAACAACGGGGGCGACTTCACCGTGCAGCGAGAGGCCCGCTACCTCGTGCCGCCGCGCGGAGTGAGTCCGCAGCGCACCATCGACCAGGCTTACGGCTGGGGTATGAACTGGACCCCCGGCCGCAAGTGAGCCCTGCCGTTCACTGGTCCGGTGCGGCCTCGGGACGGGCGTACGTACGTCCCTTCCACGCCGCACCGCGGCCCCGGTAGTGCTGCACCGCCGAATCGACCGTCATCAGCAGGTACAGCAGTGCGGTGAACGGCAGCAGTGGTGCCAGCCACAGGGACTGCCGGTAGTAACCGAGCATCGGCATGTACGTGCCGGCCATCACGACCCAGGCGACGCCCCCCGTCCAGGCCGCCGCGGAATCGGGGGCCAGCAGTCCCGCCACGAGCGTCACGGGCGGCGCGAGGTAGACGAGCGCGAGCCCCAGCACCGTGCCGAGCAGCACCAGCGGGTTGTGCCGCAGCTGGGCGTACGCGCTCCGGGAGATCATCCGCCACAGGTCGGCCAGGCAGGGATACGGGCGCACACTGTCCACCCGGTCCGCGAGCCCCAGCCAGATCCTGCCGCCGCTGTCCCGCACCGCACGGGCCAGCGACACATCGTCGATCACCGCCTGCCGGATCGACTCCGGCACCCGCGCCCGTACCGCGGCCTCGGTCCGCAGCAGTACGCAGCCGCCCGCGGCCGCGGCCGTCCGCGCCCCCGGCCGGTTCACCCACCGGAACGGGTAGAGCTGCGAGAAGAAGTACACGAAGGCCGGTACGACGAGCCGTTCCCAGGTGCTCTCCACCCGCAGCCGCGCCATCTGCGAGACCAGATCGAACCCGCCCGAGCCGGCGGCCGCCACCAGCTCCCGCAGACTGTCCGGCTCGTGCGCGATATCGGCGTCCGTGAGCAGCAGATACTCCGGATTCCGGGCCCGTGCCAGCGCCATCCCGTGCTGTACGGCCCAGAGCTTGCCCGTCCAGCCGGGCTGGGGCTCCCCGGGCGACACCACGGTCACCGGGAGTCCTCCGTGCCGTACGGCCAGCGCTCGGGCGACGTCCCCGGTGCCGTCCTTGCTGCAGTCGTCGACCAGGAAGATCTCGGCCGATCCCGGATAGTCCTGCGCCAGCAGCGAGGGCAGGCTCACCGGAAGCATGTCGGCCTCGTCACGTGCGGGGACGACGATCGCGACGGACGGCCAGTGCGCGGGGTCCGCGCGTTCCGGCAGCCGCTGGTCCGTCCGCCAGAAGAAGCCCTGCCCCAGCAGCAGCCACACCCACGCGGCGAGGGAACCCACGGCGATCCAGACAATGGCGCTCATTGGCCGAAGTCTGCCCCACTGAGCCGGGACCGCAAGGGCTGTCGACTATGGTGACTGGGTGAAGATCGCGCTCATGGACTCCGGAATCGGCCTGCTCGCCGCCGCCGCCGCAGTACGCCGGCTGAGGCCGGACGCCGATCTGGTGCTCTCCTCGGACCCCGGCAGCATGCCCTGGGGGCCCCGCACCCCCGAAGACATGACGGAGCACGCGCTCGCGGTGGCGCGCGCCGCCGCCGCCCACCGCCCCGACGCGCTGATCGTCGCCTGCAACACCGCTTCCGTGCACGCGCTGGCGGCGCTGCGGGCCGAGCTCGAACCCGCCCTGCCGGTCATCGGCACGGTCCCGGCGATCAAGCCCGCCGCGGCCGGCGGCGGCCGTGTCGCGATCTGGGCCACCCCGTCGACCACGGGCAGTCCGTACCAGCGGCGACTCATCAGGGACTTCGCCGGGGACGCGGTCATCACCGAGGTCCCCTGCCCGGGGCTCGCCGACGCCGTGGAGTACGCCGACCATGAGGGGATCGACCGGGCCCTGGCCGCGGCCGCCGCGCTCACCCCGCCCGACGTCCAGGCTGTCGTGCTGGGCTGCACCCACTACGAGCTGGTCGCCGAGCGCATCCGCGACGCCGTGCGGCGGCCCGGCCGGCCCCCCGTGGTCCTGCACGGCTCCGCCGGAGCCGTCGCGGCCCAGGCACTGCGCCGGATCGGGGCCGAACCCGCTCCGTCGGCCGAACCGGGCACCGGACTCGTCGTGCTCCTCGGCGGCCGGGTGTCGGAGATGCCCGAGGCCGCTCTCACCTACCCGGAGTGGCATCGGCTCACCGCGGTCAGCCCCGCCCGCTGACCGTCCGGCGCCCCGACCGGAGCTGTCGGACCCAGTCCGCCGCGCGGTTTCTTCAGTACGCTGCTTGGCATGAGGGACCATCCCCGAGAACCGAGGCACACCGGTGCCGATTCCCACTCGGCGGTCTGGACCGGCCGGGCCACCAACCACACCCAGTGGGTGCTCGCCGCGGCGGGCGCCGCCTGTCTGGCGCTCGGCATCCAGCTCGCCGTCAGCTCCACCTGGACCTCCGGCATCGCACCGCTGCTGATGTCGGTGATCGGCTGCATGGCGGCCGGACTGCTGATGCTCTTCGGCACGCTCGCCTTCGTGAACGTGGCCGTCCGGGTCGACGGCGACGCCCTGGAAGTGCGGTGCGGCCACATAGGTCTGCCGCGCCGCCGGATCCTGCTCACCCATGTGGTGGGTGCGGAGTTCGCACCCCGGGTCACGCCGCGCCAGTGGGGCGGCTGGGGCTACCGCTGGCGCCCCGAGCAGGGCACCGCCGTGGTCGTACGACGGGGCGAGGGCCTGGTGCTCCGGCTCGGCGACGGCAGGACGTTCACGGTGACGGTGGACGACGCGGAGGCGGGCGTCCGCTTCATCCGTGAGCGGCTGCACCTGCCGGCCACCGGCGCCCCGGCCGGCGCCTGACACACCGCACTGATGCCCCGGCCGCCGGCCGGGGCATCAGGCACCGTCCCCGCCCCGCGGCAACCGCTCCGTCCCGATGCCGGGGGCCGGTCCGCCGTCCCCGATCGGCCGCCTGGCGGACGCCAGGCCGGCCAGCAGGCCGGCCCCGGCCGTCACCGGCGTGAAGCTCAGCGCGTTGCCGACACAGGCGAGCGCGGCCAGTGCGGTGAGCGCGGCACCGGCGGTCAGGACCACCGGGGTGCTGCGCGGCGAGCGCCACAGCACATACAGCAGCCAGCCGAACGCGGCCCCCAGCAGCACTACCCCCACCACCCCCTGCTCGGCCGCCTGCTGCAGCGGCCCCGAGTGCGGCTTGCCGTCGGAGCGGAGCGACTCCTGTGCGGTGGGGCTCAGCTCGGCGAAGCGGTCGGGGCCGATACCGCGTACCGGGTGCTGCCCGGCCAGGTGGGTGGCGTCCTGCCAGAGCTGCACCCGGTTGCTGGTGAGCCGGCCCTCCAGGGAAACCGTGAGCCCGTCGGGCAGTACGTCCTCGGCCACCGCCCACGAGATACCGGCCACCAGGCCGGCGGCCAGGGCGAAACCGGCGAGAGCGGGCAGCCGGCGGCGCATCCTGGCCGAGGCCAGTGAGCAGAGCAGCACCCCGAGCGCCGCCGCGCACCCCGCCACCGAGCCGAGCCCGAGAGACGCGCAGGCCGCCCCCAGGGCCGGCAGCCGCAGGGTGAACCGCAAGGACTCCCGGCGGGCCGCGGCCGCCGCGCAGCAGGCGGCTCCGGCCGCGAGTACCAGCAGCCCGGCGGCCGCCCCCGTGTACCCGGGCGCGGTGTCCGTCGCGGCCGTTGCTCCGGGCATCCCGTCGCGCCAGACCAGTGCCATGACGAGAGCGGCCAGTGCGGCGACCGTCGCGGTGGCCACCGGCAGCAGCGTTCCGCAGATGCGCCCGCAGGCGAAGCCCGCCGCCACGGCGAGGAGAGCCAGCAGCACCCCCTCCGGCCGGGTCTCCCGGCCGGCCGCGCTGATCAGGGACCAGATCGCGCAGGCGGCGAGAATCACCGCTCCGGCAGCGTCGCCGCCCGCCGGCCCTCGTTCCGCGGATGAAGCCATCACGTCCGTCCCCCGGCCTGTGACGGTCCCGTGCGCGACCGGCCGGATCCGGCCGGTCGGCGGGGGACCGGCGCACAGATTAACGGCCCCGGCGGGCATATGTGCAGAAGATGCGAAGAAACGATCCGGCGGTGCGGATTCCGCCACCGGGGCAGTGCTGCCGGGCGCACAGCCGATGACCGTAGACTCCGCCTGGTGAGCACCACCATCGCCCCGGTCGGCGACCCGCAGCAGCCCGTCTCCCTGCCCCGAGCCAGGCGCCTGCTGCCTCGGCTCGCCCGCCCCTGTGCAGCCGTGCTCTCCGGGCTGATGCTGTACGTGAGCTTCCCGCCCCGGCCCCTGTGGTGGCTGGTTCTGCCAGGTTTCGCGCTGCTCGGCTGGGTGCTGTTCGAGCGCGGGCCCCGTGCCGCGTTCGGGCTCGGTCTGCTCGCCGGTCTCGGCTTCATGCTGCCGTTGCTGCACTGGACCGGGGAAGAGGTCGGCCCCGTGCCGTGGCTGGCCCTGGCCGCCGCCGAGGCACTGTTCGTCGCGGTGGGCTGCATCGGCATCTCCGCCGTGTCCCGGCTCGCCGGCTGGCCGTTCTGGGCGGCCGCGGTCTGGGCCCTGGACGAGGCGGTACGGGCCAGGGTGCCGTTCGGCGGCTTCCCCTGGGGCCGGATCGC
Source organism: Streptomyces sp. NPDC050423 (assembly GCF_040655445.1). Lineage (NCBI taxonomy): Bacteria > Bacillati > Actinomycetota > Actinomycetes > Kitasatosporales > Streptomycetaceae > Streptomyces > Streptomyces sp. NPDC050423. The sequence goes on from NZ_JBFAJY010000019.1 coordinate 60,023, forward strand.
CTTCGGCCAGGCGGACAGCGTCTTCCTGCCGCTCGCGGCGCTCGGCGGCACACCGCTGCTCTCCTTCGCCGTGGTGCTGTGCGGCTTCGGGCTCTTCGAGGCGGTCCGCCGGTTCCGTGTCCGCCGCTCCACGGGCGAACTGCCCCGGCTGGCCGCCGCGGCGACCGCGGCGGCCGTACTGGTACCGGTCGTCGCGGCCCTCGCGTCGCTGCCGCTGGTGGACGACTCGGCCGAGGACGGCACCGCGACCGTCGCCGCGATCCAGGGCAACGTGCCGAGGCTCGGCCTCGACTTCAACTCCCAGCGCCGGGCCGTCCTGGACAACCACGCGAACCGTACGGAGCAGCTCGCCCGGGACGTGAAGGCGGGCAAGGTGCCGCAGCCCGACTTCGTCCTGTGGCCGGAGAACTCCTCCGACCTCGACCCCTACCGCAACGCCGACGCGAGGATCGTGATCGACGACGCGGTGAAGGCGATCGGGGTGCCGACCGTCGTCGGCGCGGTCGTCGAGCCCGACACCGGCAACCTGCGCAACACCCTCATCCAGTGGGACCCGGACAAGGGCCCGATGGCCACGTACGACAAGCGCCGCATCCAGCCGTTCGGCGAGTACATGCCGATGCGTTCCTTCGTGCGCCTGTTCAGCTCGGACGTGGACCGGGTGCAGCGCGACTTCGGACCGGGCAAGAAGGTCGGCGTCTTCGACCTCTCCGGCACCTACGTCGGGCTCGTCACCTGCTACGAGGCCGCGTTCGACGACGCCGTGCGCGACACGGTCGAGCACGGGGCCCAGCTGATCGCCGTTCCCAGCAACAACGCCACCTTCGGCCGCAGCGAGATGACCTACCAGCAGTTGGCCATGTCCCGGGTGCGCGCGGTGGAGCACAGCCGGTCCGTCGTCGTCCCGGTCACCAGCGGTGTCAGCGCCGTCATCCGCCCGGACGGCACCGTCGTCCAGAAGACGAAGATGTTCACCCCGGACGCGCTGGTGGACGAGGTGCCGCTGCGGTCCTCGCTGACCCCCGCGACCCGGATGGGACCGCTGCCCGAAGGGGTGCTGTCCCTGCTCGCGGTCGTCGGCCTGGGCTGGGCGGTCACTCGGGCGGTGCGGGTGCGACGCGGCCGCTGAGCGGCTCCGCACGCCACGTAGGGTCGGACCCATGGCAATTCCTGACTTCATCCGCGAGATCCGCGCCACGGCGGGTCAACAGTTGCTCCTGCTGCCCGGCGTCACCGCCATCGTCTTCGACGACGAGGGCAGAGTGCTGCTCGGACGGCGTGCGGACACCGGCAAATGGTCGGTCATCGGGGGCATTTCCGAGCCGGGCGAGCAGCCTGCGGCGACAGCGGAGCGCGAGGTGTACGAGGAGACGGCGGTGCACTGTGTCGCGGAACGCGTGGTGCTGACCCAGGCACTGCCGCCCGTACAGTACGAGAACGGCGACCGGTGCCAGTACCTGGACGTCACCTTCCGCTGCCGGGCCACCGGCGGCGAGGCCCGGGTCAACGACGACGAGTCGCTGGAGGTGGGCTGGTTCGGAGTCGACGCGCTGCCGCCGCTGGAGGAGTTCGCGCTCCTGCGCATCAAGCAGTCGCTGACGGACGGACCCACCTGGTTCGAGGCCACCGACTCGCGCTGAACGTGACGGACCGGACGGGCGGGGCCGAGAACGGCCTCCGTCCCGCTCCGGAGCCCCGGCCGGATCCGCGGGGTTGCCGTTCAGCGCGTGGACCCCGGTTGTCCGGGCGGGAGTTGTGGTCCGGCGTGTGCGGATGTGGCACAGTCGGGCCGTGGACGGACTGAGGCCCCAGGACCCCGCGCGCATAGGCGCCTACCAGCTGCTCGCCCGTCTCGGCGCGGGCGGGATGGGGCAGGTGTACCTGGGCCGCTCGCCCGGTGGACGGCTGGTGGCCGTCAAGGTCATCCGCGACGAGATCAGTGACCACCCGGACGCGCTGGCCCGGTTCCGGCGCGAGGCCGCGACCGTGGAGACCGTGCGCAGCGCGTACACCGCCCAGTTGATCGAGGCGTCGCTCGACACGTCTCCCTACTGGCTGGCCACCGAGTACGTGGCGGGGCCCACGCTGCGCGGCGCCGTGGGCGCGAGCGGCCCCTTCCCGCCGGACAGTGCGCTGCGGCTGCTGGCCGCGCTCGCCGAGGGACTGGCCGCGGTCCATGTGCACGGAGTCACGCACCGGGACCTGAAGCCGCACAACGTCATCCTCTCGCCGCAGGGACCGCAGCTGATCGACTTCGGGATCGCACGGGGGCTCGAACAGTCGGTCCTCACCCGGGACGGGATGGCGTCGGGGACTCCCGGCTACACGGCCCCCGAGGTCCTGCTGCGCAACGAGGCGGGCCCGGCGGCGGACGTCTTCGCGCTGGGCGCGACGCTCGCGTACACGGCGACGGGCCGGCCTCCGTACGGCACGGGCGACGCGTCGTCGGTCGGTTACCGGACCGTGTACGAGGAGATCGACCTGGCGGGAGTACGGACGGACCTGGCCGCGCTCATCCGGATGTGCGTCGACAAGGATCCGGCGGAGCGGCCCAGGCCGGCCGCCGTGATCGCGCTGTGCGCGGTGGACTCGCCGCTGGCGTCGGACGCCCACTACCACGCACTGGTACGCGCCGCCGGATCCGGTCTCGTACCGGGGGACTTGAACCCGCCCCCCGTGCCGTCCGGTGCGCACGCGGAGCCGGAAACGGTGCCGGTCCCGGAGACCGCCGCCCCGACCCGGCGGGCGGAGCCCGAGCCGGCCGACCAGCCGGTGGAGAGACCCGCGACGTCCGGCCCCGCGCAGCCGCCGGGCGCCACCCCGTACACCGGCCGGGACCAGCCGCGGCGCCCACGGCGGGGAAGGACCTGGCTCGCCGCGTGCGCGGTGGCGGTCGCAGTGCTGTTGACCGTCTGGCTGCTCCCGGAGACGGAGGGCAAGGGCACCGACGCCGCGCCCGGTCCCGGGTCCACACCGTCCGGCCGTCCGCTCGCGAGCCGTTCGGCGACCCCGGAGAACGCGGACCGCCCGCCGGACCACATCGTGAACGACCGCGTCTCGCAGGACCGCTGGACCCTGTCGGACGATCCGGAGCAGGCCGCTCTGGGCAGCGGCGGCTGCGATCCGGACAGCCTTCCCGACTCCTTTCCGCCGTCGGGGCTGATCTCCTCCGTGTCGCACACCGCCGGCTCCGGCACCGCCGGGGTGTCGATGCGGTTCGAGCACGCGGGGGAGGGGAAGAGACCCGCCCCCTACTACGTCTCCGTGGGGGTGCGGCCCCCGCACGAGACCGACCGCGCCACCGGACGGCCGCTCCGGTCCGAGTCCAAGGGCATCGGTTTCACCAGCAAGCCCGTCGACATCTACTCCCGCTGGTCCTCCGGCGGAGCCGTCAAGCTCAAGTACCCCGACGACTTCCGGGCCCACTTCGGCAAGAAGGCCCTCGACGCGATCCCGGTGGGGGACGACCGGGGCGACTGGACCGTGGTGATCTACCACGTCGAGGGCGGGCCCACGAAGTACACCTCCGTCGTGTGCAACGGCTTCCACGCCTGACACAACAGCTCCCGCACACCCCTGTACGGGGTCGCCGGCCTCGTATAACGTCGCCGTGACGTTTGACATTGAAACGATTCATGCGTGCGCCCCTCAGCGAGGCGCGTCTACGGAAGGACGTCGAAACGTGACGAGTGTGGGCAAGAGGAAGCCGGGGCCGAAGCGGCGCACCGTACTCGAAGCGGGCGTCGGCGGCGCGGCGTCGCTCGCGGTCGGACTGCCGCTCGTCGCAGGCGGAACGGCCGCCGCCGCCGGGGCCGCGCCGGAGCCCGGGGACTCGTGGCACCGCTACGTCCAGGGGCCGTCGCACCGGACCGTTCGGCCGGTGGGGATCGTCCGGACGGCGGGGGACGTGACCGGACCCGAGGCGCTGCTCGCACCCGGAGGCGGGGTCACCGTACTGCGGCGCGCCCAGCCACCCGCCGCGCCCCGCTGGCCGCAGGGCACCACGGCCGAGGCGTCGTCCACGCACGCGGGCAACAACGGGAGCGACGGCCGCCCGCGTACCTACGCCGCGGACAACGCCATTGACGGCGACCCCGACACCTTCTGGAACGACGACACAGAGGGCGCCTTCCCCGACACGCTGACCATCACCCTGCCCGGGGAACAGCGGCTGCCCGGTGTGACGTTGGTGTCCAACGCCGACGGCGTACCCGCCGACTTCACCGTCGAGGTCTGGGCGGACACCGCCTGGCGGACCGTCGCCGCAGTCACCGGAAACACCGACCTGCAGCGCGCCGTGCGCTTCGACCCGCCGGTCGCGACGGACCGGGTGCGCATCGCCGTCACGGCCGATCAGGACGCCGGGCAGGGGTTGTTCACCCGTGTCAATGAGGTCTGGCCGGACGCGGTGGCCCCGGTCACCCCTCCCAGCGTGACCATCGACTTCGGCAAGGTCGTCGTGGGCTACCCGGAGGTGGACTTCACCCGGGCCTCCGACAACAGCCCCGGCGTGCGCCTGGCGTTCTCCGAGACGCTCCAGTACCTCACCGAGCGCTCCGACTTCACCCGCGGCGACCAGGCGGGCGGCGCGGGCCGGGGCACCGACCAGTACGCCGTACCGGCCGCCGGTGCCAAGTGGAAGGACACCAAGGGCTTCGGCTCGGGCGACGACAAGCTGTACGCCGACGGGCTGCACGGCTTCCGCTACCTGAAGATCACGCTGGACGCGCTGCCGTCCGACGCGCCTGCCGCCCAGCCGTGGGGCGAAGTAGCCATCGACGCAGTGTCGTTGGACTTCACCGCCTACCTCGGCACGCCGGGTTCCTACCGGGGCTGGTTTCTCTGCTCCGACGAGGAACTGAACCGTTACTGGTACGGCGCCTCGTACACCAACGAACTCGTCGTCGACACCTTCCGCCGCGACGATGTGGACCCGCGCAACGCCTTCAGCCCGTCACTCGACGGAAAGCTGGTGCTGCACGACGGCCCCAAGCGGGACCGGGACCCCTACGTGGGGGACGTGGCGGTGGCGGGGCGGACCCTCTACCTCACCCATGACGACGCGGCCGAGGCCGCCCGCAACGTGCTGGCCGACCTCGCCGAGCACCAGCGCGACGACGGGTGGATCCCACCCGCGTCCATCAACGACTACACCCTCCCGCTCTTCGACTACCCGCTCTGGTGGGTGACATGCAGCTGGGACTACGTGCTGTACACCGGCGACCAGGACTACGCGGCCCGGTACTACCCGCAGTTGGTGAAGGTGCTCGACACCTGGTACCCGAGCGTGACGGACGGGGCGGGGTTGCTCAGCAAGGGGCTGAACGGTACGTCCGGCTACGGCGACTACGCGTTCCTCGGCCGCACCGGCCGCGTCACCTACTACAACGCCAACTACGTGCAGGCGCTGCGCGACGCGGCACGTATCGCCGGGCTCCTGGGCCACCACGCGGACGCGCAGCGCTGGTCGGAGCGGGCGGACAAGGTGGCCGGGGCCATCAACGACCACCTGTGGGACCCGGCGGCAGGAGCCTACCTGGACTCCGCCACCGGCCCCGTCAGGCACGCCCAGGACGGCAACGCCATCGCCATCACCGCGGGCGTCGCCGACGCGGAGCGGGCGGCCTCGGCGCTGGCCCACCTCGACGCGACGACGAAGCTCAGGTACGGCAACGCCTTCATGGACAACGACACCCTGTTCGGCGGCGCCTCCCAGCGGGTGTACGCCTTCACGTCCTATCCGGAGTTGGTGGCGCGCTTCGAGACCGGCCGGCCGGACTCGGCGATCGATCAGATCAGACGGACCTACGGCTGGATGGACAGTCACGACCCCGGCATCACCCAGTGGGAGGGCATCGGCCCCAACGGCTCTCTGTACGAACAGGGTTACACGAGCATGGCGCACGGATGGTCGACGGGTGTGCTGCCCGCACTCACCCACCAACTGCTCGGCGCGAAGCCGATGTCGCCCGGCTACGCCACCTGGGAGGTGCGGCCGAACCCCGGTGAGGTCCGCTGGGCGCAGGGCCGGCTCCCCACGCCGCACGGGCCGCTGGGCGTGGAGTGGAACCGGGACGGTGCGGCCTTCTCCCTGACCGTGCGGGTCCCGCGCGGTACGCGCGGCTCGGTGGCCCTGCCCACGGACGGCCGGAACGTCACGGTGCGCTCCGGGCGTCGGACCCTGTGGAAGGACGGCCGGGCGCACGGCTCCGGCGTGCACGGCGAGCCCCGGCGTGTGACGGTCACCGGTCTCACCCACGGCACGCATCACCTCACCCTCGTGCGCGGACACTGAGCCTGTCCGGCCCGGTCAGGCCGTGTAGGCGGACACCTTCAGGGTCTCGGAGAGGACGCGCCACAGAGCCCGGGCACCGGCACGGCTCGCCGCGCTGCACAGCGTCCTCTCCGTGCATCGGGCCGGTGTGTCCTGCCAGGCGCTGACCACCAGACAGTGGAGGCCGAGACTGCTCGCGAACGTGAAGCGGATGTGCAGGCCTTCGCCCAGGTCATGGCCGGGGAGCGTCGCGATCTGGAGGCTGTCGTACCCGATCGCCTCCACCCGGACCGGATTCCTTCCCAGTAGATCGCATTCGTCCGCCGGACGGATCACGGCCGGGCAGTCGCGGCTCACCGGGAACAGCCAGAAGTTGCCGGTGAGCTGCCTGCGTAGGTCGTGCGGTCCGGTGAACGAGTGGAATCCCAGCGAGTAGCCGTACCGGTAGAGCTGGTTCGAGCCGGTCGACGTCGATTCGGCGTACGACGGCGACGGCAGCGCCGCGAGCAGGAGGGCGGTGACGAGCAGACCGGCCGGTGCGGCACGGGCCGACGCGCCGCCCGTCCTGAGGGCGCAGCCGCGGAGCGCCCGGCGCAGAGTGCGGCCTGCCTTCCGCATCAGCACCTCCCGTGTTGCGAACATGAGCCAAGTGGAAGGTATGCGCTGACGCTGCTTCCGGCATCCCGGCACCCGCCCAGGGCATCGGCGGGGAACAGGCGGTGCGGCGGCCCGGGGCGAGGCTCACCTGCCCGCTGTCACGGCCTTGAGCTCGTCGAGCGACTCCCGGATGAGCTGTGGCATGTCCGGCCGGCCGGTTCCACCGATCCAACGCTCGAACGCCACCTTGAAGACGGCGATGCCCGCCTCGGCGGCCAGGCTCGCGGCCGGGTCCGGGACGCCGCGCAGACGCAGCGTCTCGGCGATCGCCGTGGACAGCCTCGCGAGCTTGATCAGCTCGCGTTCCTGCAGCTCGGCGTTGGCGACGATGATCATTTGGCGCTGCCGGGCATGTTCGTGACGGCCCTGGAAGACGGCCGCGGCGGCATCGAGCGCCGCGGCCACCGCGTCGATCGGCGCCGCGGACTCGGGCACGCCCGCGAGCGTGTCCACGAAGAGGTCCTGCAGGGTGGACGCGCCCGCGAACAGGACCTCGCGCTTGTCGGCGAAGTGCCTGAAGAACGTCCGCTCCGTGAGCCCGGCACACCTGGCGATCTCGGTCACGGTCGTCCGCTCGAACCCGCGCTCGCTGTAGAGATCCATCGCGGCCCGTTCCAGCCTGCCGCGTGCGTCCGGTTCCCATCGACTCATGGCGGCGATTCTATGTGATGACAGTGACTGGCATCAGGTGTAGCTTGATGTCAGTCGCTGACATCGACTGTCCGTCCCGCTCGCCGCGGCACGGGCGGTCGGTCCAACCGGGAGGTTTCCCATGCGTGTATTCATCACCGGAGCGTCGGGCTGGATCGGCTCCGCCGTCGTCCCCGAGCTCATCGGTGCGGGCCATCAGGTCGTCGGACTCGCCCGTTCGGACGCCTCGGCCGCCGCGCTCGACGCTGCCGGGGCCGAGGTGCGGCGTGGCGCTCTCGACGATCTCGACGTCCTGCGGAGTGCGGCTGACGCCTCCGACGGAGTGATCCACCTCGCGTTCCGGCACGACATCGCCTTCTCGGGCGACTTCCAGGGTGCCGTCGATGCGGACCGTGCGGCCATCGAGGCATTCGGTGAGGCGCTCGCGGGTTCCGACCGGCCCTTCGTCATCGCCTCCGGAACGATGGGGCTCGCACCGGGACGGGTCGGGACCGAGCGGGACGGGCGGAGCTCGGACGGCGCGGTGCCGTTCGAGGGTGCGCAGGCCCGGTTGGCCAATGCGCAGTTGACGCTCTCCCTCGCTTCCCGCGGCGTCCGTTCATCCGTGGTGCGGCTTCCCCCGACGGTGCACGGCGAGGGGGACAACGGCTTCATGGCGGCCCTGGTCGGCATCGCCCGTGACAAGGGCGTCTCCGGCTATGTCGGTGACGGCTCCAACCGCTGGCCCGCCGTCGCCCGGTTCGATGCCGCGCGTCTCTTCCGCCTGGCGCTGGAGCAGGCGCCCGCGGGATCCGTGCTGCACGCGATCGCCGACGAGGGGGTCCCGATCCGGGCCGTCGCCGAAGTGATCGGACGCCATCTCGACGTCCCCGTGGTCGCCGTCCCCGCGGACGGCGCGGACGGGCACTTCGGCTGGCTGGGCAGCCTTCTGGGCCTGGACGGTCCGGCGTCGAGCGCGCTGACCCGTGAGCTGCTCGGGTGGCAGCCGACCCACCCCGGGCTCCTTGAGGACCTCGACAAGGGGCACTACTTCGACACCCCGTCCGCGTAAACCCCGAGCGGGTCCGCCGTCGAGGTCCGGGCGGTGAGCGGCTCGGCGAAACCCTGTACGGCGACAGGCGTCACGAAGGCGTTCTTACGCTCCGGAATCTAGCGACGCTAGGAATCAATTCATCGATATGTTAGTGTCGATTTCGTTCCTAGCGACGCTAGAAAAGGAGACAGATCATGCTCACGCCCCTCGCCTACGGGCTCGCCATCCTGCTCAACGCCATGTTCATCTTCATCGGAGTGCGGTTCCTCGTGGTGCCGAGCGTCTCCGCCGCCGGCTACGGTGTCCCGGCCAAGGAGGACGGGGATGCGGCCTACCTGTCCATCAAGGGTCTGCGCGACCTCACCTACGGCATACTCGGCCTCGCTCTGCTGGCCTTCTCGGGTGCTCATGCCGCCGGGTGGTTCATGCTGATCGTCAGCATCGTCCCGCTCGGCGACACCCTTGTCGTTCTGCGCCACGGGGGCGCCAGGGCGGTCGCGTTCGGCATCCACTTCGCCACGGCCGTGGTCATGCTCATCAGCGCCGCTCTCCTTTTCGCGGTCTGACACCGGGGCCCGTTCCCGCAATGAGGCGGACTTTTCTCCAGGCGAGGAGTCACAGATGTCGCTGATCGTGCCGGACTTCGGCGAGTCCGCTCCGCCGGCGCCGAAGTGATCGGCCGGGCGCCCACCACCATCAGGCTGCTGGCCGACAGCAGTTCGACCGGCGGCGCGCTGTCCACCCAGCGGGTCAGCCTGACCAAAGGGGCGGACGGCGCCAAGCCGCACCACCACTCGCGATCGGCCGAGCTGTTCTACGTACTGGACGGCACGGCCCAACTGCTCTCCGGCGAGCAGCTCGTGACCGCCGAACGCGGCGACCTCGTCATCGTCCCGCCCGGCCTCGCGCACGCCTTCGCCGCCGCTCCCGGGGAGGACGCCGACATCCTCATCGTCATCACCCCGGGCGTCGAACGCTTCGAGTATTTCCGCCATCTGGAGCGCATCGCCTACGGCAAGGTGCCGCCGGAGAGCCTCCTGGAGGTCCGGGAGCTGTACGACACCTACTTCCTCAACAGCGAGGCCTGGAGCGAGGTCCGGGGATCCCTGTGACCCAGGCATCGGGGCCATCAGGGGTGGGGAGCCCGGCCCGTTCGGGTGCCGTTGCGTTTCACACCCCCAGGATGCGGGAGAGTCCGTAGTCGAAGCGCTCGTCGAAGGAGGTGTCCTCGAAGTGCGCGGCGGCCCGGGACAGTGCGGGGTATGCGCCCGAGTCCAGCCGTCGTGCGAACGCCGGGCCCATCGCGTCAGGAAGCGCCTGTTCCTCCTGGGTCAGCCCCAGGGTGAAGTAGACAAGGCTCCAGCCGGTCCAGACCGCCTCGCGTTCCGCCAGTCCGCCGGCCAGCAGCGCCTCGGTCATCAGGTCGGCGAAGCGGAGTGCGGCGGGTTCGGCGGCGTACGTACCGGCCACGATCCTGGCCCCGTCCCGGTGGGCCAGCAGGGCGCGGCGGTAGCGGTGGAACAGTTCGCGGACCCGTGGTTCCCAGGGCTCGGGCAGCCCGTCCACCGGCGCCCCGGCCACGATCGAGTCCGCCATCAACTCCAGCAGCCGCGCCTTGGTCTTCGCGTGCCAGAGCACTGTGTTCATCCGTACGCCGAGCCGGTCCGCGATGCCGCGGATCGAGAGCCCGTCCGCGCCTTTCTCGTCCAGCAGTTCCAGGGCCGCCCGCACCACCGTTCCGGGGTCGAGCCGGGTCCGGGCGAGATCCTCCGCTTGCTTCTTGGTCATCGACCTAGTCTACTTGGCGCACCACATCTTGGTCGCCGACCAAGGCATTCTTGAGGGGCTGCCATGGAGCACCAGCACGTAGTCATCGCAGGCGGCGGCCCCACCGGGCTGTGGCGGGCCGCCGAACTGCGGCTGGGCGGGACCCCCGTCACCGTCCTGGAAACCCGCCGCGAGCGGGATCCCCACTCCAAGGCCCTCACCATCCACCCGCGCACACTGGAGGTCCTGGCCACCCGGGGCGTGCTGGAGCCCTTCCTCGCGGAGGGACGGCGCATCCCCAGCGGCCACTTCGGCGGGCTCGACGACCGGATGGACTTCGGGGCCCTCGACACCCCCTACCCCTTCACGCTGGCCCTGCCGCAGGCCCGCACCGAGGAGCTGCTGGAGGAGAACGCGATCGCGGCCGGAGCCGAAATCCGGCGCGGGCACCAAGTGACCGGACTTACCCAGGACGAGGACGGGGTGAGCGTCGAGGCAACCGGCCCCGACGGTCCGTATACAGTGCGCGCCGCCTGCATCGTCGGCTGCGACGGCACCCGAAGCACCGTGCGCGAAGCGGCGGGCATCGACTTCCCCGGCAACGACGCCACCACCTGGGGCTTCCTGGGCGACGTCGTGCTGGACGACCCGCCACAGGGAGCGGTGTCCGCCGTGTCGGGTCCGACGGGCGGCGTCATGATGGTCCCGATGCCGGGCGGCATCCACCGGATCGTCGGCGGTGACCCGGACAGCACCGGTGCCGGCTACCCCGGCGAACTCACCCTCGACGGGCTGCGCGCCAAGGTGACCCGGATCGCCGGAACCGACTTCGGCATGCGCGACCCGAGCCGGCTCTCCCGGTTCGGTAACGCCACCCGTCAGGCCGCCGACTACCGCAGGGGCCGCGTCCTCCTCGCGGGCGACGCGGCGCACATGCACTACCCGGCCGGAGGTGTGGGCCTCAACGTCGGCGTCCAGGACGCCACGAACCTCGGCTGGAAACTGGCCGCCACCGTGGCAGGCACCGCCCCCGCCGGACTCCTTGACAGCTACCACACCGAACGCCACCCGGTCGGCGCCGACCTGCTGCTCAGCACCCGCGCCCAGACGGCACTGATGAACGCCTACTCGGCGGAGGGCCAGGACCTGCGCGCGCTGCTGAGCCAACTCATCGCCACCGTGCCCGAGTTCTCCCGAAGCCTGGCCGAACGGCTCTCCGCGCCGGCCGTCACCTACCCGGCTCCCGCGCACCACCACTCCCTGACCGGTCACCGCGCACCCAACCTCGAACTCTCCGACAGCACCGACCTCTTCACACTGCTCCGGACCGGCCGCCACGTCCTGCTGCATTTCACCGGCGCCCCGGCGCCGCCCTCCACCCCCCCACGTCATCACGCACACAGCACACCGGCCCGACCCGCGCCCCGCCTGGTCCACCGTGCGTGCCGCGCTCATCCGCCCCGACGGCCATGTCGCCTGGGCGAGCGAACAGCCCGACGCCGGAGTTCTGCGGGCCGAGGCGGACGCGGCGGCATCCGCCACTCACCGCTGAAACCCCTGACTGGGCCGGCTGGCCTTCGGCTATGTGGAGCCGGCGCTCGTTGACACCCCCGGCGTCACACTGGTCTCGTGCCTGCCGTCCGGCGACGAGGCGGCCCGAAAGCTCCGGGGGCTGTGCGCGTACGCCGAGCGAGGCGGCCCGGACGGCGGCTCCGGCGGCTGAGCGACAGCCACCGGACCCTGCCGTGAACGGGGACCGGGCGGGCCGGACCCGCGACGGACCGGCGTTCAGGCGGCGAATCCCAGCACCAGGGCCCCGACCACCGGCGCCGCGTACACCAGGGGGAACGGGATGTGCGAGTGCTGGTGTGCCCGGATCACCGTGACAACCGCACCGGCGAAGTACAGCACCAGACCGATCCCGGCCGCGACGCCGATGACCGGGACGAACAGACCGGCCAGCAGACCCGCGGCCCCGGCGGCCTTGGCCGCGCCGAGCCAGGTCCACCAGGTGCGGGGAACGCGGTAGTCGGTCAGGGCCTGGACGACCCACTGGGCGCGCAGGAGAAGGGCGCCGGCCGAGTAGCCGGCCATGGCGGCGGCCACGAGAGTGACGACGACGTGAGCGATGGACATCGTGAGGACTCCTCATCAGGCGGATGCCGGTGCGGTTTCGCTCCGGCACTGCACTGACACGCCTCGACGAGTGAACGTGACACATTCGGAGAAGGAGTTTTCACCGGCGTACGGGGCCGGCGCGTTCCGGACGTACATCACCCGGTCCGTGTCGCCGTCGCCCGGCTTCCTCAGGTCCGCCGGGCGAGCAGGAACAGGTGCGGTTCGGGCGCCGCCGCCGGATGGGCCGGGGTGAACACGCTGCTCCGTTCCGACAGGACCGAGAATCCGGCCCCGGCCACCAACGCGGTGAATTCCGCGGGCCCGAAGCTGGTCACCCGCACCGGCCGTCCCATGAACTCACCGCTCACGCTCTCCAGGTCCAACGGCACCGTCGCGACGGCCAGATGACCGCCGGGCCGCAGTGACCGTGCGAGCAGACGCAGCACCTCGGACTGGTCGGCGCGCGACATCTGAAGGAGCGAGAAGTACACACAGGCGGCGTCGAAACTCGCCTCTTCCAGGGGCAGTTCCCGGATGTCCGCGCAACGGAACGCGGCCCGGGGAACCTGCCGGGACGCGATGTCCACCATCACCGGGGAGACATCGACACCGAGTACCTCATGACCGGCGTCGGCCAGGGTCTGCGCGGTCGGCCGCCCGGTGCCGCTGCCGACATCGAGCACCCGGCTGTGCGGGGCGAGCTGCTCCAGCAGCAGTTCCAACGAGGCGTGATGCGCGGCCGATCCGGCGAAGGCCTGCTCGTACTCCGCGCCGATGGCATCGAACGCCGTCGCGGCAGTGGGCTGTTGACCTGAGTCCATCGGGAATCCACTCCTTCTCGGGCCAATGTCTCCAGGCCCCCGCCCCCACAGTATTCGCGACCGTCGCGGACTACTGCAGCGCGTGCACGGCCGCGCCGAAGACGGCCGGTACTCGGTGTGCGGCGGGAACGATCAGGCGGGCGGTCGACGGATGGCGAGCCACCGCCAACAACCCTTCGGTGAGTACACGATGACGTCTGGTCAGCCTCCTCCACCGGGCCGGGTAGTCCTGCGGCCGGCCGGCGGCCAGTGCGTCCACCGCCGCCGCGGCGGTCGCCAGGGCCAGGGCCACCCCCTCACCGGTCAGCGCGTCCACGTACCCCGCTGCGTCACCGACGAGCAGGACGCGGCCCGCCCGCCGGTCCAGCGCCCGCCGGCGCAGCGGACCGGCGCCGCGCACGGGACCCGCTTCCCGGCCGGCGAGTGCGGCGGCCAGCCGGGGGAACGCCGTCAGGTGTTCCTCGTAGGAGCGGCGTTCCCGGCTGAGTACGGCCACACCCACCAGGCCGTCCCCGAGCGGCGTCACGTACGCCTCGCCGCGCCGGGACCAGTGGACCTCCACGAACTCCGTCCACGGGGCGATCCGGTAGTGGCGGCGCTGCCCGTACCGGCGCACCGCCGCGCCCGGACCGTCCAGCCCCAGCTCGCGCCGGAGCGGTGAGTGCAGCCCGTCGGCCGCCACCATCCAACGGGCCGTCAGCCCGCCCGCGCTGACCCGGTCGTCGCTCTGCGTCACGTCCGCGAGCTTGCCCGGCACGATCCGGACGCCGAGCCCCACCGCCCGGCCGTGCAGAGCGGCGTGCAGCTCGGTCCGCCGCACGCCGAGCCCCGTCCGGTCCCGGAACACCGCTTCGGCGCTGCGCGCGCCCTCGACGTACCGGATGCCGCGCAGCCGGTGCCCGGACACCTCGACGCCCAGGGCGCGCAGCGCGGCGACCCCGCTGGGCATGATGCCCTCGCCGCACGCCTTGTCGACGGGCGAGGCGCGGGGTTCGACGACGACCGTCTCCAGGCCCAGCCGGGCCGCCCGGATCGCCGCCGCGAGCCCGGCCGGACCGCCGCCCGCCACCAGGAGGTCGATCACGCCGGAACGCCCGCGGCCGACGCGGCGGTGAGGGCTGCCTCCTCGCACCGGACCCGTACGGCCATCAGCGCCGCGTTGAGAACGGTGAAGAGCACCGCGGTCACCCACGCGCCGTGGACGAGCGGCAGCGCGAGTCCCTCTGCGGCGACGGCGACGTAGTTCGGGTGGCGGAGCAGGCGGTACGGTCCGCCGGTCACCAGAGGCAGCCCCGGCACGACGATGACACGGGTGTTCCACCGGTGCCCGAGCGTACGGATACACCACCAGCGCAGGCCCTGCGCGGCCGCGACCACGGCCACCATCGCCCAGCCGAACAGCGGCATGAACGGCCGGTCCGCGAGCCGGACCTCCACGAGGCAGCCCAGCAGCAGCGCCGTGTGCAGGGCGACCATCGCCGGGTAGTGGGCGCGGCCGGTCTCTACGCCGCCCCTGGCCAGCGCCCAGCGGGTGTTGCGGAGCGCGACGGCGAGCTCGGCGAGCCGTTCGCCCGCCACGGCCAGCACCAGTGCCGTGTACCAGATCATGTGTCCTCCGACCTACCAGCGCAGCAGCACCAGTTCGCAGCAGAATCCGGGCCCCATCGCCATCAGCAGCCCCGGCGACCCCGGCTCGGGCCGCCGCTGCTCCAGCGTGTCCCGCAGCACGTGGAGCACCGAGGAGGAGGACAGGTTCCCCACCTCGGCCAGCGAGCGCCAGGTGACGTCGAGAGCGCCGTCGGGGAGCGAGAGGACCTCGGAGACGGCCTCCAGGACCTTGGGGCCGCCCGGGTGGCACACCCAGTGCGCCACGTCCTTCGGCTTGAGCCCGTGCTCCGCGAGGAAGTCGCGCACGTCGTCGGCGAGATACCGGCGCACGACATCGGGGACGGCCGGATCGAGCAGCACCTTGAAGCCGGTACTGCGGATGTCCCAGCCCATCACGTGCTCGGTGTCCGGATACATGCGGCTGCGGGTCGCCACCACCTCGGGTCCCGCCCCGGACACCCGGCCCTCGCCGAGCGCCACCACGGCGGCCGCCCCGTCACCGAACAGCGCGGTCGCCACCAGGTTGGCGGTCGAGGCGTCGTGGCGCTGGAACGTGAGGGAGCAGAGCTCCACCGAGAGCAGCACCGCCACGTCGTCGGGACGTCCGAGCAGATAGTCGTGCAGCCGGGACACCCCGGCGGCCCCGGCCACGCAGCCGAGCCCGAAGACCGGCAGTCGCTTCACGTCGGGGCGCAGACCGAGCCGCCCCACCAGCCGGGCGTCGACCGAGGGAGCGGCCACCCCGGTGACGGACGTGAACATCAGGAGGTCCACATCGGCGGGCCGCAGCCCCGCGGTCCGCAGCGCCCCGCGCAGTGCCTCGGCGCCCATGTCCACGGCCGCGCCGATGAACACGTCGTTGGCCTCGCCGAACCCGTCCAGTTCCGCGTAGCGCTCCAGGGGCAGCACCATGTTCCGGGTGCGTACCCGGGCGTTCTCGTGCAGCCGGTCCAGCACCCGCCGGTCCGCCCCCGGCGGCAGACAGGTGCGGGCCACCATGTCGGTGATCTCGCGCTGCGTGTGACGGTAGGGGGCCGGGGTGCCGTGAACGGCGGCGATCCGGGTCATCCCGGGTCCTGATTCGGAGGCGTCATGGCCCATCCCTGCCCCACATGGTGGACAAAACACCGTAAACAACCCGTGCGGCTGTCATGCCCGTCCGGCACGCACTGCCTACGATCATGTGATGGGCACCCCCGACCCGCCGCGCGTCCACGCCACGACCGCCTGGCCGTCGCGCCGTGCCACCGCGCTGGCCCGCTCCTGCCATCCGGGGCCGGTGGTCGCGGTGAGCGCGCTGGCCGGGGCGCTGGGCGTCGGCGTCGGCCTCGACGGGATCCGCTGCGCCCTCCTGGTCGCCGCCGTGTTGAGCGGCCAGCTCTCGGTGGGCTGGTGCAATGACGCCTTCGACGCCCGGCGGGACGCCGCGGCCGGCCGTCACGGCAAACCGGTGGCCGACGGATCCGTGAGCCGTCAGGCGGTGTGGACGGCGGCGTTCACCGCCGCGCTGCTGTGCGTCCCGCTCTCCCTGGCCTGCGGACCGCTCGCCGGCACGGTGCACCTGGCCGCGGTGGCGGCGGCCTGGGCGTACAACCTGAGGCTGAAGGCGACAGCGCTGTCCTGGCTCCCGTACGTGATCGGGTTCGCCGCCCTGCCCGCGGTGGCCGCCCTGACCCTGCCCGGAAGTCCGGGCCCCGCCTGGTGGGCCGTGATGGCCGGTGCGCTGCTGGGCCTGGCGGCCCATCTGGGCGATGTGCTCCCCGACATCGAGGACGACCTGCGCAACGGGGTGTGCGGACTGCCCCACCGGCTGGGTGTCACCGGCACCGGACTACTGCTGCCGGTGCCCCTGGTGGCGGCCTCGGCGGTGCTGGCGCTCGGCCCGGCCGGACCACCGGGCTGGTGGGGGGCACTGACCCTGGCGGTGGCGGCGCCGACGGCACTGGCCGGGCTCGTGCTCGGCCGGTACTGGCGCAAGGCCGCGCTCGCCGCCGCCGTGGCCGTGGCGGCGGCCGATGTGGCACTGCTGCTGGTGCGCGGCGCGGCGCCGGTGTGACCGGGGCGGCGGCCGGGCCGGTGACCTCACACCGTACGCAGCCACGCGTCGAGCAGCCGGAAATCAGGGTCGGTGAGACCGCGCCCGGGATCGACGCGGTGGAGCAGGGACCGCCCGTCGTGATGGGCGGACACCCATCTCCGGTCCGCCTCACCGATCTCGTCGTCGACCCAGGCGAAGGCCCGCCCGGCAGCCCAGCCGACGAGCGGGCGGGTCTTCCAGTGCAGCCCCGCCCGCTCGTACCGCGCGTCCTCGGCCGTGGGCTCCGGCCAGAGCACCACGCGAAGCTGCGGCAGCCCGAGCCGCGGCGCGACGACCTCGTTGGCCTCGTGCGTCCACGTCGTCGCCCAGACGAGCTCGCAGTCGAGCGCGGCCAGCATGGGGCCGAGAGCCGGGTCGATCCTGGCGAGCAGCGGGTTCGCCCCCGCTCCGGGTGGAAACGGACCCGCCGAGTACGTCGGGTGGCTCCCGCCGGGCCCGGTCGCCGGGCCGAACGGGATGAGCGGGCCGTCGACATCGAGAAAGAGCAGCGGAAGCCCGCCGGAACCGGTCACGGCAGCACGGTACAGCCGGACATCGGCGCCGGCCGTACCGCCTGCCCGTACTGCCCGCCCGCCACGTCGGCTGATCAGATCCGGATGACCGGCCAGCACGACGGTGTGCGGGGTGCCGATCTGGTCCTTGAGGTGAGCGTCGCTGTTCCCGACGGCCGGCCGCCACCGTCCCCGGTGGATGTCCGCGGCCAGGCCGCGCCCATCGGCCGCAAGCCGCTCCGGCGTCAGCTCTCCGCCGTTCGAGACCGCCGAAATGCACATGGCAGTCGCCCGGTACCAGCCGCGCCCGGCCGGCCTCCGGTGGTGGCGTGGATCCGGGCTCCGGTCCGCGGTCGGGCGCCCGCCGGAACGGGGGCACCGCGCAACGGCACGTCAGCGTCCGCCCGCCACACGCAGAATCGCCCCGGTGGCGTACGAGGCGTCGTCCGAGAGCAGCCAGGCGACGGCTCCGGCGATCTCCTCGGGCTGCCCCGGCCGGCCCAGCGGGATGCCGGCGGCGAGCTTGTCGGGGCGCTCGGGGTCCTCGTGGAAATCGGTGCGGATGACGCCCGGCGACACCGCGTTGACCCGGATGCCGTCCGCCGCGACCTCCTTCGACAGACCGATGGTCATCGTGTCCACGGCGGCCTTGGCGGCGGCGTAGTGGACGTACTCACCGGGGCTGCCGAGCGTGGCGGCGGCCGAGGACATGTTCACGATGGCCCCGCCGCCGGTCCCGCTCATGTCGCGCACGGCCCGCCTCGCGCAGAGCAGGTACCCGACGACGTTGACGTCCAGGGCGCGTCGGAGTCCGGCCGCGTCCGCGTCGGCGAGCGGTCCCGTCGGCCCGCCGACGCCCGCGTTGTTGACCAGTCCGGTGACCGGGCCGAGCTCGGCGGCCGCGGACTCGAAGAGCCGGTCGACACCTGCCTCGTCGGTCGTGTCCAGCTGAACCACGACACAGCGGCGGCCCGTCGCGCGGACCGTGGCGGCGACGGCCTCGGCCGCCGCGGCGTCGGAGCGGTAGCCCAGCGCGATGTCGTGACCGTCGTTCGCCAGACGTACACAGACGGCTGCGCCGATCCCGCGACCGCCGCCGGTGACCACGGTGACCGGATGACGGCTCATGAACGCCCCTGACTCGGGTGCGAGGACCCGATGTCCCCGGCGGAGTGACCATCGTAGGGAGTGAAGATCGAAACTCCTCCGGGCAGGTACGGGAGCCGGGCACGAGGACAGCCTGACCGCGGCGGGCGGAACGCACTGAGCGACCGATGGCCGCCACCCACTCATGGAAGAGTGGCGGTCATCGGTCGCCCGTGTGATGCGATGGCTACAGGGGGAGGTCGCTGCCGCCCCGGCCGGCCTGCTGCTCGCTCTGCTCGTGCAGCTTCCGGGCCTTCTCCTGGAGCCGTCGCCGCTGCTCCGGGTCGTTGGTGCGCTCCGCGGCCTCGGTCATGTGCCTGGCCTTCTCGCGCATCTGATCGGCTCGGCCGGATTCTCCTGCGACGCTCATCATCGCTCCTTGAACGGTAGGGAAGAGCGGGCTCCCTCAGAGAACCAGCGCTCCGGGACCGTCGCACTCCGAACCGCTACGTACCGTGAAGGTGCCAGGTGGGACGGGTGCCGGGAACGGGCCGTCGCGGCGGTGCGGGCGCCGGCTCGCGCACCGGCGGGACTCGCGGCCCCCCGACGCTGGCATGATCAGGGGTATGAACGAGCGCATGATCGCCGCGTGTGACGGGGCGTCGAAGGGTAATCCGGGGCCTGCGGCCTGGGCATATGTGGTGGCCGACGCCGCGGGCCGGCCGTTTCGGTGGGAGGCGGGACCGCTGGGCACCGCTACCAACAACGTCGCCGAGCTCACCGCGCTGCAGGAGCTGCTGGAGTCCGTCGACGCCGGTGTGCCGCTTGAGGTCCGGATGGACTCGCAGTACGCGATGAACGCCGTCACCAAGTGGCTGCGGGGCTGGAAGCGCAACGGCTGGAAGACCTCGGCCGGCAAGCCCGTCGCCAACCGCGATCTGGTGGCCCGCATCGACGCCCTGCTGACCGGCCGGGCCGTGGACTTCGTCTACGTGCCCGCCCACCAGGTGGACGGCGACCCGCTGAACGCGCTCGCCGACCAGGCGGCCAGTGAGGTGGCCGTGGCGCAGCGCGCCGCCGGTACCTCCCAGGGTTCCGCTGACCTGCCGGTGCCGGTGGCCGCCCGCGCCTCCGAGGGGCGGCGGACCGCCGGTGCGGCGAAGAGCACCGGCGCCACGGCGGGAAGCACGGGCAGGACGGCCCGCTCCGGCGCCACCATCCGCGCCAGGTTCGCCGGGCGGTGCCACTGCGGGAAGCCGTACGCGGCCAAGGAGCCGATCGCCAAGAACGACCAGGGCTGGGGCCATCCGGAGTGCCGCACCGCCTCCGCCTGACCCACGCGGTCGCCGGACGACCCCTGTCGCCCGGCCGGCCCGGATCTGCCGACGGGCCCCGATCCGTCGGCCGGGCCGGGGCGATCGGGCCCCCGCGGCGGGTTCCGCGTGCCATGATGCGGCTCCGGCGGAGCGGTCGATGCGCCGCCGGAGCTGTGCGGAACGGCTACACGCTGGGGGGCGTATGGAAAGCACGGGTACGGTGCTGCGTGAACTGCGCGGGGCGCAGAAGTCGGCCAAGGGGGTCTCGCTCTACTCGCGGTACGTGAACCGGCCGGCCGGCCGGATCTTCGCGGCCGTTGCGTTCCGGCTGGGCATGACGCCCAATCAAGTCACAGCGGTCAGTGCGTTGTTCACCTTCGCCGCGCTCGCGTCCGTGGCCCTGACCAGGCCCACGTGGGGACTGGCCGTCCTGGTCTACCTGGGGCTGGCCGTGGGTTTCGCCCTGGACTCGGCCGACGGGCAGCTCGCCCGGCTCACCGGCCGGGGAGGCCCCGACGGCGAATGGCTCGACCACGTCGTCGACTGCGCCAAGATGATCCTCGTCCACACCGTCGTACTGATCTCGTTCCACCGCTATTTCGCCCTGCCGGCCGACGGCTGGCTGCTGCTGCCGCTCGGCTTCCTGTTCGTGGCCGTGCTGACCTTCTGCGCGGGGCTGCTGCGTGAACAGCTCGGCAGGGCTGCCGCCCGCCCCGGGCCGGCCGGTGCCGCCGGGCCCGTGCGGGCGGTCTCCAGGCTCCGGGCCGTGGCGCTGCTGCCGGCCGACTACGGGGTGTTCTGCCTGGTGTTCCTGCTGCTCGGCGACGAGACGGCGTTCCGTACCGGCTATGCCGTGCTCGCCGCCCTGCACGCGCTGTTCCTGATGGCGTTCCTCGCCAAGTGGTTCAGGGAGCTGAAAGCGCTCCGGGCAGGCTGACCAGCGAGTCCAGCGCCCGGCGCAACTGGGTGCTGGACGTGTGCACGGTGTACGGGAAGTAGACGACCTCCACGCCGACCTCGGCGAAGTCGCGTTCGAGCCGTTTACCCTTCTCCGTTTCCCGCCAGTCGTCCCCCTTGAAGATGACGTCGAACCTGACCTGCTGCCAGGTCTCCACCTTGTCGGGGACGGTCTCGACGAACGCGGCGTCCACGTACCGGACGCTCCGTACGATCTCCAGCCGCTCCGGCAGCGGAATGACCGGTCTGTGGCCCTTCGCGAGTGCGGCCATCTCGTCCGAGACGACGCCCGCGACCAGGTAGTCGCACTGGCTGCGGGCATGCCGCAGAATGTTGAGGTGACCTACGTGGAACAGGTCGTAGACACCCGGCGCGTAGCCGACCCTGTGCACCATCCGTTCTCTCCCCCCACGGTGAACGTGATGTCCGTGTCCCGCCGGCAGGTTTCCGGACATCGCATCCGGTCCGGTGGGATATCGGTATCGGTGTTGATCGTGCAACGACCTTACTGTGAAGACCACTTGCGCATCACGTGAACGGATAAGCTCACTTTTGGGGCTGTTCCTTGGGGGGAACACAGGTGGCTCCTGGGGGGAAGGCGACCGTCCGATGCCGGACACGGATCAGCACCAGCTGTTTCAGCACCGCCGTCTGCTGGTGGTCTCGACGAACTACGCACCGGAGCTGACCGGGATCGGACCGTACGCCGCGCAACTCGCGGAGCACTGGGCCGCGTCCGGGGCCGAGACCCATGTGCTGACCGGTATGCCGCACTATCCGTCCTGGCGGACCGAGCCGGAGTACCGGGGTGTGTGGCGGGCCGACGAGGAGCGCTCGGGGGTGACGGTCCACCGGCGAAGGCACTATGTGCCGCCCCGTCAGAGCGCCCTGAGCCGAGCGACGTTCGAGGCGTCGGTCCTCGCGCACGGGCTGGTCTCACCGCCCGCGGTGCGGGCGGACGCGGTGATCTCCCAGATGCCGAGCCTCGCGGGCGGCATCCTGGGCGCCCGGCTGGCCCGCCGCCACCGCGTCCCGTACATACCCGTCGTACAGGACCTGATGGGCGCCGCCGCCGCGCAGAGCGGCATCCGCGGCGGCGGCAGCGCGGCGGCGGTGGCGTCCCGGGCCGAGCGGTACGCGCTGCGCGCCGCCTCGCTCGTCGGCGTCATCCACGAGAGCTTCGTGCCCCGGGTCACCGCCTACGGAGTCGACCCCGGGCGCATCCGGCTGGTCCCCAACTGGAGTCACATACAAGCGTCTTCGGCCGACCGGGCCGCTACCAGGGCGCGCCTGGGCTGGCGCGAGGGCACCCCGGTGGTGCTGCACTCCGGCAACATGGGCCTCAAACAAGGCCTTGAGGTCCTCGTCGACGCGGCCCGGCTCGCCCCCGGGATACGCATCGTGCTGATGGGCGACGGCAACCAGCGCGAAGCGCTGCTGGCCCGCGCGGCAGGACTGCCCAACCTGGACTTCCTGCCGGCGGCGGGGGCGGACGAGTTCACCGACGTCCTGGCCGCCGCCGACGTCCTCGCCGTGACCCAGCGCGCATCCGTCCTCGACATGAGCGTGCCCTCCAAGCTGACCTCGTACTTCGTCTCGGGCCGCCCCGTCGTCGCCTCCGTGGCGGACGAGGGGGGCACCGCCCAGGAGGTGCAGCGCTCCGGCGCCGGACTCCTCGTCGCCCCCGAGGACCCGGCCGCGGTGCTCGCGGCCGTCCGCAAGCTCGTCGAGCAGCCCGCCGCCGCAGACGAACTCGGCGCCAACGGACCCCGCTACGTGGCACGTCACCTCGGCCGGGAAGCCGGTCTCGCCCGCTTCGACGCACTGCTCACCGAGGTCCTTCAGGACGCCCAAGGGAGACCACGCCGATGACCCAGCAGATCCGCGCCCTGGAGGACCAGGACGAACCCGCGCTGCTGAGGGACCAGTTCCGGCAGCTCCTGCGCTACCGCGCGCTGCTCGCGTGCGGCGTGGTCGTCGGACTGCTCGGCGGCGGCTGGCTCGCCCTGAGCGGCGAGGACACCTACACCTCCACCGGCGAGGTGTCGGTGCGCTCGGCCACATCGGACCCGTTCGCCGCAGGAGCGTCCGCCGACAAGGGCATCAACATCGGCTCCGAACGCCAGACCGCGGTCAGCGACGCCGTGGGCACCGTGGCCGTCGGCTCGCTGGTCAAGCACGGCGACCGGGTGGAGGTCGGAAAGCTGCTCACCGGCCTCCAGGTCACCAACCCGCCCAACACCCTGGTGCTCAGGTTCTCCTACACCGACCGCAACCCCGAACAGGCCAGGGCGCGGGCCCAGGCACTCGCCGACGCCTACCTGGAGATCCGCAGGGAGCGCACCGAGAACAGCATCGACAACATGGTCGACGGCTACCGGGCCCAGCTGAAGCCGCTCACCGAACAGCGCGACCGGCTGGCCGAGCAGGAGACCGGCACCGCCGGCAGCGACGTCACCAGCGCCCGCGCCAACCTGATCGTCGCCATCTCCGGACTCAGCCAGAAGATCTCCGAGCTGCGCGCCCTCGACACCACACCCGGCTACCTGAACAAGAAGCCGGTCGCACCGGAGCGGCCCACCGGCGCGGGACTGCCCCTGCTGCTCGGCCTCGGCGGCGTCGTCGGGCTCGCGCTCGGGCTGCTGCTCTCCTGGGTACGGCTCGTCTTCGACCCGGCCGTCCGCTCCACCAGGGAACTCGTCCGCTCGCTCGGCGCCCCGCTGCTCGGCACCCTGCCCAGGGAACGCGCCTCGGCGGGCCAACTGCTCGCCATCGGACGCGGCGGCAGCCGGCTGGCCGAGGAGTACCGGGCGGTGGCCTTCCGCCTCGCGTACGACCCCTCGTTCGCCGAGCGCCGGCGGTTCCTGGTCACGGCCCCGCGCGGGGACAACGACATGGCCGCCGCCGCAGCGGTCAACCTGGCGGCCGCCTTCGCCGAGATGGGGCGGGACGTCCTGCTCGTCGAAGCCGATCTGCGGACCCCGTCCCTGGCCAGGGACCTCGGCCCCGCAGTCCAGGGCGGCCGGCCCCGCTGGGCCGCGGAGCGCGACGGGCGGGGCTGGCCATCGGACAGCCGCACCAACGTGGACGTGCCCGGATCGGGGGCCTTCACCCTGATCGCGGGCCGCCGGACGGACAACGTGCCCCGCGCCCTGACCTCCGCGCCCGTCGGCCGGATCGTCGCCGAGGGCGGCCGGCCCGGAGCCGTCGTCATCGTGCTGACCCCGCCCGTCCTCTCGTACGCCGACGCCGTCGCGCTCATCGACCGGGTGGAGGGCGTTGTGGTGGTCTGCGACCCGCGCGAGGTGCACCGCAGCGACCTGGAGCGGATCCGCGAGATCATCGGTGCCGCGGGCGGGGCCGTGCTCGGCACCCTGCTGCACCCCGGCCGCGGACGGCTGGAGCGCCGGGCGTCCCGGAAGGCGGCCAAACGCCGCGCCCGCGGCCGGCAGACCCCCGGGCCGGGGCGCGACGCGCCGGACGGCCGTGGACATCCGGACGGACCCGACCGGACCGACGGGGGCCGCGCGGGAGACCCCACCGAGACGCTCGGCCTGCGCACCCTGGAGGGCGACACCCGGCCGGGCAGCGGCAACGGCCACAACGGCGGCAGCGACCACAGCAGCACCGCGGGACGCAGATGAGGGCACGCACCGCGATCGCCTGCTCGGTCGCGGACCAGGGGGTGGCGGCGCTCACCAACATCCTGGTCCTGGTGGTGGCGGCCCGGCTCTCCACCGTCGCCGACTTCGCCCGGTTCTCCGGCGTCTACCTGGTCTTCACCGTGCTGCTCGGCGTCTTCGGCGCCTACACCGGACAGCCACTGGTGCTGCGCTGCGGCGCGAGCGAGGAGACACGCGGCGCCTGCCGCTCGGCGGTCGCTTTCACCCTGCTCGTCTCGGCCGTCCTCGGCGGCCTGCTCGCGGCTGTCTGCGCGGCACTCGCGGGGGACACGGCACGGGCCCTGATGATGCTGGGACTCGTGCTGCCCGTCGTCCTCGGACAGGACACGGCCCGCTACGCCTTCGCCACACTCCAGGCACAGCACCTGGCCCTGGCCTCGGACACGCTCCGGCTGGTCTGTGTGCTCGGCGCCCTGACCGTACAGCCGCACGCCACCTCGGCCGCCCGGCTCGTGACCGTCTGGGGTCTCTCCGCACTGCCCGCGCTCCTGCTGTCCGTCACCGTGCTGCACCGCCGGACCGCCGGTACACCCGTGCGGCTGGCGCCCCTGCTGCGGCGCGGGCACCTGGGCCGGCGGTTCGTCGTCGAGTTCGGGGTGGGCAACGCCACCAGCCAGCTCTCCGTCCTCGGCCTGGGCGTCGTCGGCAACCCCCTCGTGGTCGGTGCGCTGCGCGGCGCGACCACCCTCTTCGGCCCGCTGAACGTACTGTTCACCTCCGCCACCGGCTTCGGCCCGCCGCTGCTGGGACGGCTCGCCACCGACCGGCTCAGGGTGCGGGCCGCCGCGGCCCTGGCCGCCGTACTGGCGGCGACCGCCGCGGGCTGGGCCACCGTCCTGGCCCTGCTGCCCGCATCGGCGGGCCGCCATCTGCTCGGCGACACCTGGCCCACGGCGGCGGCCCTGCTCCCCGCGACCGGCAGCCAGTACGCGGCGATGGCGGTC
The DNA here is from genome assembly GCF_040655445.1 of Streptomyces sp. NPDC050423. NCBI lineage: Bacteria > Bacillati > Actinomycetota > Actinomycetes > Kitasatosporales > Streptomycetaceae > Streptomyces > Streptomyces sp. NPDC050423. Next base: position 85,527 of record NZ_JBFAJY010000019.1, read on the forward strand.
GGCACCTGCGGGCTGCTGGCGCTGAGACTGCTCGACCCGCGCACCACGCTCTCCATCCAGGTGGTCTTCTCGCTCGCCGCGGTGGCCTTCCTGACCGGGGGATACGTGCTCGGCGGGGTACCCGGCGCCGCCTGGGGCCTCTGCCTGGGCTCCGTCTGCAAGGCGGTCGCCACCTGGACCCGGGTGGCGCGGCTGGCCCGTCGCGGCGCCGCGGGAAGGGCCCCGGTCAGTGCGACCGCTGTCCGTTCCGGTCCCTGAGACTCGTGACCAGCGCCAGGCACAGCGCGGCGATGGCCAGCTTCCCGGCCGCCTGCAACAGCGGGCCGCGCAGCAGGATGAAGGTGTACCCGGCGATCAGCGGAGCCGCGATGGCGAGGACGCTGGCGGGCCCCGGACCGTCCCGGGAGACCGCCCGCGCGTACCGGCGGTCGGTGCGCGCGGCCGCGTACCCGATCACGGCGAAGCCGCCGATCATGCCCGGGGCGCCGAAGTCGACCCACAGCTCGGTCCACAGCGGGGCCGAGAGGTTGGTCATGTTCATCCCCATCCACTGTCCGACCCGCACCCCGGTGTCCTCCGGCTTCCCGCTCCACGCCGCCCGTGGCACGAAGAAGAAGGCGGAGCCCGCCAGCTGACGGCCGTAGGTGTGGCCCCGGGTGTCGACCCAGGAGATGGTGTTGGCGAACATGACCGTCTGGTCGTAGTCCTTGATGGCCAGCGGCTCGAAGACCGAGGACGACTGGACTGGCCGGTACCCGGAGTCGTCGTAGCGGAACCGGTCGGCGTACGGGAACAGCACCAGGGCCCCGATCACGCCCATGGCCAGCACCGAGCGGTACATCGCCGCACTGGCCGGGAACGCGGTGAACAGCAGCGAGACCAGCACCGTCAGGAACCAGTAACGGGCATTGGACACCGGGTTGTTCACGACCAGGTTCACGACCAGCAGCGCGAACCAGACCAGCACGGTGGACGGCGAGCGCCGGGCCCGGCGCGAGGTGACCAGCCGCCGGGTGCAGAAGAGCAGCGCGAGCAGGGCCGGAACCGTGCCGAACCCCTTGAGGAACGCCGACCCCACATTCGACCCGCCGGACACCACCCCGCTCTCCGCGACCGAGGCGCTGATCTCCTGCCTGCTGGAGAAGAAGACCGCGGGCCCGCCGAGCTTCAGCACGTAGTAGCCGCTCGCCGCGAACGCCACCAGCACCAGCAGCCGCAGCCGGACCGGGTGAGCGGTGGCCGGACCACCGCTCCCGCGCGCGGTGGTGCGCCTGCGCAGCGGACGCCGGGACGCCAGCAGCGCCCCGAGGTCGAACGCGGCGCATCCCACCAGGACGAGCGCGATCGCCGTCACCAGGTCGGAGCGCGGCCCGACCACCGGCGTCGGGGTCTGCCCGATGACGGCCTGGGCGAACGGCGCCACCCCCATCGCGATGTACACGAACATCCAGAAGACGCCCTGCAGCAGCCGCCGCCGGGTGGAAAGGACCATGGTCGCCAGCCGCGCACCCGAATAGCACGTCAGCACCAGTTGCAGCCAGTACGCGGTGTCCCGGACCCCGCTCCCGGGCTGCGCGGCGATCAGCGCCGGCAGGAAGCAGACGAGACCGAGGATGAGCGGCACGGCCATCGCCCGCGACAGCATCGCCCAGGACATCGGCTTGGCGGGCGGCTCGACCGGACGCCGCGGCCCGCTCTCCAGGCCGGGAGCGGACGGCGTCACCCCGTGCACGGACGTCATCTGTTCCCCGTTCCGTGAGCCTGTGAACACTCTAACGAATCAACCCACTTGGGGGGATCTGATGACTACTCTGGGCACAGCTGCCGAGGTCGAGGGGAACCCTGGTGAAGATCCTGCACGTCGTCACACTGCACACCCCGGACCACGCCTTCGGCGGTCCGACCCGGGTGGCCCTGAACCTCTCCAAGGTCCAGCGCGCCGAGGGGGACGACGCCCGGATCATGGCCCTGGGCGACGGCTTCGACGGCCCGCTGCCGTCCCAGGTGGAGGGGGTGCCCGCCCACCTCTACCAGGCCCGCCATCTGCTGCCGAGGTTCGAGGTCAGCGGGATCACCTCGGGACCGCTGCTGCTGGCCGCGCGCCGGATGATGCGCGGCGCCGACGTCGTCCACGTACATCTGATGCGCGATCTGGTGACGCTGCCCGCCGGGCTGCTGGCGCTGGCCTCCGGCACCCCGCTGGTGGTCCAGACGCACGGCATGGTCGACCCGACCGGGAAGCGGGTGGCGCAGCTGACCGATCTGCTGGGCGTACGGAAGGTCCTGCGCGGCGCGGACGCGGTGCTGCACCTCACCGAGACCGAGCGGATCGATGTGAACGCCGTCGCGGCCCCGGTACCGCTCACCCGGACGGTGCGCCTGGTCAACGGCGTACGGCCGCAGGAGCGCAAGCCGGACCGGGACCCCGCGCGGCCGCCGACGGTGCTCTTCCTCGCCCGGATACAGGAGCGCAAGCGCCCCGAGGACTTCGTCGCCGCGATGCCCGCCGTCCTGGCCGAGCACCCGGACGCCAGGTTCGTGCTGGCGGGCCCCGACACCGGGGCGCTGGCCGGCACGCTCCGGCTGGCCCGCGAGCTCGGCGTGCTGGACTCGCTCGACCACGTCGGACCGCTCGGCCACGAAGAGGTGCTGGCGGCCGGACGGCAGGCCGATGTGTACGTCCTTCCGTCGATCGAGGAACCCCTGGGCGTCTCGGTCCTCGAAGCGATGTCCGTGGGCACCCCCGTGGTCATCACCCGCACCTGCGGCCTCGGGCCCGACGTGGCGCGGACCGGTGCGGGCCGGGTGATCGACAGCCGGCCCGGCGATGACGCGGCCAACGCGCGGAAGGTCGCGCGGGCGGTCCTGGAACTGCTGGAGCCCAAGGCCAACGCCGAGGCGGGGCAGGCCGCCTGGGAGCTGGTCGGGGAGCACTTCACCATCGACGTCGTGACCCGGACGCTCCGGCGGACCTACGAGAACGTGGTCCGCCGCAAGCGCCGGTGACTCAAGGAGCAGGCACCGCACGCGACTTGAGGGCGATCTGCCACCGGTAGAAGCTCATCGCCAGGGCGAAGTCCAGGCCCGCCCGCCCGTCCAGGAAGCCCCGCCGGTACACGTACATGTACACGAAGGACACCAGCGGCTTGAACGGCGCCTTGTGGAACAGCTGCCCCTGGCGGGACTTGACCCGGCGCACCTGCTCCTTGACCTCGGGATGGTGCTCCAGCCACGCCTCCCAGTCCGAGTACCGGTTGTGCCGCTCGAACCAGGCGGTCACCGGGTCGAGATCCTGGTGCTCGATCGGATGGCGCAGGGACCCGGCGCTCTCCGCGACCGGCTGGTAGTGGCCCTCGACCTCGCCGATGCCGGGCGCGTCGAGATCCCCCACCTCCGGGTACCGGCTGCGGGTGCGGTCGGTCAGCGACCGCTTGCGGATGGTGTAGCCGTGCCGCAGCCGCTTGCCGGAGAACCAGTACCCGAGCGGAATGTCGTACGCGGCGGGCTTCTGCGCGTCCGGATCGGCGAAGACCTGCCGCAGCTCGGCCAGCAGCCCGGGGCTCAGCCGCTCGTCCCCGTCGAGCAGCAGGATCCAGTCCAGGTCCGTGCGGACATGGTCCAGGCACCACTGCTTCTTCCGGGGATGCCCGCCGTCCCAGGTGTACATGACGACCTCGGCCCCGCACTCCGCGGCGATCTTCGCGGTGTCGTCCGTACTGTGCGAGTCGACCACCACGACCGCCTCGAAGTGGCCGAGGACCGACTTCACCGCCTCGGCGATGTTGAGCCCCTCGTTCTTCGTGGGGATCGCCACGGCTATCGGCAGCCTGTTCATCCGTTGTCTCCTTCGGGCAGCCAGGCGTAGCAGCCTGTGGAGGTGAAGGCGCGGGCCGCCTCCGGGATCGTGATGCCGCTGCGCTTCCCGTCGCCGGACGAGCCCGACGCCAGAACCTTGCCGTTCGCCCCGGTGATCTCCCAGCCGCAGTTCTTCGTGGGCGCGACATCGCGGTAGCGGCCCGGACGGAGCTGCGCGCCCTTGTACGTGCCGTCGGCGTACGCCCGCGAGGCCCGTTCCACGAGCGCCTTGTGCTGGGTGCACAGATGCGTGACGGCGGGCTTCGCGTCGGCGATCTCGCCGGTGGCCACGGCACCGGTCGCGGTGTCCGGGTCGACCTTGACCAGGTACGTCAGCCGGTCACAGGTCTCCTGCCCGGTCTGGAGGACCGCCGCCGGGTCCATTCCCTTGGGAACCCGGCCGACCAGGTACTTCTTCTGCTTCTTGGTGAACGTGCCGGTGGCCGGGGTGAGTTGGTCGGTCGGGGTCTTCGGCGGCTCGCTGGACTGCGATGCCCGAGGGCCTTCGGAGGCGGAGCCGTCCGGCTCCGCGGGCGCGCCGGCCACCGGCCCGGCCGAGGCGGCGGGACCGGTGGCCGCCGCCTGCCCGGCGTCGTTGCCGGACGACGAGCCGCAGGCGGCCAGCGCCGCCGTCGTGATGACGACGACGGCGCCGGCCAGGAACGGAGATCTCATCCACCCGTCCTCAGGGCGTAGTGGGCACTGACCTGGGCAGCGGTCAGCGCGGTGGGGTACACGGCGGTCTCGTCGATCTGTCCGGCGAAGAAGTCGCTCGTCGGACGGTTCGGCCAGGTCGCCAGGTTGTCCCCGCCCACCCGCCAGTACCCGGTGTAGCTCTCGTTGGTGGTGTACTGCGGGTTCGAGGCGCGGAGCTGTCCGTCGACATAGAGGGCCATGCCGCCGGAACCCTGGGAGGCGACGACATGGTGCCAGGCGCCGTCGTTGTAGGCCCCGGGTGTGCTGACGGTCCGGCCGCCGCCGTTGTGGGTGCCGAAGGTGAGGCGCCCGTTGTTGAGCATGTACACATGCTTGTCGTACTTGCCGCTGGCTTTCATGGTGTTGGTGCCGAAGCCGATGATCTTCCCGCCCCGGGTCGTCGTCGTCTTGATCCAGGTCTCCACGGAGAATTTCGTGGTCTGGGTGTGGCTCCGGTTGCTGTAGGCGTACTGATTGGTCCCGTTGAACCCGATGGCGGTCGAGGGCCCGGACACGGCCGCCGGGGTCTGCCGGTAGGAGGGCGCGTTGCGCAGGAAGCCGTTGTCCAGACCCGCGCTCGTGTCGGCGGCGAAGGTGGACGTGCCCTCGTCGTAGCGCCAGTACAGGCTCGCCCCGTCGGACAGCACCCTGGCCGGGTAGCTCTCGGCCTTCGCCGCCACGGTCGCACTCACGGCGGGGGACTTGGCGCTGGTGTTGGTGCCGTCGCTCGCGGTGATCCGGTACGTGTGCGTCTCACCCGGTGCCACATTCGTGTCGGTCCACCGCAGCTGCGGACGGTCCCAGAACACCGAGTAGCCCGTCGTCGTGTACACGGGTGTGCTCGCGCCGTCCTTGTAGATCCGGTAGGTGAGCTCACCGTCGTCCGTGTCGAAGCTCGTCTGCCAGTTCACGTCGACCTTGCCCGGGGCGACCGTGGAGACGCTGACGTTGGGCACCCAGGGCGCCCCGGTGTCGGGGCCGTCGGCGAAGCGGGTCAGCGCCTGCTGCGGTGAGCTGTTGACGGTGGTGAACTCGCCGCCCACCCACAGGTAGTGATGCCCGCCCTTGTCGGTCTGCGCCATCGTGCGCGGACCGACCGGCTCCCCGATCCCGTCATTGGTGTCCGGGAACCACGGCAGCAGCTTGGGGTCGTCCACGGACTGCGCCAGCAGATGCTTGCGCGGCTGGTCGGGGAACTCACCCATGGAGGCGCAGTCATGGGCGTGACTGCCGCTGTAGAGCACCCCCTTGTGCACCAGGATGGCCTGCGTGGCACCGAGGCAGGTGTCCCGCCACACCTGCTGGAAGGTGCCCAGGTCCAGTGCGATCCGGCCGTCGAAGACACCGCCCCCGGTGCCCTCGTTGGCGGTGTAGAACTTGGTGGCGTCCGAGGTGAGGTCCTGCACCGTCGAGGTGTTCGGGATGAAGCCGGGGTAGCTCTTGTCCACGGCGCCCGTTGTCGCGTTCACCACCGCGAGCGCGTGTGACGTGGTGCCGTTGACGGTGAAGAAGTCGCCGCCGATCACGACGTGCCGCCCATCGGGAGTGACCTCGACGGCCCGGCCGACCTCGTCCGTGTTGGCGGTCCACGGCTTCAGCGCCGCACCCGTGGTGAGCGCGGCGAACTTGTTCCGGGTCTGTCCCGCGACACTGTTGAAGTCACCGCCGAGATAGACCGTGTCGTCGGTGACGGCGATGGCCCGGACGGTGGCGGAGACGGCGGCCTTGAAGTTCGTGCGCGGGGTGCAGGTCGCGGTGTCGATGGCCGCGATGTTGCTCACGCCCACCCCGCTCACCGAACCGAACTGGCCCCCCGCGTAGAGGGTTTTGCCGTCGGGGGAGAGGGCGAGGGACCGCACGGTCGCAGTTCCCGAGGAGAGCGTGAACGACAGGCTGCAGCCGGTCGGCGCACCGGTCGCGGCGTCGAAGGCGGCGAAGTTCACCGCGGGCTGTTCGGATGTCCCGGCCGGTGCGCCCGGCGGGCGAACGGTGGAGAAGGTGCCGCCCGCGTAGACGACCCCGTCGTCCGACGCGGCCATCGACCAGACGATGCCGTTGGTCTGCCAGGTGGAGAGGTCGTCGGCGGTGAGTGAGACCGGCGCGGTGAGCGCCGTGGCCGGGGAGCCCCCGGCAGCGGCGGCGGTCAGGGCCCCGGCGAGCAGGCAGAGCGCGGCGGCCGCGGCTCGTACCCGGCCGCGGCCACGGGATCTGCGCCCCGTACTTTCGTTCATCATTCAGCTCCGAAGGTGAGAACGAGCTGCGGCCGGTGGGCCGCGGTTGCGACCTCGCCCGACCAGATGCGGAGCGAGTCCGTTCCGCCGCTGGTGAGGGCGAGTGAGTAGGCGGAGCCCAGGGCCCCGCCCAGCGCCGGCGCGTCCAGCTCCACCGAGTAGTCGGTGGAGACGTCGGTCGCGCCGGAAATGGTCCCCAGCACCGTCGGGGCGAGCGACGGCCGGGAGTTGTAGGTGACCGACGACTCGGTCCACGCGCCGGTGACCGGCACGAGGGTGTGGCTGTCGGCCGAGCCCGCCGTGGGGTCCGACGAGGTACGGAAGGTGAGCCGGGCGCTCTTGAGTTCCAGCCCCGTCGGGGCGGCGGGCAGCGCGTACCTGAGGTAGCTCAGATAGGCCGTGGTGCCCCGCGAGGCGAGCTGGTTGTCGTTGTACGTGGTGTTCGCGGCGACGCCGTTGACGTACGCGTCCTCGGTCGGCGTCAGCGTGACCGTGGTGTCCCCGGGGCCCTGCGGGGTGTCCGCCAGATCGTGGTGCGCGGCCACCTGCGCCGCGGTCAGCGCCGACGGATAGATCGCCGTCTCGTCGACCTGCCCCGCGAAGTAGGTGCTGGTGGGGCGGTTCGGCCAGCCGTTGGTCATGGCGTCCCCGCCGACCCGCCAGTACCCGTTGTACGAGCGGTTGCCGGCCGTGGTGTTGGAGCCGGCGGACACGCCGTCCACGTACAGCCTCATACCGGACGGTCCCTGGGTGGCCACCGCGTGGTGCCAGGCGTTGTCGTTGTACGAGGCGGCCGAGGTGATGGTCGGGCGGCTGCTGGTGCTGCCGACCTGGACGCCGAAGGCGAGGCGCCCGTTGTCGGTGAGGTAGAGGAGCTTGTCGGAGATCCCGCTGGTGTGCCCCTGCCCGCTGCCGATGTTGTTGCCGAAGCCGACGATCCGGCCGCCCCGGTTCGTGCCGGTGCGGAACCAGGTCTCGATGGAGTACGGGGTCGGTGACGTGTAATGGCGCAGCCGGTCGCTGTGGACGTACTCGTCGGCGCCGTTGAGGGCGAGCGCCGCGGAACCGGCCACGGCGGACGGCGTCGAACGGTACGAGGGGGCGTTCACGTACACGCCGCCGTCCTCGTTGTCCGAGGCGTCGGCGGCGAACGCCCCGCCTGCCTCGTCGTAGCGCCAGTACAGATCCGCCCCGTCGGCCAGCACCCGCTGCGCGTACGGACTCGACGAACCGGCCGCCGTGACCGAGGCGTTGGCGGACAGCGCACTCGTGTTGGTGCCGTCGCTCGCCGTGACCCGGTAGGAGTAGCTCCGGCCCGCCACGACATCGGTGTCGGTGAAGCTGAGCTGGGGTCGGCTGAAGAAGAGCGAGGAACCGGTCGTGGTGTGGACGGGCGTCGAGCCGCCGTCGCGGTACACCCGGTAGGTCAGAAGGCTGTCGTCCAGGTCCAGGCTGGAGCGCCAGCTGACCCGCACCTCACCGGCCCGCGGCGCCGAGAGGCTCACCACGGGTACGGAGGGCGCCCCGGTGTCCGGTGCGGTGGCGAACCGGGTCAGCGCCTGCTGCGCCACCCCGTTGACCGTGGTGAACTCGCCGCCCACCCAGAGGAAGTCACGGCCGCCCCGCGACGAGACGGTCAGGGCGCGCGGCCCCACCGGCTCACCGATGCCGTCATTGGTGTCCGGGAGCCAGCCCAGCATGGCCGGATCGTCGACCGACTGGGCGGTGAGGTGCTTGCGGACCTGGTCGGGGAACCCGCCCATGGTCGAGCAGTCGTGGACGTGGCTGCCCGCGTAGAGCACCCCCCGGTAGACCCGCAGGGCCTGAGTGGCGCCCTGACAGGTGTCCCGCCAGCGCTGGTCGAAGGTGTCGAGCCCCATGGCCAGACGGCCGTCGAAGGAGGCACCGCCGGCACCCTCGCCCCCCGCGTACCAGCCGTTGGACGCGGTGTCGGTGATGATGTCCTTGATCACGGCGGACGACGGGATGAAGTTGCCGGTGTAGGCACGGGTCAGCGCGCCGGAAGCGGCGCTGACCACCGCGAGGGCGTGCGAGTTCGTGCCGCCCACGGTGAAGAAGTCGCCGCCGATCAGCACGTTCCGCCCGTCCGGGGTGACTTTCAGGGTCCTGCCCGGATCGTCGGCGTCCGGGTTCCATGAGGTCACCGCACCGGTGGCCGTGACCGCGCCGAAGAAGCGGCGGGTCCGGCTGTTGAGGCTCTGGAAGTCGCCGCCGGCGTAGACGGTTCCGTCCGCCGCCACGTCCAGCGCCCGCACGGTCGCCCCGAAGTTCGGCGCGAAGCCCGGACGCAGTGTGCAGTCGGCGGTGTTGACGGCCACCAGGCCGTTGGCGCCCGTCCCGTTGACCCCGTTGAAGTAACCGCCCACGTACAGCGTGGACTTGTCGGGCGAGACGGCGAGCGCCCGCACGGTCGCCGTGCCGCTGCTCCGGGTGAAGGAGAGCGAGCAGCCGACGGGTGCGCCGGTGGCGGCGTCGAACGCGGCGAAGTTGACCGCCGAGGTGGTGCCGCTGCCCGCCGGGGAGCCGGCCGGGCGCACGTCGGTGAACGTGCCGCCCGCGTAGACGACGCCGTTCGCCTCGGCGAGCGTCCAGACGATGCCGTTCGTCTGGTAGGTGGCGAGGTCGTCGGCGGTGAAGCCGACGGGCGGGGTCAGCGCGGCGGCCGGGGGAGCGGTGGCCGCGGACGCGGTGAGCGCCCCGGCCGCGAGCGCGAGGACGGCGCCCAACACCCCGCCGCGCGCCCGTCCGAGACGTCCGGGGCGGCTCACCGGTCCACCCGTACCGCGGCCCCGGTGAGCTGGTCGGCCAGCTGCCGGACATCCGCGTCGACCATGATCCGGGCCAGCTCCCGCGACTTCACGGCCGGTTTCCAGCCGAGCAGTTCCGCCGCCTTGGACGCGTCCCCGATCAGCGCGTCGACCTCGCTGGGGCGCTCGTACTTCGCGTCGTGGCGGACGTGCTCGCGCCAGTCCAGGCCCGCGTGCTCGAAGGCGTACTCCAGGAACTGCCGGACGCTGACCCCCTCACCGGTGGCCACCACGTAGTCGTCCGGGGCGTCGCACTGGAGCATCCGCCACATCGCGTCGACGTACTCGGGGGCGTAACCCCAGTCGCGTACCGCGTCCAGGTTCCCCAGATGCAGCCGCGTCTGCAGGCCCGCCTTGATCCGGGCCACCCCGCGAGTGATCTTCCGGGTCACGAAGGTCTCGCCGCGGCGCGGGGACTCGTGGTTGAACAGGATTCCGTTGACCGCGAACATCCCATACGCCTCACGGTAGTTGACCGTCGACCAGTACGAGTAGACCTTCGCCACGCTGTACGGGCTGCGCGGATGGAACGGGGTCCGCTCGTTCTGCGGCGGCGGGCTGGCGCCGAACATCTCCGAGGACGACGCCTGGTAGAGGCGGGTGTCGATGCCGCTGGCGCGCACGGCCTCCAGGAGACGGATCGTGCCGAGCCCGGTGATGTCCCCCGTGTACAGCGGGGCGTCGAAGGAGACCCGGACATGCGACTGGGCGCCGAGGTTGTAGACCTCGTCGGGCCGGATGTCGCGGAGCAGGTTCACCAGGGCGACACCGTCGGCGAGATCGGCGTGATGCAGGACGAAGGAGCGGTCCTCCTCCTCCGGGCCCTGGTAGATGTGGTCGATCCGCTCGGTGTTGAAGCTCGACGAACGGCGGATGAGTCCATGGACCGTGTACCCCTTCTGCAGGAGCAGCTCGGACAGGTACGAACCGTCCTGTCCGGTCACGCCGGTGATGAGCGCGGTCTTCGCCACGTCTCCCCCTTCTCTGGTCGCCCGAGAGGCTGTTGGTCGCCGAAATTTCAGAGTTTGAGCGATCTGCGGTAAAACGTCACCGCGTCATGGAGCTGCTGGCACAATCCGAGCCATGACGACTGATCTCCCCGGCCCTCCCCAGGAATCCGTCCCGTCCCTGCTACGACCCGGCGCCCGTGTGTTCGTCGCCGGTCACCGCGGTCTGGTGGGCTCGGCGGTGGTACGCCGTCTCACCGCCGAAGGCCACGAGGCGGTCACCCGCGGCCGTGACCGCCTGGACCTGTGCGACGCCGCGCGGACCGCGGCTTTTCTGCGGGACGCGCGGCCGGACGCCGTCGTGCTGGCCGCCGCCAAGGTCGGCGGGATCATGGCCAACAGCACCTACCCGGTGCAGTTCCTGGAGGAGAATCTGCGGATCCAGCTGAGCGTGATCGCCGGGGCGCACGCGGCGGGTGTCGAACGGCTGCTCTTTCTCGGTTCGTCCTGCATCTATCCCAAGCGTGCCCCGCAGCCCATCCCCGAGAGCGCCCTGCTGACCGGCCCGCTGGAGCCGACCAACGAGGCGTACGCGCTCGCGAAGATCGCCGGGATCGTGCAGACCCAGTCCTACCGCCGCCAGTACGGCGCCTCGTACATCAGCGCCATGCCCACCAATCTCTACGGACCGGGTGACAACTTCGACCTGGAGACCTCGCACGTCCTGCCCGCGCTGATCCGCCGCTTCCACGAGGCGCAGCGCAGCGGCGCGCCGGCCGTCACGCTCTGGGGCTCCGGAAGCCCCCGGCGTGAATTCCTGCACGTCGACGATCTGGCCGCCGCCTGCGTGCTGCTGCTGGAGCGCTACGACGGCGACGCACCCGTCAACGTCGGCTCCGGCGACGACCTGACGATCCGTGAACTCGCTTCGACCGTAGCTGATGTGACGTCCTATCAGGGGACTGTCGAGTGGGACACGACCAAGCCGGACGGCACCCCGCGCAAGCTGCTGGACGTGTCCCGGCTGGCCTCCCTCGGCTTCGTACCGCGGATCGGGCTGCGTGAGGGAATCGCGGGCACCTACGCGTGGTGGCTCCAGCGGCAGGGTGCCCAGGTCTGACCGGCGGCCGGGGACGGCCTTCCCGGCCGGGTGGGCGGACGCCGTCGCGCCGCCGCCCACCCGGCCCCCTCCCGCTCCTCGCATCCGCTGCCGCCGCTCTCAGTACGCCCCGCGGCCGTCGGTGACGGCGCGCAGCGTACGGGCCATGAGTCCCATGTCCGTGGCCACCGACCAGTTGTCCACGTACCAGAGGTCGAGTGACACGGTCTCCTGCCAGGACAGGTCGGAGCGCCCGCTGACCTGCCACAGGCCGGTCAGCCCCGGTTTGACCGCGAGCCGTCTCAGCTCGCGGTCGTCGTAACGGGACACCTCGTCCGGCAGCGGCGGACGCGGTCCGACCAGGGACATGTCACCCCGTAGGACGTTGAAGAGCTGGGGCAGCTCGTCGAGCGACGAGCGGCGCAGCAGCCGGCCGACGCGGGTGACCCGGGGGTCGCCGCGCATCTTGAACATCGGGCCGTCCATCTCGTTGGACGGGGCGAGCCGCGCCCGGTGCTGTTCGGCGTCCGCGATCATCGTGCGGAACTTCCACATGGTGAACGGCCGGCTGTGCTGCCCGTGGCGGATCTGCCGGTGGAAGACCGGTCCGCAGGAAGTGAGCCGGACCGTCGTCGCGACCAGCAGCAGCAGGGGAGCCAGTGCGAGCAGGCCGAGGGCAGCGCCGGTCCGGTCCACCGCGGCCTTGAGCGCGGGCTGCGGTCCCCTTCGCAGCGGCGGCACGATGTGCAGCAGGGTCAGTCCGGCCGCCGACGCCGGGCGGACCCGGCCCGCCGCGATCTCCGAGAGGTGCGACAGTACGGACAGTTCGAGCCCGCCGTCGTGAAGCCCCCAGGACAGCCGCCGTAGTCGCTCCTCGGTGAGCTCCGGTCCCGGCACCACCAGGGCCAGGTCGGCCTCGTGCGCGAACGCCGAGCCCAGCACCGTCGAGGCGTCGTCGTCGGCGGGTGCGGGCGCGAGCCGCCCAGGTACGGGGGCGTCGCAGCTCAGCGCCGCCGATCCCACGGGTACGGCGGCCACCACGAGGTACCCGTGGTCCGAACGGGAACCGAGCAGCCGCACCGCCCGGTCCACCTCGGCGGCCTCGCCGACGACCAGCACCCGGCGGACCGTCCGCCGCTTCCCCCACCGCGGCAGCTGACGGACCCCGGACACGGCCGTGGTCGCCAGCAGGCCCGGGATCAGTGCCACGACCGCCGCCGCCGGATCGACGGACCCGTCGGCCACGGTCCAGAGCACCGCCAGTACGCCGATGAGCAGTAACCAGTCCCCGGACGCGGTCAGCGCCCCGGCCGGGCGGCCCGCCGCCCGGAGCGAGTACCGGCCGCGCGCCGCCCGCACGGCGGACCACACCAGGGCGGCCGCGGCCGCACAGGCCAGGGCCCCGGGCTCGCCGTCGATGCGCAGGACGAACCAGCCGGGAAGCCCCAGCCCGAGCAGGTCGAGGCAGACGACGACCGGTAGGTACCGGCCGGGTCCGCTCTTCCGGCCGGACCGGGTGGAACGCTCGCGCTGTACGGTCGGGCCCTGCGGCAGCCGGTCGAACTCCTGGCTGCGGGGCCGGTTCGAAGCGGTCCGTGGGCGAGGCGACCCCGCCAGCCCCACGGGTCCTGATCTATCGGATTCGGGTAGCTCGACATGCCCCATGAACCCCCCAGTCACAGTTGCATCTCCACAAACGGGGCGCATCCGCCGATCCTGTGGGACTGACGGATGCGCCCTCGCTCGGTGCACGATATCCACACACGTGCCATTTCGCTGGAGTTCCAGTGAAGTTCAGACATGCGGTGTGAGCCGGAACTCGTCCCGTTCCGTACTGGATCACAGGTTCTGTGCGTGGGTGTTGCTATTTGGCCGGCAGTAGAATCGGTCGGTGTGCGGATATGTACCTCGGTTCCGCCAACTACCTTACGTGGTCGATCGGTTGATCTGCGCTGTCTGCTCGCCGGACGGCTCCGCGGGGCCGTCTGGGAGAATGCGCTGCCGGGAGACTGCACCCGGCCATGAGCGAAAGAGGACGCACGGTGACTCCCGCGGAGAAGAACTGGGCCGGCAATGTCACGTTCGGGGCGAGGCGGCTGTGCGTACCCCGCTCGGAGGCCGAGCTGCGCGAGACGGTGGCCGCCTCCGGCGCGGTGCGCGCCCTGGGTACCCGGCACTCCTTCAACGCCGTTGCCGACACCGCCGGGGACCTCGTGTCGGTGGCCGGCCTGCCCCGCGTGGTCGAGATCGACCCGGCGGCGGGTGCGGTGACGGTGAGCGCGGGTCTGCGCTTCGGCGAGTTCGCCGGCGAGCTGAACGAGAGCGGCTTCGCCCTGCACAACCTGGGTTCGCTCCCGCACATCTCGGTGGCCGGCGCCTGCGCGACCGGGACCCATGGTTCGGGTGTCGGGAACCGGTCGCTCGCGGGGGCCGTCCGGGCGCTGGACATGGTCACGGCGGACGGCGGGACCGTCTCGCTGCGGCGCGGCGACGCGGACTTCCCCGGAGCGGTCGTCTCCATGGGGGCGCTGGGTGTGGTGACCCGGCTGACGCTCGACGTGGTCCCGGCCTTCGACGTCCAGCAATGGGTTTACGAGGACCTTCCCGAGGCCCGGCTGACCGGCTCTTTCGACGAGGTGCTGTCGGCCGCGTACAGCGTCAGCGTCTTCACCGACTGGCGCCCCGGGCCGATCGGCCAGGTCTGGCTCAAGCAGCGGGTGGGGAGCGAGGGCGTCCGGCAGGCGCCCGGCGAGTGGCTGGGCGCGCGGCTCGCCGACGGTCCGCGCCATCCGATCGCCGGGGTGCCGGCCGGTAACTGCACCCGGCAGCAGGGCGCCGCCGGAGCCTGGCACCGGAGGCTGCCGCACTTCCGGCTGGAGTTCACCCCCAGCAACGGGGACGAGCTGCAGTCGGAGTACTTCGTGGCACGGCAGGACGCCGCGGCTGCCTACGAGGCGGTGAGCAGGCTCCGGGACCGGATCGCCCCGCTGCTGCAGATCTCCGAGATCCGTACCGTCGCCGGTGACGACCTGTGGCTGAGCCCCGCCTCCGGCAGGGACTCGGTGGCCTTCCACTTCACCTGGATACCCGACACCGCGGCGGTGGCGCCGGTCCTCCGGGAGATCGAGGAGGCGCTGGCGCCGTTCGGCGCGCGGCCGCACTGGGGCAAGGTGTTCACCACCGCCCCCGACGTCCTGCGCACGCTGTACGGGGAGTATGCGGACTTCGAGAAGCTGATGGCTCGGTACGACCCGGCCGGCACCTTCCGCAACGCCTTCCTGGACCGGCACTTCCCGGGGTGACCCCGGCCGGAGGTCAGCGGCCCTCGCGCTCGTCCCTCGCCCGGGACGGCCAGGCGGCCGCCGACCTGCCCGGCGCGAGGTGGTCCACCACATCGGCCAGCTCCTCGCAGGCGCGTTCGATCCGGCGGCGGACGTTCTGCTGCTCCGCGACGACGGCGGCCAGCAGCAGCGAGGTCAGTGCCACGGCCCCGTTGAGTACCGTGAGGTTGATCATCACCTCGACCATGCCGTGGCCGGCGAACGGACCCACCTGCTCCGTCCCCGCGACCACCGCCAGGACCGACACCAGCAGGGCGCACGGCGCGCTGCCCGCCAGCTGGAACCGCAGCGCCGCCCAGATGAGGATCGGGAACACCAGGTAGAGCATCGACAGCGGACCGCGGGTGGCGAGCAGCGAACCCGCCACCGCGACGACCAGCAGCGCACTGGCCTCGACCCACCGGTCGGTCACCCGGGGCATCCGCAACGTGCGCAGCACGACGAGCACCAGTGGAGTGACCACGAGTACTCCCATCGCGTCCCCTGCCCACCACGCCACCCAGACCGTACCGAAACCACTCGCGGGCAGTTTGCCGTCGACCGCCAGCATGGCGCTGCCCACGGTCGCGCTGACGGCCATCCCGGCCAGCGCACCCAGGAAGACCAGCATGACCCCGTCGCGCAGCCGGTCCAGCTCCGCGCGGAAGCCGACCATGCGCAGTATCAGGCAGGCGCAGACGGGTGCGAGAGTGTTGCCCGCCACGAGGGCGGCCGTCGACGGCGTCACCTCGCCGCTGAGCGTGGCGATGACGACCAGCGAGCCGATGGCGATCCCGGGCCAGATGCGCAGGCCCAGGATCAGCAGGCATCCCAGGGCGATCCCGGTCGGCGGCCAGAGCGGTGTGACCACCGCGCCGTGCACGGTCACCTGCCTCAGAAGTCCCAGGCCCCCGGCCACGTAGTAGGCGGCGGCCACTGCCAGGATGCGCAGGAGTGCCACCGCCCTGCGCCGGTACTCCTCGCTGCGGATCACGGTTCTCATCAGACACCGGCCCCGGCGGGAGGTGGCTGCGTGACACGCACCGGCCTGGATCGCGGTGTCATCCAGGGGCTGCGGGAAACGCGTCGTGACGCAGGACGAGCACCGCGGAGTCGTCCTCGTGCCCGGTACGCTCAGCCGCTCCGAGGATGGCGTCGGCCAGCTCGTCCGCGTCGTCGCAGACCCGGGAGCGCACCAGGCGGACCACCGCGTCCAGCCCCTCGTCGATCGAGTAGGACGGCCCCTCGATCACTCCGTCGGTGAGCAGTACGAAGGCCCCGGCCGTCGTGAGGCGCCGGGTGGTGACCGGGTACTCCTCACCGGTCTGGATCCCGAGCGGCAGACCGCCCTCGTCCTCGGTGGTGCCCGACTGTCCGTCCGCCGTGGCCCACACTGCGGCGACGTGACCCGCTCGGGCGCTCTGCAGCTCCCGGGTGAGCGGGTCTATCCGGACGAAGGTGCAGGTGGCGAGCAGACCGGAGTCCACGGACAGCAGCAGGTCATTCGTCCGCCGCACCACTTCGCCCGGATCGGACGCGGTGACGGCCAGGGCGCGCATCGCGATCCGGATCTGGCCCATGAAGGCAGCCGCCTCGACGTCGTGTCCCTGTACGTCCCCGATGGCGAACGCGAGTGAACCGTCCGGGAGCCGGAAACCGTCGTACCAGTCGCCCCCGATGTCCAGACCGCTGCGCGCGGGTGTGTAGCGGGCGGCGGTCTGCAGACCCGGCAGATCGGGCAGGGAGGAGGGGAGCATCTCCCGCTGAAGGGCCTCGGCGAGCTCCACCCGCGCCTGGTGCAGCTCCACCTCGCGACGCGCCCGGGAGGTGAGGTGCTGGAGCGTGGTCAGCAGTTCCTCGGCACTGGCCGACCGGGGAGGACGACGCCGGTTCATGGGCCGCTCCCCAGTGCGTGTGGTGGCGAGCCGCACCACAGGGTCGGTCGTGGCGGGACGATCCGGGAGGTCAATGCTTCCGATCCGGTACGTGCCGCGTGCCGGCTGGTCCGGACGCGGCTTCCCTCATCCTATTTCGGTGCGGTGATCCGCGCAGTCCGAGCCGTCCCCGGCGGCCGGAACGCGCGTGGCGTCCCGGTTGGGTGGATGCTGGGAGCGAGCCCGTGTGGCGGCGTCGCATGGCGGCCGGCGCGGGCCGGGAGGTGTGCGATGAACCGGACGTTGGAGTGGACGGTCCACGTTGATCTGTCCGCGGAGAACGGTGCGACCAAGGCGGAGGCGGTGCTCGACACCGGCACGGCGAAACTCACCGGCCACGGGGTCGCCCGCTGTAGTCCACAGGACCCGGACGTGCCCACCATCGGTGACGAACTCGCGGCGAGCCGTGCGATGCGCGATGTGGCGGCCCAGCTGATGAGCGTGGCCGACCGCGAACTCGGAGAGGCCGGCGCGGGGCCCGCGGACGGGCCGCTGCCACCGCCGTACGCCTGGTCGGACGCGACGGCCTGAGCCTGCCGCACGGCGGCCGTGTCACGGGCCGTGCCCGCCGGAGGGGCCGTAGCGTGACCGGGGAGGAATCCGGTTCACGCGAACGAGAGACCCCCGGGTGGCGGCATGTGCTGGAGCGCGAACGCCGATCTGGTCGCCGGCACCGCCGTCGCGGTGATCGGTGCGGCCTGTGTCCTCAGGACGCACCGGGCCCGGGACCTGCCGCTCGCCGCGCTCCCGCTGCTGCTGGGTGCCCACCAGATCATCGAGTCCGCGGTGTGGCGCGCCGACGGCGGCACCGGCCCGGCGACCGTGGCCTGGGCCGTCATCGCGCTGCCGCTGCTGGCGCTGTGGGTGCCGGTGGGCGTCCTGTGCGCGGCGCCGCCGAACGCCCGGCGCCGGCTGCTGGTGCCGCTGGTGGCCGGCGCCGTGACGTCCGCCGCTCTCGGGTACGGCCTGGCCGTCCGGCCCGTGACCGCGCACATCAGGGGGCACACCCTCGGCTATGTGCTCGACCTGCCGAGTCCAGGGCTGTTCGCCGCGGGCTACCTCCTGGCCACCGTCGGATCGCTGCTGCTGTCCGGCGACCGGTGGCTGCGGTGTCTCGGGGCGCTGGCCGCGATCGGGGCCGTGGTCTGCGCCGCCCTGTGGCGGCTGGAGTTCGTCTCGACCTGGTGCGCGTTCGCCGCCGTGTGCTCGGTGGTCCTGCTCGGCTGGTCCGGGAGGCGCCCCGCCGAGGCGGCCGAACCGGCCGCGCCATGAAGGGCGGGGGACACGTCCGCGCCTCGGACGCCCGCAACGGTCCGGACCTCGATCCACCGTTCTCCCCGCCACCCGGCCACTCGCTTCGCCCGGTGTTCGAGGGAACCTCCGTGCGCCCATTCCCGGGGTAACGGAATGGACGTTCGGGTCCGGCGGCGTGGTGGCTGTTACAGACTCCGGGCCCGGATCCGAGGGGCCTTCATGTCCCGTTCCGCACGGCGGATCACCGCCACCGTTCTCGCTTCCGGCGCACTTCTGGCCGCCGCCGCTCTGCCGGCGACCGCGGACGGCCGCGGCCACGACCACGCTAGGGGCCACGGCAAGCCGGCCCCGCGCTCGGCCGTCGTCCTGGGCCGCCGCTGACCGCTGACGGCCGCCCCCTGAACCCGGGGCCGCCACCAGCCTTCTGACCGCGGCGCACCACGGCCCACCCGGCCGCGGTGCGCCGCACCCGCGTCAACACCCCTGCGAGCCGGTGCGCTTGGCGGCTTCCGGCCCGTCAGGATTCGTTGTCGGGGGCCGGGATCTCCTGTTCGGTCCACAGGGCCTTGCCGTCGGCGCCGTACCGGGTGCCCCAGTGCGTGGCGAGCTGCGACACGATGAACAGGCCGCGGCCGCCCTCGTCCACCGTGCGCGCATGGCGCAGGTGGGGCGCCACCGGGCTGGTGTCGTGGACCTCGCAGGTGAGGGTGCGGTCCAGCAGGAGACGCAGGTGCAGCGGCGGGGTTCCGTAGCGGACCGCGTTGGTGATCAGCTCGCTCACGATCAGTTCGGTCGCCTCGATCGTCTCCTCGTCGAGGTTCCACCCCTCGAGCCGGTCCCGCACGAGCGTACGGGCGATGGCCGGCGTGGCCCGGTCGTGGGCCAGTTCCCAGGTCGCGACCCGTTCGGGCGGAACCACACCGGTCCTGGCGAGGAGCAGCGCGGCACCGTCGGGATGGGCGTCGGCGGGCAGGCTGTAGACGATGGCGTCGCACAACTCCCGCAGGCGGCGGTCCGGATAGGCGAGCGCGTCCTGCACCCTGGCCACGGACCCGGCGTCCGGCAGCAGCGAACCGGTGAGGAAGGCCAGCACACTGCCTTCGTCGAGCTCGATCGTCGCCGTGGCGAAAGGGGCGCTGTCCGCGGAGAAGAGCGGCGGGCCCTCCGGTACGTCGAGGACGACCGGACTGCCGTCGGGAGCGACGACGACCGGCGCCGGATGCCCCGCCCGTGCCACGGTGCAGGTCCGGGCGAACGGGTCGTAGACCGCGTACATGCAGGTCGCGGTCAGGGGCTGACGGTGCAGCGAGTCGCCGGGCGGCAGCGACCTGCGCTCCTGCGCCAGCCGGTCGGCCGTCGTGTTGAGCCGGGCCAGCACCTCGTCCGGCTCCAGATCGAGGCCGGCCAGCGCATGGATGACCGTGCGCAGCTGCCCCATGGTGATGGCCGTCTGCAGCCCGTGCCCCTCGACATTGCCGATGATCAGCGCGGTACGCGCACCGGACAGCCCGATGGTGTCGAACCAGCAGCCGCTGTTGCGCCCCGGAAGCAGCACATGCGCGGTCTCGACGGCGATCCGGGCACCGTCGTGCTGGGGGAGCAGCCGGCGCTGGACGGTCGAGGCGATCGCGTGGTCGCGTTCGTAGCGCCGCGCGTTCTCGATGCTCAGCGCGGCATGGGCGGCAGCCGTCAGGGCGAGGGCGAGGTCGTCCTCGTCGTACGGCTCGACGCCTCGGAACCGGTAGAGACTCACCAGTCCGAGCACGGCGCCGTAAAGTTTCAGCGGGACCACGATCAGGGAGTGGGCCCCGGACACCTCGATCATCCGCGCGCTGTCCGGATCCGCGGCCAGCCACGGGGTGTCCGGGCCGAGATCGGACAGCCGGGGGCGCAGATCCGTGACGGCGAGCGCGAACGGCGTACGGCCGGGCAGCCGCCGCATGTCCCCGGCCATGCTGTCACCGCCGGGCCCCCGCTGCGCCGCGCGGCGCAGCGGTACATCGGGTCCCAGCGGACCGGGCGGAGGGGACGAACCACGCAGAACCTCGTCCACCACCTCGACCGAGGCGAAGCCGGCGAACCGCGGCACCAGCGCCGCGACCAGGCCCTCGCAGGTCGCCGCCACATCGAGGGAGTGGCCGACCTCCCTGCGCACGGCCGTCAGACAGTCCGCCCGTGCGCGCGCCTTCTCCCGGTCGTTGACGTCGATGACCGCCGCCAGCACCCCGAGGGGCCGCCCCTCGGGGTCGTCCAGCCGGTGGAGGGTGACCCGCAGGCTGTGGCTGGGGCCGGGCGCGCGGGCCGGCCGCCCCCGGATGACCCGGTCGAGCACGGGCGTGCCGCTCTCCAGCACCTGGTGCAGCAGCCGTTCCGCCTCGTCCGGATCGTCGAGCCGGTACGCCTCGGTGAAGTGCAGTCCCACGAGCTGCTCGGCGTCGACCGCGTCGGACAGGGTGTTGACGCGCTCGACCCGCAGCTCCGTGTCCAGGACGTGCAGGCCCACCGCGGACTGGTCGAACAGGGCGTCCAGGAGCGCCGCCGCCATGACATCGCCCGTGGTCGTCCCTGGGACCGCTCCACCGGCGTCCGACACGTCGCACCCCCATCGGGCTCCGCCGCCCCAGCGAATCGGCAGCTTTCGGGACAGCCTGCGCACCTGCCGTCCCGCCCGCCACCGTGCAGGGGCCGAACGGGTGAAGCCACCGTCACGCGCACCGCCGCGATCCGGCCGCGGACGGACGGCAACCTTTCCGGGTCCGGCGGCCACTGACGTTACGAAACCCGCCCCCATCCCGGAAGGTATCCACCGTGGCTCCCGAGCACCCCCGATCCCCCCGCAGACGCCGCACCACCCGGACCAGCACGCTGCTCGGCGCGGTGACGGCCGGTCTGCTGGCCACCGCCGGGCTGGCCGTCTCGGGCCAGACCTCGCAGGCCGCGACCGTCCGCCAGGCAGAGGCGCTGGACCGCGGCGTCGTCAGCGTCCACACCGGCGCCGGCAATCTGATCAGCTGGCGCTGGCTCGCCACCGACACCGACGACATCTCCTTCAACGTCTACCGGGCCGGTACCAAGGTCAACGCCTCACCGGTCACCGGTTCGACGAACTACTTCCACACGGGGGCGCCCAACTCCGCGGACTACACCGTGCGCGCGGTCGTCGGCGGGGTCGAGCAGAGCGACTCCGTGCACGCGATCCAGTTCCGCGCCGGCTACAAGGACGTGCCGATCAGCCCGCCCGCCGGCGGCACGACCCCCGACGGGGTCGCCTACACCTACGAGGCCAACGACGTGTCCGTCGGAGATCTCGACGGCGACGGCGCACTCGACTTCGTACTGAAGTGGCAGCCCACGAATGCCAAGGACAACTCGCAGTCCGGCTACACGGGCAACACGATCGTCGACGGGATCAAGCTCGACGGCACCCGGCTGTGGCGCGTCGACCTCGGCCGCAACATCCGCTCGGGGGCGCACTACACGCAGTTCCAGGTGTACGACTACGACGGCGACGGCTCGGCCGAGGTGGCGGTGAAGACCGCCGACGGCACCGTCGACGGAGACGGCAGGGCGATCGGCAGCACCTCCGCCGACTACCGGAACTCCTCCGGCTACATCCTGTCCGGACCCGAGTACCTGACCATGTTCAACGGCCGGACGGGTGCGGCCATGGGCACGGTCGACTACGTTCCGGCACGCGGCACCGTGTCCTCGTGGGGCGACAACTACGGCAACCGGGTCGACCGCTTCCTCGCCGGCACCGCCTACCTCGACGGTGCGCGCCCGTCACTGATCATGGCCCGCGGCTACTACACCCGCAGCGTCATCGCCGCCTGGGACTGGCGGGACGGGGCCTTCACCCGGCGCTGGACCTTCGACACCAACAGCTCGACCAACTCAGGCAGGGGATACGACGGCCAGGGCAACCACCAGCTCTCGGTGGCCGACGTCGACGCCGACGGCAAGGACGAGATCGTCTACGGGGCCATGGCCGTCGACGACAACGGCAACGCCCTGTGGACCACGAAGAACGGCCACGGCGACGCCATGCACGTCGGCGACCTGGACCCGTCCCGTCCCGGGCTGGAGGAGTTCAAGGTCGACGAGGACAGCTCGAAGCCCTCGTCGTGGATGGCGGACGCGAGGACCGGCCAGATCCTCTGGTCGACGCCCGCGAACGGCGACAACGGACGCGGTGTCAGCGACGACATCTGGCCGGGCAGCGCCGGCGCCGAGTCCTGGTCGGCCGCGGCGGACGGGCTGCGCGATCCGAAGGGCGCCGTCGTCGCGAGCCGCAAGCCCTCCAGCTCCAACTTCCTGGCCTGGTGGGACGGCGACACCACCCGGGAACTCCTGGACGGCACCCACATCGACAAGTACGGCACCTCCTCGGACACCCGGCTGCTGACCGCCGCATCGGTGCGCTCCAACAACGGCACCAAGGCCACCCCCGCGATCTCGGGTGACCTGTTCGGTGACTGGCGCGAGGAAGTGGTCTGGCCGACCACCGACAACACCGCGCTGCGGATCTACTCCACGCCGTACGAGACCGGCACGAAGATCACCACACTGCTCCACGACACCACCTACCGCACGGCTCTGGCCTGGCAGAACACCGCGTACAACCAGCCGCCGCACCCGAGCTTCCACATCGGCGCGGGGATGGCGACGGCGCCGCGGCCGAAGGTGTCGACTCCCTGACACGGCACAAGGCCGCTTCCCCGGCGGATCGACGCCAGGGAAACGGCCCTTGCGCCCGTACCGCGTCAGGCGTCCAGGGCCGCCGAGACGACGGCTTTGGCCTCCTCCTGGACGCGGCCCAGGTGCTCGGCACCGAGGAAGGACTCGGCGTAGATCTTGTAGACGTCCTCGGTGCCCGAGGGCCGGGCGGCGAACCAGGCGTTCTCCGTCGTCACCTTGATACCGCCGATCGCCTCCCCGTTGCCCGGCGCCGAGGTGAGCACGGCCGTGACCGGTTCACCGGCGAGGGTGTCGGCGCTGACCTGTTCGGGGGAGAGCCGCGCCAGCACCGCCTTCTGCTCGCGGTCCGCCGGGGCGTCGATCCTGGCGTACGCCGGCTCACCGAACCGCGAGGTCAGCGCGGCGTAGCGCTCGGACGGCGAATCGCCCGTCACCGCGAGGATCTCGGAGGCGAGCAGCGCGAGAAGGATGCCGTCCTTGTCCGTCGTCCACACCGATCCGTCCCGGCGCAGGAAGGAGGCCCCGGCCGACTCCTCGCCGCCGAAGCCGAGCGACCCGTCGGCCAGGCCGTCCACGAACCACTTGAACCCGACCGGCACCTCGACCAGTTCCCGGCCGATATCGGCGGCGACCCGGTCGATCATTCCGGACGACACCAGCGTCTTGCCGACGCCCGCCCCGGTGGGCCACCGGTCCCGGTGCGTGTACAGGTAGTCGATGGCGACGGCGAGGTAGTGGTTCGGGTTCATCAGGCCCGCGTCGGGGGTGACGATGCCGTGCCGGTCCGCGTCGGCGTCGTTGCCGGTGGCGATGTCGTAGCGGTCGCGCTGCCCGATCAGCGAGGCCATCGCGTACGGCGACGAGCAGTCCATCCGGATCCTGCCGTCCCAGTCCAGCGTCATGAACCGCCAGGTGGGGTCGGTGAGCGGATTGACCACGGTCAGGTCGAGCCGGTGCTGTTCGGCGATGCGGCCCCAGTACGCGACCGACGCCCCGCCCAGCGGGTCGGCGCCGATCCGTACGCCGGCCTCGCGCACGGCGTCGAGGTCGAGCACGGACGGAAGGTCCGCCACGTAGCTTCCCAGGAAGTCGTACGTTCCGGTCGACGCCGCCGCCAGCGCGCGGACGCGGGTCATCCGGCGCACGTCCTTGAGACCGCCTGCGATGATCTCGTTGGCCCGCTCCTGGATCCAGCCGGTCGCCCCGGACCCGGCCGGACCGCCGTTCGGCGGGTTGTACTTGAACCCGCCGTCACCGGGCGGGTTGTGGGACGGGGTGACCACCACACCGTCGGCGAGATGCGACGTACGGCCGCGGTTGTACGTGAGGACGGCGTGCGAGACCGCGGGCGTCGGGGTGTAGCCGTCGGCCGGGTCGATGAGCACGGCCACGTCGTTCGCCGCGAACACTTCGAGGGCGGTGACCCGCGCGGGCTCCGACAGCGCGTGGGTGTCGGCCCCGAGGAAGAGCGGCCCGTCCGTGCCCTGCCGGGCCCGGTACTCGCTGATGGCCTGGCTCGTCGCGGCGATGTGGTCCTCGTTGAACGCGGTGGCCGTCGACGACCCCCGGTGCCCCGAGGTGCCGAACGCCACCCGCTGCCCGGCCTCGGCCGGATCCGGGTGCAGCGTGTAGTACGCCGTCACCAGCCGTGCCACATCGGTCAGGTCCTCGGGGCGCGCGTGCTGTCCGGCTCGTGTGTGCGGCATCTGCCACTCCTCCGTATCGGTCGGTCGGTGCGATCTGCCCGCCGGGTCATTTTCGCCGGTCGCCGTCGTGGGAGGGCGGCCGCCCCGCCGTACGCACGGCCACCGCCGCCGCGTATCCGGCGGGGACCGCGACATCGGTGACGGTCCAGCCCGGCGGACCGGGCCGCGGACGGGGGCCGGTGCCCATGTTGTCGTGCGAGAGGCCGCCGGCCAGGCCGATCCCCTTGCCCTTCAGGTACGCCTCCTTGCGGGTCCAGGCCCGGAGGAAGGCGGCCGGCCGCTGTTCCTCGGGCAGCTCCGCCAGTTCCCGGCGTTCCGCCGGATGGAGCTGGTCCCCGATCTCCGACACGGTCCGGGCCCTGGGAGTGCGCTCCACGTCCACCCCCACCGGCTCGTCCGCGAACGCCAGCAGGGCGACGCCCCGGGTGTGCGAGAGGGAGAAGTGCACACCCCCACCGGTCGCGGGACGGCCGTGCGGCCCGCCGCAGGACGGGCACGGTTCCCGCGTCAGCCGCACGGCGTCGGGAGCGATGCCCAGCCGGGCCCCCAGCAGCATTCGCAGCGCCACGTGCGAGGCGACGAAGCAGAGGCGGTCGGCCTCGACGACCAGACTCCCGGCCCGCCCGAGCTCCTGCGCGTCGAGGATCCCCGGGGCGAGCCGCTGCGCCCGCTCGCCCTCCTGCTGCGCGTCCACGATCCACAGCGCGGGGCCGCCGGGGGCCCAGGAGGGCGGCGGGCCCCGGTAGCCGGTCTCGGTGAGTGCGAACTCGTCGGGCTGGTACACCGTTACGTCTTCCCTCGGCCGGGGCGGGTGCCGTGAGCGGTCGTCAACGGCGGAGCGGTCGCCCATATTCTATGGAGATCCGGGCCGGTGCAGACGTACGTTCGACCACGGGTGGCCAGGTCACCGTGCCGAATGAGGTACGGCGGGCCTTTCGGCCACCGCCCTTTCGAACAGGAGACACCGGATGCCATCGGACAACCACCCGCAACTCGGCACCGTACGGCTGCGGGACGCCCGAGCCGACGACGCCGGCTCCCTCACCCGGCTCCTTCTCGCTTCCCGGGCCGTCGCCATGCCGTACCTGCCCAGAGTGCACAGCGACGAGGCCACGCTCGGCTGGATGACCCACGTCGTGCTGCCCGACACGGATGTCTGGGTGGCCGAACTCCACGAGGAGGGCGGTGCGGCGGAGATCGTCGGCTTCGTCTCGCTCGACGGCGATGAGCTCGAACAGCTCTACCTCAGCCCCGGTGCACGACGCCGGGGCATCGGGACCCGGCTGCTGGCGAAGGCCAAGGAGCACAGCCCCGAGGGGCTCGCCCTCTACGCCTTCCAGCGCAACACCGACGCGCGGGCCTTCTACGAGCGTCACGGTTTCACCGCCGTCGAGTTCAACGACGGCAGCCGCAACGAGGAGGGGGAGCCGGACGTCAGATACCGCTGGACCGCGGCCGGGTGAGGCGCGGCGAACGCCTGTGGGACGGCGCTGACGGCGCGGGCCCATTCCGCGACGGCGGCGACCTCGCGGCGGCGGGCGAGGAGGTCGTTCGCGAGAGTGTGGTGCGGCGCGGGGCCTGGGTCGGCGCAGGCGTCGGGCGCAAGGCATTGGGCGTCGGGGTGCTCGCGGGGCGAAGTCCCGGGTGGGCTACGACGCTTGCGGCGCATCGGCCGAGGTGCCCTGGTCCGTCGCGCGGCCGAGCGTGCGGTCGAAGACGGTCAGCAGCAGGTAGAGCACGCCCGCGCCGAGCATGATCCAGACGAGGTGGTGCATGCCGCCGGTGTCCGCGCGCTGCCCGAAGGAGGCGGCCGCGGTGGAGGAGGCGACCATCGAGCCGACGTAGGCGAAGGTGCGCAGCAGGCCGGCCGAGGAGGCGGTGCGCTCGGGATCGGCCTGGAAGTAGACCGAGTTCTGCAGGGCCAGGCTGTTCAGCCCCTGCGGGATGCCGAATATCAGGGCGACGAGGACCAGCATCCACACGGGGCTGTCCCCGGTGAGCGTCAGCATCACCGCACAGGCGGCGATCTGGCCGAGCCCGCCGACGATCAGTTTGCCTCGCACACCCTTGCGCCGCCCCGTGACGACCGAGACACCGATGGCCACCAGGAACATGGGGATCTGTACCAGCCCGGCGTGGAAGGGCGAGAGCCCGAAGCCCTCCTCCGTCCACTGGGTGAACCCGTAGAGGAAGGCGTAGGCGACGATGTACGCGACCAGCGCGCGCCCGTAGGTGGCCAGCAGCGGCGTGTTGCCGCCCAGCACCCGCAGGTTGATGAACGGGGTGGCGGCCCGTAGCTCCCGTGCCGCGAACGCGGCGCTCGCGGCGGCGGTGATCACCAGCAGGTACCAGTCGCGCAGATGCGGGTTCATCAGGAACAGCAGCAGGGAGATGAGCATCGCGGCGAACAGCGCCATCCCGGGCAGGTCGAGCTGGGCGGCGAGGCGCCCACGCCGCGGGGACTCCCCGGTGCCGGCCTCCTTGGGGAGCCGGAGCAGCCCGAGCAGTACGGCCACGGCGGCGAGCGGCACATTCAGCGCGAAGGTGCTGCGCCGGCCGCCCAGACCGATCAGCAGGCCGCCCAGCAGCGGGCCGAGCACCGCGATGGTCTGGTTGGCGACGGCCAGGGCGGTCAGCACCCCACCGGGACTGTCCTGCCCGGTGCGCTTGGCCTCGCTGCGCACCAGCGCCATCGCGGCGGGATACCCGGCGCAGGTGCCGAACCCGAGCAGGACGCGAGAGGCGATCAGCACCCCCAGGTTCGGCGCCAGGGTGCCGACGACACCGGCGACCCCGACCAGGCTCGTGCTGACGAGGAAGAGCCTGCGCGCCCGAAGATGTCGATGAGCCGGCCCGTGACGGGCTGCCCGAGAGCAGTGGCCAGGTAGAGGGCCGAGACCAGCCACGCGGTCCGGGAGGGCGGCGCGCCCAGCGCCTCGCCGATGGGTATGAGTGTGACGGCGATGACCGTCGAGTTGATCGGGTTCAGGACCGAGCCCAGCGTCATCGCCGGCAGCAGCCGCCGGTCGAAGCCCGCCGTCGCCGTCCCGCCCCGACCCGCTGTTGTGCGGTCAGTCATGAGTGAGGCGTTCCAGTACGGCCGTGGTGGCGATCACGGCCCGCCGTTCCTCCTCCGTGCACTTCTCCTGGAACTCGCCGGCGAGCCATTCCTGCCGGGCCTGTCGCCCCTCCGCCACCCGTTGGCGCCCCTGCGCGGTCAGCGAGATCAGCAGGCGGCGCCCGTCAGCGGGGTCCGGCCGCCGTTCCACGAGCCCCAGGGCGGTCAGCGATGCGACCGTCGCCGTCATCGACTGATGGCGCACACCCTCGGCCGAGGCGAGCTGACTGGCCGTGACGCCGGGCTCGCCCGACAGACGCGTCAGCACGGATTCCTGCCCGAAGGTGATGTCCTCGGCCTCGGCGGCGTTCAGGATGCGGCGCCTCCCTCGGCCCCGTCTCCCCGTCCGAGCTGGGGCCTTTCAGCGCCTTTCGCTTTTACGCAAATCTTTTGCGTAAATTGCAGACCGTTTGCGATCGTGCCGATGAGCCATCTATTGCCTTATTTGTTACGGCAGTTGAGGCGGGGCGGGGGAGTCCGCTTGCGTTTCGGGTTCTGCCGCGACAGTGGACTCACCGTCAATTCTCTGCAACTCTCTGACCACAATACGCAAAAGTCCATCCTGTGGGTGCAGGAAATCATGCCCCAGCAGGTACGCAGAAAGAGCCGCGCCTTGGACGCGCCCTGCGCCGAGGCCGAAGATCGGGGACATATGAGACCGCAACGCTGGAGATGGCGGGTCCTCTCCGCCACTGTCACCACCAGCCTGCTGATGATCGGCTGGCCGGCACTCAACGCCTCGGCGGCCGGCGGCCCGAACATCGCCGCCGACCAGAAGACGGCCGCGAGCAGCGCCGGCAGCGGGAAAGCCGCGGGGAACATCGCCGACGGTGACCAGTCGACGTACTGGGAGGGGGCGAGCAGCGCCCTGCCCCAGTGGGTGCAGAGCGACCTGGGCAAGGTCACCCGCATCGACCAGGTCACCCTGAAGCTTCCCGCCGACTGGAAGAGCCGCCGGCAGACCCTGTCACTTCAGGGCAGCGCCGACGGCACCAGCTTCTCGACGCTGAAGACCTCGGCCGCCTACACGTTCGCACCGGGCGGCTCCAACAAGGTGACGATCGGTTTCCCGGCCACCCAGGCCCGGTTCGTACGGGCGAACATCACCGCGAACACTGTCGCCAAGAACGGCCAGCTCGCCGAGCTGGAGGTCCGCGCGGCGGCCGAGTCGTCGGTGAACCTGGCCGCCGGCCGTACGCTGACGGCCAGCAGCTACACCCAGACGTACACCGCCGCCCAGGCCAACGACGGCAACCCGGCCAGCTACTGGGAGAGCCGCAACGGCGACCTGCCGCAGTGGCTCCAGGCGGATCTGGGGTCCTCGGTACGGGTGGACCGGGTGGTGCTGCGCCTGCCGGACGGCTGGGAGACCCGCAGTCAGACGCTGAAGATCCAGGGCAGTGCCAACGGCTCGGACTTCAGCGACCTGACGCAGTCCAAGGCGTACACCTTCAGCCCGACGGCCGGCGAGTCGGCGACGATCACCTTCGACGCCACGACCACGCGCTACGTGCGCGTCCTCGTCTCCGCCAACTCCGTCCAGCCGGGCGCGCAGGTCTCCGAGCTGGAGATCTACGGCCCCGAGTCCGGTGACACCCAGGCGCCGACCGCGCCGGCGCAACTGGCGTACACCGAACCGGCCACCGGGCAGATCAAGCTGACCTGGAAGGCGTCGACGGACGACACCGCCGTCACCGGCTACGACATCTACGCCGACAACACACTGCTGACCAGTGTGGCCGGCGATGTCACCACGTTCACCGACACCCGTCCGGCCGGTGTCACCGTGTCGTACTACGTGCGGGCCAAGGACGCGGCGGGCAACGTCTCGGCGAACAGCAACACTGTGACCCGTACCGGGGACTCGGGCGACACCCAGGCGCCGACCGCACCGGGCAACCTGAGCTTCACCGAGCCGTCCGCCGGGCAGATCAAGCTGGTCTGGCAGGCCTCCACCGACAACAAGGGCGTCACCGGGTACGACATCTACGCCAACAACGTGCTGCGCAAGAGCGTGGCGGGCGATGTCACCACCTACACCGACACCCAGTCCGCCGCCACCACGGTCTCCTACACCGTCCGCGCCAAGGATGCGGCGGGCAATGTGTCGGGTGACAGCAACACCGTCACCCGCAACGGCAGCACGAGCGCGGCGTCCAACCTCGCGATCGGCAAGCCCATCACCGCCTCGTCCGTGGTCCACACGTTTGTCGCGGAGAACGCCAACGACAACAGCCTGACCACCTACTGGGAGGGCGCCGGGGGCAGCTACCCGAACACCCTGACGGTCAAGCTGGGCGCCAACGCCGAAACCGACAGCGTCGTCGTCAAGCTCAACTCGGACAGCAGCTGGGGGGCCAGGACCCAGAACATCCAGGTGCTCGGCCGTGAGCAGAGCGCCTCGGCCTTCACCAGTCTGGTCGCGGCCAAGGACTACGCGTTCAGCCCGGCCGGCGGCAACGCGGTGACCATTCCGGTCAGCGGCCGGGTCGCCGACGTCCAGCTCAAGTTCAACTCCAACACCGGCTCCAGCGCCGGTCAGGTCGCGGAGTTCCAGGTCCTGGGCGCTCCGGCACCCAACCCGAACCTCCAGGTCAGCTCGGTGACCGCGGCTCCCGCCGCGCCCGTCGAGTCGGACCCGATCACGCTGACCGCGACGGTGCGCAACAGTGGTTCGGTCGCGGCGCCGGCGAGCAAGCTCGAATTCCGGCTCGGCGGTTCGAAGGTCGCCACCGCGTCCGTGGGCGCGCTGGCCGCAGGGGCCTCCACCCAGGTCAGTGCGGAGATCGGGCCGCGTGACGCGGGCAGCTACGAACTCAGTGCCGTCGCCGACCCGGCGAACGAGGTCATCGAGCAGAACGAGACCGACAACACCTACACCAGCGCGACCGCCCTGGTCGTCAAGCCGGTCGCCAGCTCGGACCTGGTGGCGACAGGGGTCAGCACCTCCCCGTCGGCCCCGTCCAACGGGCAGAACGTCACCTTCTCCGTTGCCGTCAAGAACCAGGGCACGGTGGCGTCCGCGGCGGGCGGCCACGCCATCACGCTGACCCTGCTGGACTCCAAGGGCGCCACGGTGAAGACCCTCACCGGGACCTACACCGGGGCCATCGCCGCGGGCGCCACCGGCGCCCCAGTGAACCTGGGCAGCTGGACGGCGGCCAACGGCTCGTACACCGTGAGGACGGTGATCGCGGACGACGCCAACGAACTCCCGGTGAAGCGCGAGAACAACACCTCCACCAGCTCGCTCTTCGTCGGCCGCGGCGCCGACATGCCGTACGACATGTACGAGGCCGAGGACGGCGTCACCGGCGGCGGCGCCCAGGTCGTCGGTCCGAACCGGACTGTCGGCGACATCGCCGGCGAGGCTTCCGGCCGCAAGGCCGTGACCCTCAACAGCACCGGCAACTACGTGGAGTTCACCACCAGGGCGAGCACCAACACCCTGGTGACCCGGTTCTCCATCCCCGACTCCGCGGGTGGCGGAGGCATCGATTCCACGCTGAACCTCTACGTGGACGGCACCTTCCTCAAGGCGGTCGACCTCACCTCGAAGTACGCCTGGCTGTACGGCGCCGAGACCGGACCCGGAAACTCCCCGGGCTCGGGTTCGCCGCGGCACATCTACGACGAGGCGAACGTGATGCTGGGCAAGACCGTTCCGGCGGGCAGCAAGATCCGGCTGCAGAAGGACACCGCGAACACCTCCACCTACGCGATCGACTTCGTCAGCCTGGAGCAGGCCGCCCAGATCGCCAACCCGGACCCGGCCGCCTACGCCGTGCCCGCAGGCTTCACCCACCAGGACGTCCAGAACGCCCTGGACAAGGTGCGGATGGACACCACGGGCAAGCTGGTCGGCGTCTACCTGCCGGCCGGTGACTACGACACCGCGAGCAAGTTCCAGGTCTACGGAAAGGCCGTGAAGGTCGTCGGCGCCGGTCCCTGGTACACCAGGTTCCACGCACCCGCGTCCCAGGAGAACACCGACAACGGGTTCCGTGCCGAGGCCAGTGCGAAGGGATCGTCGTTCGCGAACTTCGCGTACTTCGGGAACTACACCTCACGCATCGACGGCCCCGGCAAGGTGTTCGACTTCTCCAACGTCTCGGACATCACCATCGACAACGTCTGGAACGAGCACACGGTGTGCCTCTACTGGGGAGCGAACACCGACAACATCACCATCAAGAACTCCCGCATCCGTGACACGTTCGCCGACGGCATCAACATGACCAACGGCTCGACGGACAACCACGTCGTCAACAACGAGTCCCGGGCCACGGGCGACGACAGCTTCGCCCTGTTCTCGGCGATCGACTCCGGTGGCTCGGACATGAAGAACAACGTGTACGAGAACCTCACCTCGATCCTGACGTGGCGCGCGGCGGGTGTCGCCGTCTACGGCGGCTACGACAACACCTTCCGCAACATCCTGATTGCGGACACCCTGGTCTACTCGGGCATCACGGTGAGCTCGCTGGACTTCGGCTACCCGATGAACGGATTCGGGACCGAACCGACGACGATCGAGAACGTGTCGGTCATCCGCTCGGGCGGCCACTTCTGGGGGACGCAGACTTTCCCCGGGATCTGGCTGTTCTCCGCCTCCAAGGTGTTCCAGGGCATCCGGATCAACAACGTCGACATCGTCGACCCGACGTACAGCGGCATCATGTTCCAGACCAACTACGTGGGAGGACAGCCGCAGTTCCCGATCAAGGACACCGTACTGACCGACATCTCGATCTCCGGCGCCCGCAAGAGCGGGGACGCCCTGGACGCCAAGTCCGGCTTCGGGCTGTGGGCCAACGAGATGCCGGAGGCCGGCCAGGGGCCCGCCGTCGGTGAGGTCACCTTCAACGGCCTGAAGCTCAGCGGCAACGCGCAGGACGTGAAGAACACGACCTCCACCATGAAGATCAACATCAACCCGTAGCGGCCCTTGCGCACAGGGACGCCGTCCGGTCTGCCGGACGGCGTCCTGGGGTGCGCAAATTCCTTGCGCCGGCACGTGCGAAGTTTGCAGGAACGGAACTGCCGACCGGTGACGAACCATGCGGAACCACCCCTGGCGTGCTGTCTCGGCTCTCTGGAGCCGAGCGGCACGCCTCTGTCGTGCATCACACAGGGCATGCAACGCACTGTCAAACTTTTACGAAAACTGCGCGAGATATTGCGTTCACATGTTGGCGCTGGTTGAGTGTGCCTCGCCCCGGCAGAGAGCCGGCCGAGGGCCTTCCATGCTCATGCCCGAAGGGGACCATCGATGAGAAGTGCTGGGTTCAGCCGCACACGCCGTACAAGCCGTGCCTCAGCGGCCGCCCTCGTCACCGCACTCGCCCTGACCGCTCTCGCCTCCTGCGGCACGAGCAGCAGCAGCGACAACGGTGACAAGGACAGTGGATCCAAGGGTTCGTCCGACCCGTCGGCCCCGCTCGATCCGAAGGCGAAGGTGACGATCTCGATCGACTGCATGCCGCCGGCGGCCAAGGCCGCGGAGCTGCGTGAGTGGAACGAGGACATCAAGACGTTCAACAAGACCTACCCGAACGTCACGATCAACGGAAAGTCCACTCCCGGGCAGTGCCTGGAGCCTCCCCGCTTCACGGCCATGCTGAAGGGGAAGTCGCAGCCGGACGTCTTCTACGCGTACTTCACCGACCTTCAGCAGGTGCTGGACAACGACGGGGCCACGGACATCTCCGCCTACGTCAACGACAAGTCGGTGCCCGCGCTCAAGGAGATCCAGCCCCAGGTCATCGATGTGGCCCGCAAGGACGGCAAGCTCTACGCCCTGCCGACCAGCAACTACACCATGGGCCTGATGATCAACCGGAAGCTGTTCACGCAGGCCGGTCTCGACCCGAACACCCCGCCCGCCACCTGGGACGAGGTCCGCACCGCGGCGAAGAAGATCGCGGCTCTGGGCAAGGGCATCGCCGGCTTCGGCGAGTACAGCGCCGGCAACAACGGCGGCTGGCACTTCGCCGCCACCCAGTACGGCCTCGGCGGGGACGTCGTGGACGCCTCGGGCAAGAAGGCGGCCTTCAACGACGCCGCCGGCAAGCAGGTCCTCCAGCAGCTGCACGACATGCGCTGGGAGGACGACAGCATGGGCAAGACCCAGCTGCTGAAGTGGGGCGATCTGCAGAAGCAGATATCCACCGACAAGCTCGGCATGTTCCTCGCCGCCCCCGACGACATCGCGTACATGGTGCAGCAGCTCGGCGCCGAGTACGAGACCTTCGGCCTGGGCCCGATCCCCGGCGCCAAGGGCACCCTCTTCGGCGGCAACAACTACATGATCAAGAAGGGCAGCTCGCCCGACCAGATCAAGGCCGCTGTCGCCTGGCTGAACTTCAAGAACCTCACCCCGGGCAAGGGCCAGTTCGACTGGGCCCGCACCAAGGCGGACAAGCTGCCCGTCGGGCTGCCGCAGCCGAACTTCTTCCTGGGTGACAGCAAGGCCAAGGACGACGCGTCGCGCACCACCAACGCGTCGATGCCCATCGAGAACTTCAAGGCCTTCATGGACAATCCCGTCCAGGGCAAGGCCGAGCCGCCGAAGGCGCAGGAGATCTACAAGATCCTCGACAACGCCATGTCCGGTGTCCTGACCAACAAGGGCGCCGACATCGACAAGCTGCTCTCCACCGCCGAGCAGCAGGTCAACCAGGTTCTGGCGAACCAGTAACGGACGCGCGGGGCCGGGTCACGCGGACCCGGCCCCGCATCCGGACCCGTCCGACTGCGCTTCAGTTCACCGGCACCGAGGAGACACCATGTCGGCCCCTACTCTGTCCAGCGGCAAGGCGACCAGGCCACACCACGGACACGCAGGACCCACCCGCCCGAACTCCGCCCGCGACGAGTTCCTGCGTGTCCTGCGCCGCAATATCTCAGCGCACGGCTTCCTGATCGGAGCGGTGCTCTGCTTCTCGTTCTTCTCCTGGTATCCGATGGTCCGGGAATTCATCCTGGCCTTCCAGAAGACCGAGAACGGCAAGACCACCTGGGCCGGCTGGTCCAACCTGTCCTACGTCGTCAACGACCCGGCGTTCTGGCAGGCCTGGCGCAACACCCTGCTGTTCACGGTGCTCGCGCTGGTGTTCGGCTTCGCCGTCCCGTTCGTCGTCGCCGTGGTGCTCAACGAGTTCCGGCACGGACAGGGATATCTGAGACTGCTGGTCTACCTCCCGGTGATGCTGCCGCCGGTCGCCTCCGTACTTCTCTTCAAGTACTTCTACGACCCCGGCTACGGACTCTTCAACCGCATCCTGGAAATCTTCCATCTGCCCGCACAGCAATGGCTCCAGGACACCGACACCGCCATGCTCTCGGTCGTCATCGCGGCGACCTGGATGAACATGGGCGGCGCGACGCTGATCTACCTGGCCGCGCTCCAGGGGATTCCCGGTGAGCTGTACGAGGCGGCGGAACTGGACGGCGCCGGACTGCTGCGCAAGGTCTGGCACGTCACCATCCCGCAGACCCGGCTCATCCTCTCGCTGCTCCTGCTGATGCAGATCATCGCGACGATGCAGGTCTTCACCGAGCCCTTCCTGCTCACCAACGGCGCGGGCCCCGAGGGCTCCACCACCACCGTCGTCTACCTCATCTACCAATACGCCTTCAACTTCAACAACTACGGCAGCGCGGCGGCACTCGGCCTCGTCCTGCTTGTCGTCCTCGCGGGAGTCTCCGCGGTGTACGTACGACTGAGCCGCAGCAGCGAAGACTAGGACGGGAGCACGACCATGGCATCGAACACGCTTGTCTCCCGGCGCGGGAGCGATGTACGCAAGGCCGCACGGCGCAGGGACCGGCGCCCCGCCGACGTCGCGCGCCAGCGCACCCTGATCTCGCCGGCCCAGCTCGGCAGGGGGCGCGGCAAGGCCGTCTACTGGATCATCTTCGCCGCGGTGATCCTCCTGTTCACGATGGTCTTCCTCGGACCGCTGTACTGGATGGTCACCGGCGGCCTCAAGACCACGCAGGAAGTGGTGCAGAGCCCGCCCACGGCGTTCCCCAGCTCGATCCACACGGAGAACTACAGCCGGGCCTGGTCCGTGATGGACCTGTCCAAGCTGCTCTTCAACACCCTGTACTACGCCTTCGGCGCGCTCGCCTTCCAGCTGATCTTCGACGTCGCCGCCGCCTACTCGCTGTCCAAGCTGCGGCCGGTGTTCGGCAAGGTCATCCTCGGCATGATGCTGGCCACCCTGATGATCCCGGCCACCGTCCTGGTCGTACCCCAGTACCTGACCGTCCTGGACGTGCCGATCTTCCAGCGCAACCTGCTGAACTCGCCGTGGGTGATCTGGCTCCCGTCCGTCACCAACGCCTTCAACATCTTCCTGCTGAAGCGGTTCTTCGACTCCATCCCGAGAGAACTCCTGGACGCCGCCGCCATCGACGGAGCATCCCCCCTGCGCACCCTGCGCTCGGTGGTCCTGCCGATCTCCCGGCCGATCCTCGGCGTCGTCTCCATCTTCGCCGTCGTCGGGGTGTGGAAGGACTTCCTCTGGCCCATGCTCACCCTGCCCGACCCGAGCAAGCAGACCCTGAACGTGGGCATCTACTCGCTGGCCAACGGAGTCCCGGAGAACGTGCTCATCGCCGCGCTCACCATCGCGTCCATCCCGACGCTGCTCATCTTCCTGATCTTCCAGCGCAACATCATGAGCGGTCTGACCGCGGGCGGCCTCAAGGGCTGAGCGGTCCTCAGGACCGAGCCCGCCCCCGCCCGGGGACACCCCGCACAGCCGCCCTCCCCTCAGCACTCCGCCGCCGGCTCGACCGTCCTGCCCCGCATGCGGGCCGGCGGCGGAGTACCACCTGCCCGAAAGGAACGTCACGTGGCAGCCAACCGTCCGTCCGAGGCCACCGCGAACTGGTGGCGCGACGCCGCCATCTACCAGATCTATGTACGCAGCTTCGCCGATGGCGACGGCGACGGCACCGGCGACCTCGCGGGGGTACGGGCCAGGCTGCCCTACCTCGTCGAACTCGGCGTGGACGCACTCTGGTTCACTCCCTGGTACCTCTCCCCGCTCGCCGACGGCGGCTACGACGTGGCCGACTACCGCACCATCGACCCCGCGTTCGGCACCCTGGCCGAGGCGGAGAAACTGATCGCAGAAGCCCGCGAACTCGGCATCCGCACCATCATCGACATCGTGCCCAACCACGTCTCCGACCAGCACGCCTGGTTCCGGGCAGCCCTCGAAGCCGGTTCCGGCAGCCCCGAACGCGACCTCTTCCACTTCCGCAAGGGGCGCGGCCCGGACGGGGCGACACCGCCCAACGACTGGGTCTCCGAATTCGGCGGCACCCCCTGGACCAGGCTGGACGACGGCGAGTGGTACCTCCACCTCTTCGCCACCCAGCAGCCCGACCTCAACTGGGCGCACCCGGCGGTCCGCCAGGAACACGAGGAGGTGCTGCGCTTCTGGTTCGAACGCGGCGTCTCGGGCGTACGGATCGATTCCGCGGCCCTGCTCGCCAAGGACCCCGCACTGCCCGACTTCGTCGAGGGCAGCGACCCGCACCCCTTCATCGACCGCGACGAACTGCACGCCGTCTACCGCTCCTGGCGCGCCATCGCCGACGCGTACGGCGGCGTCTTCGTCGGCGAGGTCTGGCTCCCCGACACCGAACGGTTCGCCCGCTACCTGCGCCCCGACGAACTGCACACCGCTTTCAACTTCAACTTCCTGGCCTGCCCCTGGGACGCCGGACTGCTGCGGACCGCCATCGAGGACACGCTC
Organism: Streptomyces sp. NPDC050423; assembly: GCF_040655445.1. Lineage (NCBI taxonomy): Bacteria > Bacillati > Actinomycetota > Actinomycetes > Kitasatosporales > Streptomycetaceae > Streptomyces > Streptomyces sp. NPDC050423. The sequence goes on from NZ_JBFAJY010000019.1 coordinate 122,989, forward strand.
GCCGAGCACGCCCCGGTCGGCGCACCCGCCACCTGGGTCCTGTGCAACCACGACGTCACCCGCACCGTCACCCGCTACGGCCGCGCCGAGACCGGCTTCGACTTCGACGCGAAGACCTTCGGCACGCCCACGGACCTGGCCCTCGGCACCCGCCGCGCCCGCGCCGCCGCCCTGCTCTCGCTGGCCCTGCCGGGCGCGGCCTACCTCTACCAGGGCGAGGAACTCGGCCTCCCCGAGGTGGACATCCCGCTGGACCGCATCCAGGACCCGATGCACTTCCGCAAGGGCGGCACCGACCCCGGACGCGACGGCTGCCGGGTACCACTGCCCTGGTCGGCGCAGGGACCGTACGCCGGGTTCGGCGCCACCGCCGAACCCTGGCTCCCACAGCCGGCCGACTGGTCCTCGTACGCCGCCGACCTGCAGAGCGACGATCCGGAATCGATGCTCAGCCTGTACCGCGAGGCGCTGCGGCTGCGCCGCGGCGAACCGGGGTTCGGGACGGAGGGGGAGCCCGGGATACGCCGGCTGACCTGGCTGGACGCGGCGCCCGGCGTGCTCTCCTTCGCCCGGACCGACGGGCTCGTCTGCGTGGTCAACCTGGCCGCCGAGGCGGCCGAGCTGCCCCGCCACACCGAGGTGCTGCTGGCCAGCGGCCCGCTCGACGGGGCGGGCAGGCTCCCGCAGGACACCGCGGTGTGGCTGCGGGCCTGACCCCCGGACACCGGACGCACCTGCCCATGGGCCCGGCGGGGCCCAAGGGCAGGTTCGCGGGGGAACGAGGGCTGCGGCACAGTAGGGCATATGGACGCTCCCATTGATCTGAATGCCCTCGCCGACGAGCACCTGGCCGCAGCCCGCACTTCCCCGCACGGCCGCAGCGCCCACCTCCTGCTGCACGAGGATCCGCTGCGGCAGACCGTCATCGCGCTGACCTCGGGATCCGCGCTCGACGAGCACAACGCCCCGCCCGCCGCCTCCCTCCAGGTGCTGCTCGGCACGGTCCGGCTCACGGCCGCCTCCGGCGATGTGGAACTGGCACCCGGACGGCTGCACCCCATCCCGCAGGAGCGGCACGGACTGCTCGCGCTGGAGGACGCCGTGGTGCTGCTGACGGCGGTCAACGACTGACAGTCGCGGTCAGCCGCCGGGCAGTGCCCGGCGGCTGCGCCGCAGGAAATCCCGCTCGGCCGTGTTCCGCGTGCGGTCCGCCGCCGCTTCGTAGGCGGACGCCGCCTCGCGGGTGCGGCCCAGCCTGCGCAGCAGATCGGCCCGCACGGCATGGAACACGTGGTAGTCCGCCAGCTCCAGCTGGTCGACCAGTGCCAGCGCCGCTTCCGGGCCGTCCACCTCCGCCACGGCCACCGCACGGTTCAGCGCCACCACCGGGGTCGGACCGACCGCGAGCAACTGATCGTAGAGCCGCAGGATCTGCCCCCAGTCGGTGGCGGACGCGGTCGCCGCGTCGCTGTGCACGGCGTTGACCGCTGCCTGGATCTGGTACGGACCCGGCCGGCCCAGCCGCAGGCACTGCCGCACCAGCGACTGCCCCTCGGCGATCAGCGCCCGGTCCCACAGCTCGCGCCGCTGCTCACCCAGCGGCACCAGCTCGCCGTCCGGTCCCGAGCGCGCGGGGCGCCGCGACTCGGTGAGCAGCATGAGCGCGAGGAGCCCCACCGCCTCCGGTTCGCCGGGCATCAGCGCGGTCAGCAGCCGGCCCAGGCGAATCGCCTCCGCACAGAGATCCTCGCGCACCAGCCGGTCGCCCGAACTCGCCGCGTACCCCTCGTTGAAGACGAGGTACACCACGGCGAGCACCGAGCGGAGCCGCTCGGGCAGATCGGCGTCGGAGGGCACCCGGTAGGGGATCCGCGCGTCACGGATCTTGGCCTTCGCGCGCACCAGCCGCTGCGCCATGGTCGGCTCCGGCAACAGGAACGCGTGTGCCAGCTCCGCGGTGGTCAGGCCGCCGAGCAGCCGCAGGGTCAGGGCGATCTGCGCGGCGGTGGAGAGCGAGGGGTGGCAGCAGGTGAATATCAGGCGGAGCCGGTCGTCGCGCACGGGACCCTCCTCGGCCGGTTCGCTCCCGGTACGCAGCAGCGCGGCCTGCGCGTGCCGGCCGGCGCGGGAGGCCTCCCGGCGCACCCGGTCGACGGCCCGGTTGCGCGCGGTGGTGATGATCCAGCCGGCCGGTGCGGGCGGCGGCCCGGTCACCGGCCACCGGTCGAGCGCGGTGGTGAACGCCTCCTGGACCGCTTCCTCGGCGATGTCGATGTCACCGAACGAGCCGACGAGCACGGCGACGCACCGGCCGTACTCGGCACGGAAGAGACGCTCGATCTCCCGGACCGGCGGGGCCGGCTCGTCCGGTCCGCCGCTCGGGGCCGACCGGCCCGGCGAGCCCGGCATCAGGCCTCCACTTCACCCTCGAACGGGCGGACCTCGATGGGGAGCCCGATCGCCAGCGCGGCCTTGCGGCCCCAGTCGAGTCCGGCGTCCAGATCGGGGGCCTTGATGATGCTGAGTCCGCCGAGATACTCCTTCCCCTCGATGTACGGTCCGTCGGTGAGCACCGTGCCGCCGTCCTTCGCCCGCACGACGGTGGCCGTGCTCGGCGCACTCAGACCGCCGTCGAAGACCCAGGCCCCGGCCTGCTGGAGCTCCCGGTGGAACCCCTCGACGTTCCGCATGATCCGTTCCATCTCCGCGGGCGCGGGCGGCACGCCGTCGGTCGGTGTGACGACGCTGAGCAGGTAGTGCTTCATGGTGTGCCTCCTCGGGTACGACGCCGGTGACGTACCGGCCTCTCACCCTCTATACGAACGGCTGCCGCCCGGATCGACACGGAACACGGCCGTGTTCGACGATTTTCTCTCCCGAACCTTTTGGGAGCGCCCCAGAACGGCAGGATGAGGCGATGACCCTGCGCACCGGACCCCGCGCCTACCACCCGGACGACCGTGCGGCCCTTGCCGACATCTGTGTCCGCACGGCGGACAACGGCGGCGACTCCCGGCACCTGTACCCGGACCCGGAGCTGATTCCGTCGATATTCGCCGCACCGTACGCCCACCTCGAACCCGATCTGGCCTTCGTGATCGACGACGGCACGGGCCGGGCGGTCGGATACATCCTCGGGACGGCGGACACCCCGCGGTTCGTGACGGAGTTCCGCGAGCGCTGGCTGCCCCTGGTCGAGGGCCGCTACCCGCGGCCGGAGGGCCCGCCGCGCGGGCCCGGGGACGAGATGACCGCGCTCCTGCACAACCCCGAGCGGATGGACCTGCCCGAACTGGCCGGCCATCCGGCCCACTTGCACATCGACCTGCTCCCCGAGTGGCAGCGCAGGGGGTACGGGAGAGAGCTGATGCGTGTGTTCCTGGCGGCCCTGCGCGCCAAGGGGGTCCAGGGGGTGCATCTGTCCATGCTCACCGCCAACACCCCCGCCAGGGCCTTCTACGACCGGCTCGGCTTCACCGGGATCCCGGTACCGGACCCCGGGCCCGTCAGCTATCTGGTGCGCGGCACCGAGGCGGACCTGTAGAACGACGCCGTGCCGGGGGTGCCACGCCGGATCGCTGGGCAGGTACAGGTGTACGACCCGAACCGGGGCGAAGCGGCCGGTGGCGAGAGGCGTGTGACGTGAGCGAGCAGACCGTATGGCAGTTCTCCGACGACCGCGGACAGTTGTCGTCCGCCGAGCGGCGCCCGACGCGGGTGCTCGCGTACGTCCAGGCCGGAGCGACGTTATGGGACCACGGGATACGGCCGGCCGCGATATTCGGCTCCGGCCATGACGACCCGGCCGTGCCCGACACCGCGAAGACCGGATCGCTGCCCCTGACCGAGGTGGCCTACGCCGGCGCGGGCGCCACGCTGGACGTGGAGACACTGCTGAGCGGCGAGCCCGACCTCGTGGTGGCCGTCAGCTACGGCGGCGGTCAGGTCTACGGCCTCGCCCCGGAGACGGCCAAGCACCTGGAGGAGCACGTCCCGGTCGTCGTCATCGACGTGGGCCAGGCACGCACCCTCGCGGAGACCGGCGACCGCTTCGCCCGGCTGGCCCGCTCGCTGGGCGCCGAGGAGCCCCCGGCGGCCGGGCGGGAACTGGACGCCGCCCGGGACCGGCTGCGCACGTTCGCCGCGGGACCGGACCGCACCAGGGTCCTCGCCCTGTCCCCGGCCGGACAACAGCAGGCACACCTGGCCCGCCCCCGCATGTGGCCCGAACTGCGGGTGCTGGCAGAGCTCGGCATCGACCTGGTGGAACCGGCCGAGGGCCCCGGCGCGAACTGGTCCACGGTCGGCTGGGCGCAGGCCGGCGCGCTGCGCCCCGCCGTCGTGCTCGCCGACATCCGGGTCAACGCCACCCCCCTCGACGAGCTCCGGACGAACGAGGCGTGGGCGGCGATCGCACGCACCGCCAGGGTGGTGCCCTGGAACCCGGAGCCGGTGTGCAGCGCGCGGGCCCACGCCCGGTTCCTGGCCCTGGTGGCCGACGCGCTGGAGGCCTAGGGCGTGTTTCGAAAGGCCCGCCTGCCCGGCGGCGTCTGGCACGCACGCTCGCCGCGTTGTCGGGGTCGCCCCGATACAACCAGTATCGGGGGCGAAGCCGGCGGGCAGCACCGCGGCAGCCACCGTGCCGCCTCCTCGTACCGGTCCGTGTCGGTCAG
>NZ_JBFAJY010000020.1:0-126252 GCF_040655445.1 Streptomyces sp. NPDC050423
CGCACGCTCGCCGCGTTGTCGGGGTCGCCCCGGTACAACCAGTATCGGGGCGACCCTCCGCCTTGCGATCACACGCACCGGACACCGCCGGGCCCGCCCTTCGGGCGGACGGCGCTACTTCCGAAACACGCCCTGGAAGACCACCAGCGCCCGGCCGCCCCTGCCCGCGATCATGTTGTCGAAGGCCGCCGGGATGCCCTCCAGCGCGATCCGTTCGGTGACCATCATCGAGAGGTCGAAACGGCCCGCCCCGATGTGGCCGGCCAGCACCGGCAGATCGCGGGCCGGGTCGCTGTTCCCGTACACGCAGCCCGTCAGGGACCGGCCCCAGTGGAAGATCTCCAGGGCGTTGAAGGTCACCTCCTGGTCCTTGCCGCCGATGCCGACGACCGTGGTGCGGCCGCCCCGGCGGGTGGACTCCCACGCGGTACGGATGGTGGCGGCCCGGCCGACGCACTCGATCGCGACGTCCGCGCCCTGGCCGCCGGTGAGGCCGCGGATCTCGCGGGGCGTGGTGGCGGAGGCGATGACGTAGTCGGTGGCGCCCGCCTGCCGGGCCAGCTCCTCCTTCTCCGGGGAGACATCCACCGCGATGATCCGCGAGGCGCCCGCGATCCGGGCGGACTGAAGGACCGCCAGGCCCACCCCGCCGATGCCGAACACGACGACGGACTCGCCCGCGCGGACCCGCGCGCTGTGGTGGACCGCGCCGTACCCGGTCAGCACCGCGCAGCCGAGCAGGGCGGCGTCGGTGAGCGGGATGCCGTCCGGGGCGGGCAGCACGCAGTTCGCGGCGACGACGGTCTCCTGCGCGAAGGCGGCGACGTTCAGCCCGGGGTGCAGTTCGGTGCCGTCGGCGGTGCGGGCGTGGATGTTCGCCGCCCCGGCCAGGGCGTTGGCGCAGAGCCAGACCTCGCCGATCCCGCAGTGGTGACAGCTTCCGCAGGACGGGGCCCAGTTGAGCACCACGCCGTCGCCGGGCGCGACATGGGTGACGCCGTCGCCCACGGAGAGGACGGTGCCCGCGCCCTCATGGCCGAGGACGGCGGGCACCGGCACCCGCATGGTGCCGTTGGACAGCGAGAGGTCGGAGTGGCAGACCCCGGCGGCCGCGAGGCGGACGCGCACCTGGCCGGGGCCGGGCTCCGGAAGGGTGATGCCGGTGATCTCCAGCGGAGCTCCGACGGCGGGCAGTACGGCGGCGCGGACCACGGACTGGCTCCTTGCTGATCGGGGAGTGCGGGCTCGGGTGGCGGGCTCGGGGGAGCCGGCTCAGAACTGGAGGGACTTGGTCTGGAGGTACTCCGCCAGGCCGTGGAGACCCAGTTCGCGGCCGACGCCGGACTGCTTGTAGCCGCCGAAGGGGGCGAGCGGGTTGAACCGGCCGCCGTTGATGTCGACCTGTCCGGTGTCCATGCGGCGGGCGAAGGCGACGGCCTCCGCGTCGTCGGCGGCCCAGACGGCGCCGGCGAGCCCGTACACGGTGCCGTTGGCGATCCGCAGGGCGTCGTCCTCGTCCTCGTACTTCAGGATCGAGATGACCGGGCCGAAGATCTCCTCCTGGGCGATGGTCATCTCCGGGGTGACGTCGGCGAAGACGGTGGGGCTGACGTAGTAGCCCGTGCCGAGCGGCGCGTCCGGGCCACCCGCGACGACGCGGGCGCCCTCCTCGATGCCCTTCTCGATGTAACCGCGCACCCGGGCCTGCTGCTTGGCGTTGACGAGCGGGCCGACCCGCTCGCCGGGCACGTACTTCGCGACGGCCGCAGCGGCGAGGGCGACCGCCTCCTCGTACCGGTCGGCGTCCACCAGCATCCGGGTCCAGGCGCTGCACGTCTGGCCGGAGTTGGACATCACGTTGGCGACGCCGACGTTGACCGCCCGAGCGAGATCCGCGCCGGGCAGGATGACGTTGGCGGACTTCCCGCCGAGCTCCAGGGCGACGCGCTTGACCGCGCCGCCCGCGGTGGCGCCGATCTGCTTGCCGACGGCGGTGGACCCGGTGAAGGAGACCAGGTCCACGTCCTCGTGCGCGGCGAGGGCCTGTCCGGCGACCGGGCCGAGGCCGGTGACCAGGTTGAAGACCCCGGCGGGCAGACCGGCCTCGGCGGTGGCCTCGGCGAAGAGCTGAGCGGTGAGCGGGGTGTCCTCGGCGGGCTTGAGGACGACGGTGCAGCCCGCGGCGAGCGCGGGAGCGACCTTGGCGACGATCTGGTGCAGCGGGTAGTTCCACGGAGTGATCGCGCCGACCACGCCGACGGGCTCCAGGAGCACGGTGGAGTTGCCGTGCCGCTCCTCGAAGGCGTACGTCGCGGCGAGTTCGGCGTACGAGCCGGCGACCAGCACCGGCACCCCCGCGTGCACCATCTGCGACATCGGCAGCGGTGAGCCCAGTTCGGCGGTGACCGTCCCGGCGATCTCGTCCTTGCGGGCCGCCAGTACGTCGCGCAGCGCGCCGATCCGGGCGGCGCGCTCGGCCGGCGGGGTCGCGGCCCAGCCGGGGAAGGCGGCGCGCGCGGCCCGTACCGCATCATCGACGTCGGCCGCCGTTCCGGCCGGGACATGGGCGATGACCCGCTCGTCCGCCGGATTGACGACCGCGATCGTGTCCGTTCCCGCGGCTCGCCGCCACTCGCCGCCGATGTACATACCGTCGTGGGCCTTCATGGTGTTCCTCCCGGGCACGGTGACTGACCTGGTCGTCCACGCCCCAAACTAGCGCCGTTAGTTTTCGGGCGCCAGAGACACGGGTCACGCGTGGTCCACCGTTTCGCCCGGGGGTGCTCGGGTTCACCTGACAGGGCGCGGGCGGCCTCCCTCTCCGTCCGGCCGCCGGTTACATGTCCAGCCCGGGGACGTCCTTCGGCAGCGGGCAGATCCGGCGCCCCTGGTGGTCGAAGACGTACAGGTGCGCCAGGTCCACCAGGAGCGGGACCTGGCCCCCGGTGCGCAGCCGCATGTCGGGGCCGGTGCGCACGACGAGGTCGCTGGCCGTGACCGCGGGGCGGTCGGGGCTGCGCACCCCCGGCGGCAGCTCCCCGGGACGCGGCTCGTCCAGTACGGCGACGGGGCCGCTGATGTACCCGGTGGCGCGTTCCCTGAGCCGTTCCAGCACGCCGGCTCCGCCCTCGGCGCCGCGGCGCCTTCGCGGGGCGCCGCGCTCCGGGCGCGCCGATTCCAGATCCGGCACCACGGCGGGCTGTGAACCGGTGTTGAGGTGGACCAGCGCCTCGTGCCCCTGGTACTCGACATGCTCGACGATGCCGCTGAGCGCGACCTCCCCGGGGCGGGCCTGGCTGGGCGCGGCGATCCGGACCGCTTCGGAGCGCAGTCCGACGATGACCCGGCGGCCCTGCTGGATGCGGAGCAACTGGTGGTCGGGGCTGAGCGGTTCGGGCAGCGGGAGGCGCTGGCGGCCGAGGTCGATCGACATCCGCCCCTCCAGGGGTGCGTGGACGACGGCCTGGAGCAGATTGATCCGCGGGGTGCCGATGAACGCGGCGACGAACACGTTCTCCGGCAGGGCGTACACCTCGCGCGGCGGGCTGACCTGCTGGAGCACTCCCCCGCGCATCACGGCGACCCGGTGGCCCAGCGACATCGCCTCGGCCTGGTCGTGGGTCACGTAGACCGTGGTGACGCCGAGTTCCTTGGTGAGCTGGGATATCTCGGCGCGCAGATGGTTGCGGAGCTTCGCGTCGAGGTTGGAGAGGGGCTCGTCCATCAGGAAGGCGGAGGGCTGGCGCGAGATGGCCCGGCCCATGGCGACCCGCTGGCGCTCGCCGCCGGAGAGCTGGCCGGGGAGCCGGTCCAGGACGCTCTCGATCCCGAGCATCCTGGCCGTGTTCTCGATGCGCTCGTTGTGGTCCTGGCGCGGGTTCTCCAGCTTCAGCGGGAAGCCGATGTTGGCCCGGTTGGTCATGGTCGGGTACAGCGCGAAGTTCTGGAAGACCATGGCCATCCCGCGTTCGCGGGGCGTGAGGTGGTCGGCCGGTTCACCGTCGAGCAGTATCTCGCCCTCGGAGACGTCCTCAAGACCGGCGATCATGCGGAGCACGGTCGATTTTCCGCAGCCCGAGGGGCCCAGCAGGACGACGAACTCGCCCGGGTCGATGGAGAGCGAGAGACGGTCGACGGCACGCGAGGACCGCCCGTACGCCTTGCTGACATTGTTCAGAGTGATGGCGCGAGTCATGTGGTTCCGCCCGGAAGGATGGTGGTGGAGCGGTGGGGAGCGGCAGCAGTGGCCTGAAATTAACCCACTGGGCGGGGTGAGGGAATGACTCGCGCAAAGGTTGCCAGGTACTGGGCCTGGTTCGGGGGCCGCGTCGAACCGTCCGACAGGGCTTCGGTCAGCGTGCGGGTGCCACGGTGACGGGGATGCCGTTGAGCACGGCGGTGCCGGAGAGCGGGTCGAGCCGGGTGCCGTCGAGCAGCTGATTGACGTTGACGCCGGGCCGCGCCGCGGCGACGGACATCCGGGTGCCGGGGCGGCTGTGCCCCCAGCCGTGCGGGAGGCTCACCACGCCCGTCCGTACTCCGTCGGTGATCTCGACGGGGGCGGTCACCTCACCCCCGTCCGCCGAGACGGTGGCGGCGGCGCCGTCCGCCAGTCCGAGACGCGCCGCGTCCTCGGGGTGCATCTGGAGGGTGCACACGTTGGAACCGCCGGTGAGGGCGGCGACGTTGTGCATCCAGCTGTTGTTGGAGCGCAGGTGGCGGCGGCCGATGAGGACGAGCGCGTCGGGGTCGGTACGGCCCGCGAGGGCGTCGCGCAGCCGGGGCAGATCGGCGGCGATGGGCGCGGGGAGCAGTTCGACGCGTCCGCTGCGGGTGGTGAGGACCTGGGGGACCCGTGAGGTGAGGGGGCCGAGGTCGATGCCGTGCGGGTGGGCGAGCAGCCGTTCCAGGGTGAGGCCGTCGGGGTCGGCGCCGAAGCCGTCGCCGTACGGGCCGAGGCGCAGCATCAGGTCGAGGCGGCGTTCGGGTCCGGTGCGGCCGGTGAGCGCGGCGGCGAGGTCGGCGGGGGTCCGGCCGTGCACGGGCGAGTGGGGGTCGGTGACGGTCTTGCCGAGGGTCCGGTCGATGACCATGGCGTCCACGGCGTCCGGCTCCGCGCCGTGCATCCCGGAGACGGCCAGGACCAGCCGGGCGAGGATCTCGCTCTCGTCCATCCGGTCCGCGTCCAGGGGAACGGCGGGCCGGGTGTAGCGGACCTGGTTGCGCACGGCCAGGGTGTTGAACGCGAAGTCGAAGTGGGCGCTCTGCGAGGGCGGCGGCGGGGGGAGCAGCACATCGGCATGGCGCGAGGTCTCGTTGAGGTACGGGTCGACGCTCACCATGAAGTCGAGCCCGTCGGCCAGCACCCGGTCGAGCCGGTCGCCGTCGGGCGCCGAGAGCACGGGGTTGGCGGCCAGGACGATCAGCGCGCGGATGCGCCCCTGCCCCGGTGTGCCGATCTCCTCGGCCAGTGCGGAGATGGGCAGTTCGCCCTTGGCCTCGGGATGCCCGGAGACCCGGCTCGACCAGCGCCCGAGGTCGAATCCCCTGCCGAGAGCGGCGGGTCGTGGGGCGCGGGCGGTGGCGGAGAGCGGGAAGAGGGCGCCGCCGGGGCGGTCGAGGTTGCCGGTGAGGATGTTGAGGACGTCGACGAGCCAGCTGGCGAGGGTGCCGTGTTCGACGGTGCAGCTGCCGATGCGGCCGTAGACGGCGGCGGTGGGGGCGGCCGCGAGCTCCCGGGCGATCGTGCGGATGGTTCCGGCGTCCACGTCACAGGCCCCGGCCACCGCCTCGGGCGGGAAGTCCCGTACCGCTTCGGCTACTTCGTCGATCCCCTGGATGTGATCCGCGAGAGCGCCGGGGTCGGTCAGCCTCTCCTCGAACAGTACGTGGGTGAGGGCGGCGAGCAGGAGGGCGTCGGTTCCGGGGCGGATGGCGACGTGCCGGTCGGCGAGACGTGCGGTGCGGGTGCGGCGCGGGTCGACGACGGTGAGGCTGCCGCCGCGGCGGCGCAGCGCCTTCAGCTTGCCGGGGAAGTCGGGGGCGGTGCAGAGGCTGCCGTTGGATTCGAGCGGGTTGGCGCCGAGCAGCAGCAGGTGCCCGGTGCGGTCGAGGTCCGGTACCGCGATCGTGTTCGGGTCGCCGAAGAGCAGCCCGCTGGAGACGTGCTTGGGCATCTGGTCCAGGGTGCTCGCGGTGAACAGGGCCCGGGTCCGCAGGGCGGCGAGCAGGGCCGACGGGTAGAGGGCCCCGGCCATGGTGTGCACGTTGGGATTGCCGAGGACGACGCCGACGGCCTGCGGGCCGTGCTCCTCGGTGACGGCCGGCAGGGCGCGGGCGATCGCGTCGAACGCCTCGCCCCAGCTCGCCTCCGTCAGGACACCGTTCCTGCGGACGAGCGGGGTGCGCAGCCGGTCGGGATCCTCGTCGAGTGCGCCGATGGAGGCGCCCTTGGGGCAGATGAAGCCCTGGCTGAACACGTCGTCGCGGTCGCCGCGGGCGCCGGTGACCCTGCTCCCCTCGATGGTGAGGGTGAGTCCGCAGGTGGCTTCGCAGAGGGGGCAGATGCGCAGGGCGGTGCGGGTACTGCTGGGGTCGTGCGGCATGGGCCCTCCCCGGGGCGGCGGCAGCGTTGACGTGCGTACGCGGTCGAGCAGAGCCGAGCATACCGACCGGTACGCATGGTGGGGAGGTGTCGCGGCGGGTCGATTGTCCGGCCCTCCGGCCGGGACGCGCCGGACGCTGCGCGCCGGACGGCCTCAGTCCAGCACGCGCGCCAGATACGCCTGGATCAGCACCCGGGTCTCGGTGACGATCGCCTGGTCGCCGGCCGGGGCGATGCGGAAGGCGAGCTTGAGCAGGGCGTCGGTGGCCTCCACGCACACCAGGATGGTGCGCAGCAGATCCTCGTCGGAGGTACGGCCCAGATGCTCGCAGAGAAGCTCGGCGAGCCGGCTCGCGACCCGGTGATTGGCGTCGTCGGCCGGGTCCTCGTCGGGGGCCGGTGCGCCGAAGTCGACGAACGCGAAGCCGGGTACGGAACGTTTCATCGCCAGGTACTCGTCGAGCACGGCATCGATGGCACGGCGCCAGTCGTCGGCCGCGATGGCGGCCAGCCGGGCCGCGATGCGCTCGGCGTAGCTGTCCAGATTGCGCAGGGCGAGGGCGTCGGCGAGGGCGCGCTTGTTGGAGAAGAACCGGTAGACGGAGCCGATGGGGACTTCGGCGCGCACGGCCACGGCCCGGGTCGAGAGCTGCTCGTAGCCGGTCTCGTCGAGGAGTTCGGCGCAGGCGTCGAGTATCCGGGCGAGGCGCTCGGCACTGCGCTGCTGCACAGGGGCGCGGCGGAGGTTCGTGTTCGCATGGGGCACGGACTCCATGATGCCGTGGGCCTCCTTCGCCGGGCATAAAGGTGCGCACCGGCCTCAGGCGATGAGCAGACTCAGCCCGCCGATGGTGTACGCGATCATCAGGACCAGCAGCGGGAGTTGTCCGGCTATCGCGCGCCGGGGCGGGAAGAGCCGTACGGAACGGTCGTGGGCGGCGACGACGCCGAGGACATGGCCGAGGACGATCGCGAGGACCTGGAGGGTGGCGACGCCGCCCGGCCCCAGGAGCGGCTCGGGCGGAGCCGGGCTGTCAGTGCCGAGTGCCACCATGACCGTACGTGGACCTTCGGTGACGAAGAGTGTGAAGTAGTGGGCGACGAGATAGCCGAGGGCGATCGGGACGAGCGAGTGCGCGAAGGCGGTGAGGGGGTGGGGCAGTTGGCCGGAGATCAGCCGGGTGGCACCGGCGCAGAGCGCGTAGAGGGTGGCGACGAGGGCGGCGGCGCCCAGAAGTCCGAGAGTCGCCGCGGTGGTACGGCCCAGGGGGGAGGTCTGGACGGTGGTGATCCAGGAGGGTGCGTCGGAGAAGCCGTCGTAGGCGGTGGAGCCGAGCATGACGCAGACGGTGGCGACGAGCCCGGGGAGCTGGGGTGTGGCGTCGAGTCCGTTGAACGGGGAGCGCAGGACGAGGCGGCGGTCGGCCGGGCGGCGGCCGAGCGGGGCGAGCCTGGCGAGGAGTCCCGAATAGACCTCGAAGGCGTCGGCGTGGTCGAACCAGTGGGCGCCGTGGCGGGCGGCGCCCGCGAGATGGACGGCGGAGTACAGGGCGAGGAAGAGCAGCAGCGCCGTGGGTGACGCGGGGTCGGGGGCGACGAGTTCGAGCCAGGTGAAGGCGAGCAGCCCGGCCGCCGCGGGCCACATCCCGAGGCGTACGGGGAGGGGGTGGCCGGCGTCGGGGTCGCGCCCCAGCACGCGACAGGCCAGGAGGTGGAGGGTGCGCAAGGGGTTGAGCAGCCGCCAGACGGGACCGAGCAGCAGTGAGGCCGGTACGAGCCCGACCCAGAGGAGTACGTAGACGGCGCCGGGAGCCGGATTGCGGTCCGGGTCGGCCGGGCCGAGAAGGAGGTACAGCACGACGAACAGCGCGGCGGCCAGGCCGAGCGCGCGGGCCACGACGCGGGTGGCACGCGCGTCGGCCGCGCGCTGGACGGCGGCCGGCAGCGGGCGGCCCGCCAGTCCGCCGCGGAACCGGGAGGCGGACCAGAGCAGGCCGAGCGCGAGAAAGGAGACGAACAGCGCGGCGAAGGCGCCCGCGAACGCGTAGAAGGGCGAGAGCGGCAGATCGTGCTGGGCACCGATGCCATGGGCGAGAACGCTCACGGCATCCGCACCGGTATCGGCGCCGGCACCGGAGCCGATACCGCTGCCCGGACCGGCCGTCACCGGACGACGAGTTGGGTCAGGAGCAGATCGGACTCATGCGTCTCGACCTCGAAGAGCCCGGTGCGGTCGGCGGTGAACGTGAGCGTGACGGTCTTGCCCGCGGGCAGCCGCGCCTCCTTGTCGTAGCCGTGCACGTGCAGGGTGTCGTCGTGGTCGCTGCGGACCCGGAGCCGCACGGTCCGGCCCTTCTTGATCTCGGCGCGCCCCGGCGCCGGGCTGACCTTGCCGTCGCGGACGGAGATCTCCAGCGTGGTGCCGGGCGCGGGCTCGGCGGGGGTGGACACGGGTGCGGTCGTCGCAGTGGCGGTGAGGGCGGCGGCGGCCTGGACCGGGGTGGAGCCGACGGCCCAGGCGGTGTGGTCGTCGGCGTAGAGACGGGCGGTGAGTTCGGTGCCGCCCCCGGCGCCTCGGAGCAGTGACTCCGGCAGGTGGAACCAGGCTCCGTAGACCCGGGCGAGCGGATGGCCGTCGAGGAAGAGGCGGGCGTGGCCCCGGCCGAGGAGTGCGCCGCCGCCCACGCTGTCCGGGGTGAACCGGAAGTTCCGCACCGAGAGGTGGACGTTCCAGCCGTCCTCCGAGTCCGGCCGCACGGCGACGGTCACCTCCGGCGCGCCCTTGGCGTCGACCTGGCGCAGCCGGTGACCGGAGCCGTCGTCCGAGGACAGGAGCCGCCCGACACTGCCGGTGGCCTGCTCGTGGCTGGTGCCCGGCTTGTGGTGCGTGGTGGCCCGCCCGCCGCAGGCACCCGCGCCGAGCACGAGGGCGGCTGCGGTGAGCACGCAGAGGGCGGCCCTGCGGCCGGTCCGCGGCCGCGGGCGAGGGGCAGCCGGTGCCTGGTCCTGAAGGCGTGTCACGAGGCGTCTCCGTCGAGGGCGGGGTCAGAGGGGCTCTGCGGCGGCGAGGTGCTGTCCGGGGCGGAAGCCGGGGCCGGGGCAGATGCAGAAGCTGAGGCAGGAGCTGAGGCAGAGGGGGTACCGGCAGCCGGAACCCGCTCCGGGTCCGTCCGGTCCGTGCCCGCACCGCCGTCCGGATCCGGCTTCCCGGCTTCCCGCTCTCCGTGCCGGGCGGCGGCCACCACGGCCCACACCACCCAGACCACGCCGAGCAGCCCCCGCACCCAGGCGGGGCTCAGCGGGATCCACGGGATCATGAACACACCCTTGTCCAGCGCGTCGAGGAGCGTGAGCGCGCCCAGCACCACCGTGGTCCAGCCCAGCGCCGGCCGCTCCCGCCGCAGCACCAGCCCGATGCCCGTCCACCAGAGGCCCGTCAGCAGCAGCGCGACGGCGGGCAGGTACGAGGAGGCGAGCCCCATGGTCGACCCGGCCACGTCCAGGCCGAGGCCGATGAGACCGAGGACCGAGGCCGCCGTGGCGAGCCTGCTCGATCGCAGTCTGCGCCACCACAGCACGCCGCCGACCAGCACGAGCACCACCGCGGTGCCCAGGGCCGCCTGCAACTCGATGCGCTCGATCCCGCGCGCCCCGTACCAGTCGCAGCCGGCCGGCAGCCGGCGCGCCTGCACGTTGTAGTCGGCGCAGACCAGCAGCTGGGCGAGCTTGACGGGTTCGCCCACCAGCCGGTCGGTGCGGCCGGTGACCGCGCCGCGTTCATCGCCGCAGGCGGGCAGCGAGCGGGGCGTGGAGGGCCCCGCGTCCGACTGCCAGCAGTTGCCGTCGCCCTGGCCGTCCCACCACACATCGGTGCGGTTGGGCCGCGCGTTGCCCGCCTTGTCCACGCCGAGATGGTTGTTGGCGTACCGGTTGTGGTGCGAGGTGTCGGTCTGCTTGCCCAGCGCGCTCTCGCCGCGGATGAAGGCGGGGACGGCGCTCAGGAAGAAGGCGGCGCGCTGCTGCCCGTAGACCCAGTTGTTCTCGTAGATGTTCCAGTTGCCGCCCGCGGTGATGATGCCGGTGCCCGGCGGCATGGAGATCTGCGGGCAGACCACCCCGTTCTCGTAACCCCGCTCGACCGGCGGCTTGGCGCAGGTGCCGTCGGCGACGTAGGGGTAGTAGTCGGCGTTGTTGTCGTGGATCAGGTTGCGCTCGAAGCGGGCGTGGTTCTGCGGCAGCCCCGGGTGGCCGGGGAAGGCGCTGTCCATCGAGGCGCCGCCCATGTTGTGGTCGAACTCGTTGTCGTGGACGTAGACGGAGTCACCCGCGGTGCCGGAGTAGCCGACCATGTTGTGGTGGCTGTGGCAGCCGGTGATCTCGATCGAGTAGCGCGGGACCTTGTAGCCGTACGTGTCGTTGATGTTCGACGCGCTGCCCGGGTAGATGCCGGAGTCGCCGTTGCCGTACGACTCGCAGTTCTTGTAGAGGCCGTGGTCGCCGGCGAAGGTCAGGAAGCCGTACTCGTCGTTCCAGCGGGTCAGCACGTCGTCGATGACGAAGCCGTCCTGGGCCAGGATGTACAGCGAGTTGAAGGTGGTGCGCTGGGCGGTGAAGTTCTTGAAGTAGACGCCGTCGGAGCCGTCCGCCCGGATCGCGTTGAGCTTCCGGTACTTGGCGTCGATGACGACGTCCGTGCGCTCGGCGCCGGTGCCCTCGATCTGGAGGTCCTTCTTGCCGAGGATCGCCACCAGGTTCTGGTTGTGCGGGCACTTCGCCTGCTGGGCGTAGCTCAGGATCTGGTAGCCGAGCTGGGAGTTGGGGGCCTTCAGCCGGGCGCACTCGCCGGCCGGTGCCGGCAGCGAGGGCTCCTCCTCGTAGAGGCCGGGCAGGATCGCGATGTTCTTCCCGGGCCCGGTGACCGCGTCGACGGCCTGCTGGAGATGGCGGTAGCCGGAAGTCTGGCACCGGTCGAAGAGCTTCAGGTTCCTGGACCGCAGGGCGTCGGGGAAGCTCGATATCCGGTGCTCGAAGTCGGCCCGGTCGCTCTTGCAGACCAGGAGGTCCGGCTCGCCACCGCGGTGCACGGGGACGCTGCCGGTGCCGTCGGGCAGGGTGACCGGCCGTTCCTCGTGCGCCTGGGCGGCCGGAACCGCGAGGAGGGCGGCGGCCAGCGCCGCCAGAATCACCAGAAGTCTTCGTGTCCACGACATGTGCCGGAGAGTAGAGCATTGTTCAACTTTTGGAACCCCCCTGCGCACCACCAATGCCGTTGACTCACCTCCTTTTGATTCCTACGGTTACCCATAGGATTCCTTCGGCACCGGGAGCGCACATGAGCGGCATCGAGCAGGCGAGGAAGACGGCGGAAGAGCTGCGGCATTCCGCCGGTTTCGGCAATCAGCACAGCTCGGAGGCGGTACCGGGGGCGCTGCCGCACGGGCGCAACTCACCGCAGCGCGCACCCCTGGGGCTCTACGCGGAGCAGCTGAGCGGCTCGGCCTTCACCGAGCCGCGCGCCCACAACCGGCGCTCGTGGCTCTACCGGATCAGGCCCTCGGCGGCGCATCCGCCGTTCCTCCGGATCGACAACGGGTCCGTCCGCACCGCCCCGTTCACCGAGACCGTCCCCGATCCCAACCGGCTGCGCTGGGACCCGCTCCCGGCGCCCGCGCCCGGTACGGACTTCCTGTCCGGCCTGTGGACGCTGGGAGGCAACGGCGACGCGGCCCGGCGCAGCGGCATGGCCGTGCACCTCTACCACGCCAACGCCCCGATGACCGACCGGGTGTTCAGCGACAGTGACGGCGAGCTGCTGATCGTCCCCGAGCACGGCGGCCTCCTGCTCCGCACCGAACTGGGCCTGCTGCGCGCCGATCCGGGGCATGTCGCGCTGATCCCGCGCGGCGTCCGCTTCCGGGTCGAGCTGCTCGACGCCACCGCGCGCGGCTACGTCTGCGAGAACTACGGCCAGCCCTTCGTCCTCCCCGAACTCGGCCCGATCGGCGCCAACGGCCTGGCCAACGCGCGGGACTTCCTCGCCCCGGTCGCCGCGTACGAGGACGTGGAGCGCCCGGTCGAGGTGGTCAACAAGTTCTGCGGCAACCTCTGGTCGGCGACGTACGACCACTCGCCGCTCGATGTGGTCGCCTGGCACGGCAACCACACCCCGTACGTCTATGACCTGCACCGGTTCAATGTGATCGGCTCGATCAGCTACGACCACCCGGACCCGTCGATCTTCACGGTGCTGACCTCGCCGTCGGACACACCCGGTCTGGCCGGGGTCGACTTCGTGGTGTTCGCCCCGCGCTGGCTGGTCGGCGAGGACACCTTCCGGCCGCCGTACTTCCACCGCAACGTGATGAGCGAGTACATGGGCCTGATCGAGGGCGCGTACGACGCCAAGACGGCCGGCAAGGGGGGCTTCGTGCCCGGCGGCGGCTCGCTGCACAACATGATGTCGGCGCACGGCCCGGACCGGGAGACCTTCGACCGGGCGAGCGCGGCGGAGCTGAAGCCGCAGAAGATCGACGACGGCCTGGCCTTCATGTTCGAGACCCGCTGGCCCGTCACGGCGACCGGGCAGGCCGCGACCGCCGGACACCTTCAGCACGGCTACGACGACGTGTGGCAGGGTCTGAGCCGCAACTTCACGCCCTGAGCCACAGCTTCATGCACTGAGCCCCGATTTCATGCCGTGACCGGCCGCGCAGGAGCCGGCGACGACGAATGCAGGTGACCCAAGGTGTCGCAGACCCCTCTGAAGCCCCCCGCGCCCCAGGGGGCCGCCTTCGCGCCCGACTCGCTGGTCCTGAACCGCAAACTGCCGCTGTGGTACCAGGTCTCGCAGTCGTTGCGGGCCTCGATACTGGGCCGCACCCCGGACGCCACGCTGCGGCTGCCGACCGAGGAGCAGCTCGCCGCGCACTACGGCGTCAGCGTCCTCACCATGCGCCAGGCGCTCAAGGAACTGGAGACGGAGGGGCTGATCAGCCGGCACCGGCGGCGCGGCACGTTCATCGAACCGCGCGCCCGCCGGGTGTCACCGGTCCGGCTGCTCGGCTCGATCGACGCGATCGTCGCCCAGCAGTCGGGCGAACTGACCACGGTGCTCGACCACGGCCCGCTCGCCGTGCCTGGAGATGTCGCGGAGTACTTCCCCGGCTGCGCGGAGGTCGTCGGCTACCGGCGGCTGCGGTGCGACGAGGAGAGCGGCGAGCCCACCAACTGGGCCCGGAACTGGATCCATCCGGAGGTCGCGGCCGGGCTCGACCCCGCCGATCTCGACCGCTGGCCGATGACGAAGGTGCTGCGCGACCGGGTCGGTGTCCGGATCGCGAGGATCACCGACACGGTCGAGGCCCGGCTCGCGGACCCGGACACCGCCGACCTGCTCCGGGTCCCGCTGCTCAGCCCGATCCTGTACTACACGGGCGTGACGTACGAGGAGGGCGGCCGGGTGGTCGATGTGGCGCAGATCCGTTACCGGGGCGACCGCTTCTCGTTCTCGGTCACGGTGGAGGCGCACTGACGCCACGTCCGCCGCCCCCTCCCGGCCCACCGCACCGGCACCCTGCCCCCGGCCCCGGCGGCGCCGTTACGATGCCGGGGAAGGCGGCGGACGTGGCGACGGGGAGGACGACACGGTGGCAGCACCGGCAGCGGCCGGCTCCGGCGAGGGCCCGAGCGGACCGCTCCTCGACGACCTCATGCCCTGGTCCGTACGGCCGTTGCGGACCGGACGTCCCTGGGTGACGGCTCCGGACGCGGCTTCGCTCAGGGCCCGCTGGGACCGGCTGGTGCGGGCCGGGGACGCCGAGCGCGAGCGGCTGTTCGGACCCACCCGCTCCCGCACCCCGCACACCCCGGTGGCCGCCCTGCCCGGACAGACCACCGGGACCGGCCGGTTCGCCCGCGAGCCGGGCCGGTGCCCGGAACCGGTACGGATCCTGCACGGCCCGTTCGACGAGCAGTGGCTGCTCCCCGACCACCGGCTGATAGACGTCGCCCGTCCTGAACTGTGGCGGGTGGCCGACGGGCACCAGCTCTTCGCCGTCGAACACGGCCGGGTGCCCCAGGACACCGGCCCCGCCCTGTCCGTGACGGCACTGCTCCCCGACGGTCACTCCCCCGCCGGCCGCCCCGGCCGGATCCGTCCGCTCTACCGGCGCCCCGGCGGCCTCGAACCCAATCTGGCGCCCGGACTGCTCGCACTGCTGCGCGCCCGTCACGGGGACGCGGTCTGCGCCGAGTCCGTGCTGGCGTGGCTCCTCGCGGCGGCCCGGCACTCCCCGGCCGGCTGCGTGGTACCCCTGCCCGCGGACACGGCGCGCTGGTCGGCGGGGGTGGAGCTGGGTCGGGAGCTGCTGCGGCTCCAGTTGCGCGGGGCCCGCGGCGGGGAGCGGCCACGGCTGCCGGGCGGGCGCCGCCCCTATGTGCGCGCCGCGGTACCTCCCGCCCCGTCGGCCCTGTCGTACGACTCCGGGGAGGAGGCGCTGACCCTCGGCACGGGGCGCGTCTCGCCAGTGCCCGCCGGGGCGTGGGAGTTCCGGGTCGGCGGCGTACGTGTGCTGGAGCTGTGGTTCGAGCGGCGGACGGCGGTGGCCGGGGCGGACGGCCTGAAGGCCGTCCGGCCCCGTGCCTGGCCGCAGGAGTGGACGTCCGAGCTGCTGGAACTGATCACGCTGCTCGCTCTGCTCGCCGAACTGCGGCCCCGGCAGGACGAGCTGGCGCACGGCCCGCAGATCGGCACGGAGGAGCTGCGGGCGGCGGGGGTGCTGCCGGTGGCGGCCTCGGTACGGCGGCCCGCCTCCGTGCTCGATCACCCGGAGGAGGGCCCGGACGGGCAGTTCGCGCTGCTGTGACCGGGCGGCTACTCGCGGCCGAACGAGTCCAGCACCCGGCCGATCGCCCGGTCGAAGACCTTCTCCGGATCGACCGGCCCGGCTTCCTCGGCGAATCCCGCCGCCAGCCGCGGATACTTCCCGGTCGACATCTGACTCATCAGATAGCCGGTGCGCGCTGCCTGCTCCTGTTCCTCGGTCCAGGGCAGCGAGCGACCGCGCTCCGCCGTGGCGATCTCATGGGCGGCGTAGGTGGTGACCACGCCGTTGACCATGGCGACGAGCTCCATCTTCGCGCCGAACCGTGCGTCGACCCCGTCCAGGCAGCTCAGCGTGTACTCGAGATAGCGCAGGGCGTTCGGGCTGAATCCGTACACGGGTGACATCAGCCGGGGCATCCAGGTGTGGCGGTGCATCATCTGCCGGGCCTGACGGGCGAGGGCGAGGATGTCGGCGCGCCAGTCACCGGAGGGCTCCGGGTAGTCGTAACCGGCGCTGACCGCGTCGAGCATCAGCTCGTGCAGGTCCTCCTTGCGGGGCACGTAGTTGTACAGCGACATCGTGCCGCAGCCCAGCTCGGCCGCCACCTTCCGCATCGACACCGCGTCAAGGCCCCCCGCGTCCGCGATGCGCACGGCGGCCGCCGCGATGTCCGCACGGCGGTACGCGGGCTTCGGCCCGCGGCCGGCCCGCTCCGGACGCGCCCAGATCACTTCGGGTACAGCGGGTCGCTCCACCATTGATCATCACCTCGACCACCATGGTAGTTACGTACAGCGTACGTAGTGCGGTACGGTGACGGCATGGCAACTACGTACGCTGTACTTAGTGAAGGTCTGGAAAAGCGCTACGGATCCGTCCACGCGCTGCGCGGTCTCGATCTGGCCGTCGCCGAAGGCACCGTCTGCGGAGTGCTCGGGCCCAACGGCGCCGGCAAGACCACCGCCGTCCGGGTGCTCACCACGTTGACCGCCCCCGACGGCGGGAGCGCCCGGGTCGCCGGTCACGACGTGGTGCGCGAAGCCGGCGCGGTACGGGGGGCGATCGGCGTCACGGGGCAGAGCGCCTCGGTCGACGGCGAGCTGTCCGGCCGGCAGAACCTGCGGCTCTTCGCCAGGCTGCTCAAGTTCCGCGGCGAGGCCGTCCGGAGCCGGACCGACGACCTCCTCGAACGCTTCGGGCTGACCGACGCGGCCGACCGCCCGGCCCGCACCTACTCCGGCGGGACGCGGCGCCGGCTGGACCTCGCCGCCAGCCTGCTCGCCCGGCCGCACGTGCTGTTCCTGGACGAGCCGACCACCGGGCTCGACCCGCACAGCCGCAGTCGGATCTGGACAGCGGTACGGGAGCTGGCGGGCGCCGGCACCACCGTCCTGCTCACCACGCAGTACCTGGAGGAGGCCGATCAGCTGGCCGACGACATCGTGCTCGTCGACAGCGGCCGGGCGGCCCACCGGGGCACCCCGGCCGAACTGAAGGCACAGATCGGCAGCTACGCGGAGGTCGCCGTCGGCCATCCATCGGCCCTCGTCCCGGCCGCCGCCGTCCTGGACCGGATGACGGGCGCCGAACCGGTTCTGGACCACGAGCGCCGCACGGTGGGTGTCGTCGTCCGCGACCCCACGCTCACGCTGCCCCGGATCGTCCGCGAGCTGGACGCGGCGGGTGCGGCGGTGATCGACGCGAGTCTTCGGCCGCCCACCCTGGACGAGGTCTTCCTGCGCCTGACCGGCCGTGCCACCGGCCGCACCACCCCACCGACGAAGGAGATGGCGGCATGAGCGGCGGCACACTCGTGGCGGAGCGGCTCCCGGCGGGCCCCGCCGGGAACGCGAACACACCGGTCGCGGACGGACTGGCCGTACTGGGCCGTCATCTGCAACGGATCAAGGCGGCCCCCGGCGTGGTGATCCTGACCCAGACCATGCCGATCACGATGCTGCTGTTCTTCGGGTACGTCTTCGGCAGCGCCCTGGCCGTGCCGGGCCAGGAGTACCGCGCCTTCCTGGTGCCGGGGCTGCTCGCGGCAACCGCGGCGAACGGCATCATGACCGGGATGTTCCAGTCGGCGCAGGACTGCCACCGGGGCGTGACGGACCGGTTCCGCACCCTGCCGATGAGCCGGTCCGCCGTGCCGTTCGGGCAGACCGCGGCCGACCTGCTGACCACGGCCGTCGGCATGGTCCCGCTGATCCTGGCCGGGCTCGCGGTGGGCTGGCGGATCGAGGGCGGCCCGGCCGCCGCGCTGGCGGCGTTCGGACTGCTGTTGCTGTTCCGGTTCGCCACCGCCTGGGTGGGCTGCTGGCTCGGGCTGCTGATCCGCAGCGAGGAGGCGGCCGGCCAGCTGGGCTCCGCCACGTTCATCCTGCCGCTGCTCTCCAGCGCGTACATCCCGACCGGCAATCTGCCGGGCCCGCTGCGCACCCTCGCGGAGTGGAACCCGATCAGCGCGGCCGCCGCGGCCGCCCGGGACCTCTTCGGCAACGCCGCACCGGCCGCGGACGCCGCCTGGCCGGTCGCCCATCCGGTGGCCGGAACGCTCCTCTGGTCGGCGGTGCTGCTCTCGGTCGCCGTACCGCTGTCCGTACGCCGGTACGCACGCGGCGGCGAGTGACGGGCAAAGACCCTCAGGGGCAGTCGGACAGCGCGGCCGGCCGGTCCAGCGCACCCAGCAGGGAGATGAAGCTCGACTCCAGGAAGGCGCCGAGCTCCGCGAGGGCGCCCGGTTCGTCGAGCGGCCAGCTGGTGACGGCCTCCTCCGCGAAGGCCATCCAGGCCCGTGCGGCGACGAGCAGCCGCGGCGAATCCGGCATCCCGAGCCGCCGCTGCCCCTCCTCCACCCGCCGGGCCAGGGTGGCCCGGGTGGACTCGACGATGTCCTCCACCGCGGGATGGCTGCCGGCGGCGCCGCGGACCAGAGCGAGATAGACCTTGCGGTGCTCCGTCACGTACGCCGCGAACCCGGCGATGAACGACCGCAGCCAGGGGACGGGCTCCAGCGAGGGGTCCGGTTCCGTGGCCGCGGCGAAGTCGTCGCACTCCCGCCGCACCACACAGCGGTAGAAGTCGCGCTTGGAATCGAAGTAGTGGAAGAGCAGCCCCCGGGAGATACCGGCACGGCGCGCCACATCATCGGTGGACAGCTCGTCCAGCGAGCAATCGGCGAGCATGTCCACACCAATCGATACCAATTGCGCCCTCCGCTCGTCGGGGCTCAGACGCGCGGCTCGCTTCTCGGACATGCGGCCAGTCTAGAAGTACTTCGACACCGAATTACCTCGACACCCACTCCACCGCTGACAGGCGGACCCACACAGCCACACCAAGGCCTCACGCGGACATGGCGACGCGCCACTGCCGGCTCCGGGGATGACGGGAGAGCGGGCAGCAGCGCGGCACCTGGGCCGGGGCCGTCGGATCAGTGGCGGCTGCCGAAGAGCGAGCGTCGCAGTCGCCGCAGAGGCGCGAAGAGTGAGACCCGCGCACTCTTGCTCCGGCGTGTGTGCGCGGCGTCGCGCGAGGTCAGCTCGCGCATCAGCAGCGTCGCCTCCGCGGAATCGCGCTGCGGGACGACAGGGCCGCCCAGCACCGCGAGATGGCGGTCGAGGCGCGAACTCGTCGCACCGCTCCCGCAGGTAATAGCAGGCACTCGCGGCCTGCTGCGCACCGTTATCTGTTCCATGTCACTCCCCACCCGTACGAGGGCACCCGACCCGGGCAGGTTAACCCTATCCCCCCGCGACGACACTCGTGTATCCCGGGCACAGGATTGAGCACACACATACGGAGGTTGACGACGGTTCACCGAATTTGCCCGATTCCAGGGCGAGTTGGACAGAGCATCAGTGACCGGACACCCCGGGTCCGATCCGCGGAAGAGACCCGGAAGGCACCCGGGAGAAGGCCCCTGCCTGCGGGACCTCCTCCCTGGCGGACGCCGGAGCGGACAGCCGGAGCGGACGACGCAAGGACGTCGGCGCGGGTGTCAGGCGGCCGAGTTGAGGACGGGCAGGTAGCCACCGGACTGCCCGGCGGCGAAGGGGTGGTACGACTCACCGATGTTCAGCCAGTTGAGACTGTGCAGCCAGGCGCTTCCCGAGCAGATCTCGTGCCCGGTGAACTTCCCCGCGACGTCACCGAAGGTGAAGCCGTGGTCGGCCGCGCGCTTGGCGGTGGCCGCGTTCAGGTAGTCGGACGCGCCGTTGATGGCGGCGCGCACCTTGTCACTCAGACCGACGACGCAGCTGCCGCCGATCTTGTAGAAGCGCGGGTAGCCGAGGACGACGACATGGGCGGACGGAGCCTTGGCGCTGATCGCCGAGTACACCGAGTCGAGCTTGCCCGGCAGCGTGGAGTCCACATAGCTGCGGGCGGTGGCGATCCGGTTGAGGCAGGTGGCCTCCGACTGGAGGACACAGGTCGTCATGACATCGGAGAATCCGGCGTCGTTGCCGCCGATGGAGAGGGAGACGAGGTCGGTCGAGGCGTTGAGCGGTCCGAGCTGATTGGCCGTCACATCGCCGGTACGGGCCCCGGAGCAGGCGGTGAAGGCGAACGAGGCGGGCGAGTGGGCGGCGGCCCAGAGCGAGGGATAGGCGAGGGTGCTGCGCTTGCAGTCCCCGCTGGAGCTGATGTAGCTGCCGGAGCCGACACCCGAGGAGTACGAGTCACCGAGGGCGACATAGTCGACGGCCTGGACGGATGGGGCGGCGTTCGCGGTGGCCGCCCCGGTCAGGGCGATGACGGCACCGAGCAGGAGCGAGGACGAGAACGCCACGAGTCTGGAAATTTTCATGGGACCTCCGTTGGACCGGCCGGCAGGATCTCTGCACACGTACGTGGTAGCAGCAGGGATGCCCATTTTGGAAGTGTGCATGCCAAGTCCATTCGATGACCTTTGCACGCCGGTCCCCTGAGGGCGCGTCACGCCGGCGCGCGGAGGAATCGCGCGAGCGCCCGTCCGGTGCCCCGGCCGGCGCCCCACCCGGCGCGCAGGAAGGTGGCGAAACCTGGGTGCGCCGGGTGCCCCGGTGCCGGATCATGGGCGCCATGTCCGCCAACCCCGAGTCCGCGCTGCCGATCCGGCTCACCGTCGACGACAGCGACTCCCCGTCCGACGTTGTCGACGCGCTGTTCCTCGGCCGCTTCGCGACGGGCGAGCAGTCGTACTCGCACAGCACCTCCCTCGACCGGGTCAGGAGCGGGGCGACGCTGCTGCCGCCGGCCGCCACGGTGCTGCGCGCCGCCCGCGACGACGACCGCAGCGCCATGCTCGCCGAGGGCGAGGGCTGGACGCTGCTCATCTCGCGGTGGAACCGCGGCGCCGACGTCACGGTCACCGCGACCAGCCCCGAACTGGCCCAGAAGGTGCTCGACGAGGCCACGGACGGCGCCCAGGACGAGCCCGATCCGCAGCCCGAGAACGTGACCATGGGCTTCTGGCACGTGTCGCCGCGCCGCGGCCCGTGCCGCACCACCCGGCAGATCACGGCCGGCACCTGGGACGACGTCCGCGCCAACTACACCGCACCGGTGGCCGATGCCATGGACCGGCTGATGAAGGTCACCCCGGACGACATCGCGGGCCGGCTGCTCCTGCTGCACGGACCGCCGGGCACCGGCAAGACCTCCGCACTGCGCACCCTGGCGCGGTCCTGGCGGGACTGGTGCCAGGTCGACTGCGTACTCGACCCCGAACGGCTCTTCAACGACGTCGGCTACCTGATGGACATCGCGATCGGCGAGGACGACGGTACGGCGAAGGGCCGTTGGCGGCTGCTGCTCCTGGAGGACTGCGACGAGCTGATCCGCGGCGAGGCCAAACACACGGCCGGCCAGGCGCTGTCCAGGCTGCTGAACCTCACGGACGGGCTGCTGGGCCAGGGCCGCAACGTCCTCGTCGGGGTGACCACCAACGAGGACCTGGAGCGTCTGCACCCGGCGGTCGTCAGGCCGGGCCGCTGCCTGGCCCGGATCGAGGTGGGCCCGCTGACCCGCAAGGAGTCGGTGGCCTGGCTGGGCACGGACGAGGGCCTGGGACGCGACGTGGCCCACGAGGGCGCGACCCTGGCGGAGCTGTACGCGCTGCGCCGAGGCACGGGACCCGCGTCGGTCCCCAAGCAGGACTCGGGCGCGGACGCGGGCCTGTACCTCTGAGAGCCGGTGAGGGCTGGTCGAGCGCGCGGCACAGGTCCACCCGCGTCCGGCCGAGGACACCGCGTCGGACCGCCCTCACCTCACCCCGAGTACACCGCCCGCACCGCGTCCTGCGCCAGCGCGAGCGCCCGCGCACGGGACACCCCCAGCCGCCGGGCCTGCTCCGCGTACTCCCGCGCCGCGGACGCCGCGTTGCGGTCGGCCGCGTCCCCCGCGGCGGCGACGAACGTCCCGTTGCGCCCCCGGGTCTCGATCACCCCGTCCGCCTCCAGCGCCCGGTACGCCTTGGCGACCGTGTTGGCGGCGAGGCCCAGCTCCTCGGCGAAGCCGCGTACGGTCGGGAGTCTGTAGCCCACCGGCAGCGCGCCGGAGCGGGCCAGTTCGGAGATCTGCGTGCGCAGCTGCTCGTAAGGGGCGGTGCCGGAATCCGGGTCAACGGAGATCTTCAGAGTCACGGGCCCGATTCTCCCCCCCACCACCCGAGTCCGCCGGCACCCGCCGTCCGGGTCCGGCCCCGGAGCCCACCCGTCGCCGGAAAATCACGGGCGGCCGGGCGGCGCCTGCGGGTACGGTCCGGCGCATGACTGTCATCGTGCGCGACTTCCGCGCCTCCGACGCCGAGGACTGGGTACGGGTACGGCGCGCGGCGCTCCCGTTCATGGTGACCACACCGGAAGCGGTCGTCTTCGGCCTGGCGAACGCCCATCCCGACAAGCGGTACCGCCTGCTGGTCGCGGAGGAGGACGGCGAGATCATCGGAACGGCCGAGGCCGGTCTGGCATACGAGAGCCCCAAACCCGGTCAGGCGTCCTGCAATCCGCACGTCCATCCGGAACGGACCGGCCGGGGCGCGGGCACACTGCTGCTGCGCACGGCCGAGGAGCACCTGGCCCTGGCCGGTGCGACCGAGATCTGTGCCTGGGTGCTGGACACCCCCGGCGACCTGGCGTTCGCCGAGCGGCACGGCTACGCCCCGAGCCGGCCGGCGCACTTCATGCATCTGGATCTGGCCGGTGGCACGCTGCCGCCCCGTCAGGCGCTCCCGGCCGGCGTCGAGCTGCGGACCGGCGCCGATTTCGACGACGACCCGCGACCGCTCTTCGAAGCGGACGCCGAGACCACCGCGGACGAGCCCAGCGACACGCCGGCCCAGCTGTCGGACTACGAGGAGTGGCTCACCGGGACCTGGGGCGATCCCGCTCTCGACCACCGGCTGACCTCGGTGGCGGTGGTCGACGGCGAGGTCGCGGCGTTCAGCGCGGCGGAGTGCGACGGCTCGGGCCGCTACTGGTCGGGGATGACCGGCACCCGGCGGGCGTACCGCGGCCGTGGGCTGGCGAAACTCGCCAAGAACGACTCGCTGCACCGGGCACGCGCCGCCGGGTACACCGACGCGTACACCGGCAACGACGCCGGCAACGGGCCGATGCTGGCGATCAACCGCTGGTTCGGCTACGAGATCTGCGCCACGGAGGTACGCCATGTCCGCAGGCTCGGCTGAAGCCGAAACGGAACTGACGGTCGTCCTGGTCAAGGCCGGAAAGACCAAGATCAGTTATCCGGCCACCCTGCTCGCCGACAACGGCACCCGGGTGACGGTACGGGCCCCCTGGGCCTCCCCGCGGGTCCGTGACTTCGGCTTCATACGGTTCGAGCCGGGTGACGTCTTCACCGAGCACTACTGGCGCGAGGCCTGGTTCGCGGTGAAGGAGGTCCGCGGCGGTGCGGGCGAACTCAAGGGCTGGTACTGCGATGTGACCCGTCCGGCCGTGCTGCGGGACGGTGAGCTGGTCGTCGAGGACCTGGATCTCGATCTGTGGGTGCCGGCGGACCGCTCCGGCGTACTGCGCCTGGACGAGGACGAGTTCGAGGAGAGCGGGCTGGCCGGGCGCGATCCGCAGGCGGCGGGTGCCGCCGTCGCGGCGCTGGACGAGCTGGAACGTCTCGCCCGTACGCCGGAGGGTTTCGCCGGCCTGCTGGGCTGAGGGCTCCCGGCACCACCCGTCCGGCTGAGCCCCGCACGGCCGGACCGTCAGCCCTCCAGCACCGCACCACACCGCCCGGACCGGCTGAGGGCCCCTCAGCCCGCCACCAGCTCCACCTCGTACCCCGCCGCGTCCTCCAGGTACGCGGCCACGTGCCCGTCGCCGCCCGCATGGGGATGGCGGTCCGTGAAGAGCAGCCGCCAGCCGTGGTCCGGGGCACGGGCCACCAGCGCGTCGAGGGCCTCCCGGTCCGCCACGTGGAACGCCAGGTGGTTGAGGCCCGGACGGCGCCGCTCGTGCGCCCCGGGGACCAGATCGGGCGACTGCTCGACCACCACATAGCTGTCGCCCCGCCGCCAGCTGCGACCGTGCGTCCACCGCTGGTACGGGACGTGGCCCAGCTCGCCGAGGAGCCAGCCCCACCCCGCCTCGGCCACCGCGAGATCGGGCACCCACAGCTCGATGTGGTGGACCCGCCCGGTGCGGACCCCGCCGGCCGGCAGCGGGACCGCGCGGCGGGGGCCTCTCGGTTCGTACGCGACGGTGTCGCCGTCCTCGTGCCAGTGGATCAGGAAGCGCTCCCCCGACCGGTAGCCGTCCAGTCCGGCCCGGCAGTAGGCGACCATGTCGTCCGGCAGGGCGTCCAGCGGGAACCACGCCAGCTCCGAGCACTTGTCCGGTTCGCGGTTGTGCGGCGGCCGGGCCGGATCGTACTCCGCCTCGAAGAACCAGCCGGTCCGGGGATTGCCGCCGGGCCCCCGGTGCTGCATGACGAGGGCCACCCGCAACTCCTCCGGTTCCAGGGCGATCCCGATCTCCTCGGCCGCCTCACGGATCATGCCCTCGCGGACGTCCTCGCCGTCCTCGACGTGTCCGGACGGGGCGTGCAGCAGCCCGTCCGCGTACCCGGTACCGGCCCGGCGGGCGAGCAGGACGTCGGAACCGCGCCGGAGGATCAGATGGACGTCCACGACCTCGGTGTGCCGGCGGGGCGGTTCGGCACGGGCGACCAGGGCGTAGCGCTCGTCGTCGACGTCCTTGCCCCAGAGATCGCGGTCGCCGGAGAGCCGCTCGTGGTGGATGCGCTCGGTGAACGGGGCGAGCAGCGAGGTGAGTTGCGCGGCGGACAGCCCGACCCCGTTCCACACGCCCTCGATCAGCACCAGTCTGCCGCCGGGCCGCAGCAGGCCGAACCAGTGCCGCAGGACCGCTGCCGGGTCGGGCAGCAGCCACACCACGTGCCGGGCCAGGATCACGTCGAACCGCTGCTTGCCGACGGGCGGTGCGGCGGCGTCCCCGGCCAGCACCTCGGTGCCCGTACCGGCCAGCTTGGCGCGCGCCTGCTCCACCATGCGCGGCGAGCGGTCCACGGCGGTGACCCGGTGCCCCTGCCCGGAGACGAGCAGCGCCAGGCTTCCGGTGCCGCACCCCAGGTCGAGAACCTCGGAACGCTCCGGGGGAAGCCAGCTCTCCAGCCTCTGCGCCCAGGCGTGCCGGACCACGGGGTCGAGCAGACCGTGGTCGGGCTCCTCGTCGAAGGAATCGGCGGCGGAGTCCCAGTCGATCGTCGTCATGGACCCGATCGTGCCATCTGCCGCCGGGCCGTCTCCACCGCACGGCACGGCACGGCACGGCCGCTGACCGGACCGGACGGCCCCGGGTGCTCCCGGGGCCGTCCGGTCTCTCCCGGCCCGTTCCTGGCGAAAGGCCCTAACCGATGACCGAGGCGCAGGTGGTCGGGGTGGCGTGCGCCGGGTCCAGGGCGTTCGCCACCTCGTGGTAGGCGATCCGGTCGATGGTCCCGATCGCCACGTGCTCGGACAGGTCGACCGGGCACAGGTCCTGGAGCAGGACGTTGTGCACGTCGGGTCCGTCCAGGAACTGTGTCCGGTACGGGGTCACGACCTCGTCGTACTTGGTCGAGATGACGGTGTAGTGCACGCCGGGCACGGTGTCGCCGCCCGCGTTGAGCTTGGTGATGAAGGGGGATCCGGCCACCTGGTCGGCGAGTCCGGGCGTGCCGGCGTTGAGCAGGTCCGCGGCGCCGGGGAAGTACGGCAGCAGCTTCGTCAGGCCGAGGAGGGTGGTGCCGTGGTTGTCGGGTGCGAGCCCGATCATGGCGTTCACCCGGTCTCCCCCGCCGAGGAACTTCAGGTAGTAGTTCGGCATCATGCCGCCCTGGGAGTGGCCGACGATGTCCGTCCTGGGCGCCCCGGTGGAGGCGAGCACCTTGTCGACGAAGACCGCGAGCTGCCCGGCCGACTTGTCGATCGGGCCCAGGCCGTTGAAGAGCGGCACACCGGGGAGCTGCCCGTAGTCGAGCGAGTAGACGCAGTAGCCGCGGTTCACCAGGTAGGGGGCGAGGACGAGCCAGTTGTCGACCGAGTTCCCGAAGGTTCCGTGGACCAGGACGACGGGCCGGGGGTGGGCTGCGGAGGGTTTGCAGGAGTAGTCGTTCCAGCCGCGCGAGGTGGCCGTGGCGGCGGTGGGGGTGGCGGCAGCGGCCGTGGCCGTGGGGGTGGCGACCGCGGCGACTGCGAGGAGCAGTGCGGCGAGGGTTCTGCGCGCTCGTGGGGTGCGCGGCGCACGGGTCCAGGGCAGCATCGTGGGTTCTCCTTGCGGCTCAAGGGAGTTGCGATGTCTGTGCACCCTGCGGCCCGGACCACAAGTTCTGACGACGTTCGATGTGCTCATGCCAACTTACGCACGAGTAAGGTTTCCTGGGAAGTTACGCGTCGGTAAAAACTGACGCGGTGGTAACCGCGGCTTCAGAACAGCCCGCGGCCGGTGGTTCAGGCCGCGAGCCGCCCCGGCATCACGGCCTGCGGTCCGAATCTGGCCCGCAGCCGGTCCGCCACCGCCTCGATCCGCCGCGCCCGTTCGTCCACCGGATCGAAGGTCAGCTGATGCGCGGCCCGCCCCGCGTCGCCGAGCCCCTCGGCGCGCAGGGCGATCCCCCGCACCCGGGCCCGCTGCAGGGCGAACGAGTCATGGATCCGGTACGCGAGCGCGGTGAGCTCCGCGGAGTGGGCGGTGGGCTCGCGGAGCGTACGGCTACGGGTCAGCGTCGAGTACCCGGTCCGGTCGGCATAGCGCACGGAGACCGCGAGCGAGCGGCACACCTGCCCGTCGCCGCGCATCCTCGCTCCCAGTTCCTCGGTGAGCGACATGAGCGCGCGCCGCTGCCGCTCCCGGCCCAGCTCGTCGCGCGGGAAGGTCCGTTCGGCTCCGACCGACCGGGCGGCGGCGTTCGGCACCACCGCCGTACGGTCGACGCCGCGGGCCCGCTCCCACAGCTCGCGCCCGGTCCGCACCCCGGTGATCCGCTGGAGGGTGCCGAGCGGGGCGGCCGCGATCCGGCCGACGGAGTCCAGCCCGTATCCGCACAGGGTGCGGGCCGTCGCCGCCCCGACGCCGTCCAGTGCGCCGGCCGGCCGGTCCGCGAGGAAGGCGGCGGCCCCGCCGACGGGCACCACGAAGGTCGCCCCGGGTCCGGCCCGCCGCGCCGCCATCCGCGCCAGCATCGGGTTCTCGGCGGCCCCGATCGCGCAGTCCACTCCGTGCAGGGCCAGCGCGCGGACCCGGATCACCGCGGCCAGGCCTGCCGGGTCCCGCCCGAAGTAGCGCAGCGCGCCCCGCACATCGGCGAGCGCCCCTTCGGGCGGCATCGCCTCCACGGCCGGGGTGAACGAACCGAGCAGGGCCAGCAGCCCCGCGTAGCCGGCGCCGTCCGGGGGCCCGCCGCCGACCCGGCGGAACCGCAGGCAGAGGATGCCGGGCTGAAGGGGCTCGGACCGGAGGATGCCGAGGACTTCCGGCTGGAGGGCTTCGGATTGCTCGCTCATCCCGCGCTCCCCGGACTCTGGTGCCACAGCTTCCTTCCGGTGGGCGTCCCCTCGCCGGGCGGCTGGAGGTCCGCCCAGGGGTTCATCTCGTAACCGGTGGGCATCCGGATCCGGCGGCCGTCGCCGTCGGCGGGCACCTCCTCCTCCGGACCGGCCGCCTCTGGCGCGGGCTCCCGCGCCAGCCGGGCCGCGACCGCGTCGAGCCCGCCGGTACGCCGCAGCTCAGCCAGCTCGGCCAGATTCCAGGCGGCGGCGCCGACCACGCTCAGGCTCCGCGGCCCGCGCCGCTGGACCACCCCGCGCACCAGCAGCAGCCAGGAGTGGAAGACGGTGTACGCGCAGGAGGCGTGGCTGTCGTCGAAGAACGCCAGGTCGACCAGGCCCGTCCCGTCGTCCAGGGTGGTGAAGACGACCCGGCGCCCGGAGCGGACGGGCGGGGTCTGGGTGGCCGCCTTGGCGCCCGCGACCAGCACGGTCTCCCCGTGCCGCGCCTCGCGCAGCCGCTTGGCGGAGACCGCTCCGAGCTCCTCCAGGAAGGCCTGGTGATCGCTCATCAGATGGCGTGAGACATCCATGCTCAGCACGCCCAGCTCGGCACTGAGCCGTTCCGCCTCATTGAGGTCGGGCAGGCCGATGGAGCCGGTCCGGTGCCCGCCGCCGAGCGGGAGCTGCGCGCCCGCGCCGCCGGAACCCGCGCCCCGCTGGGCGCGGTGGAGCTCGGACAGATGCAGCAGCAGATCACGGCGGTTGGCGCCGAACGCGTCCAACGCACCGACCTGGGCCAGCCGTTCGGCCGCCGGCTTGCCCGGACGGGCCCGCTGCCAGAAGTCCAGCAGTGAGGTGTAGGGCTGCCCGGCCTCGATCCGGGCGACCTCGGCCGCGCTGATCCCGTGGACGTCCGAGAGCGCCAGCCGCAGCCCCCAGACCTCACCCTCCACCCCATCACCAGACACCAGTTCGATTCGATGGGCTGTCGCCGACCGGTTCACGTCCAGCGGCAGCACCGGCACCCCGCGCCGCCGCGCGTCGGCGAGCAGCAGCCGCTTCGGGTACATCCCGGGGTCGTGGGTGAGCAGCCCGGCGTAGAAGGCCGCCGGATGGTGCGCCTTCAGCCAGGCCGACTGGTACGTCGGCACCGCGAAGGCGACCGCGTGCGCCTTGCAGAAGCCGTAGCTGCCGAACGCCTCGATGATCTCCCAGGCTCGGGCGATCACTTCGGCGCTGTATTTCCGGGCCGCCGCGTGCTGTGCGAACCAGAGCCTGATCCGGCCCTGCGACTCGGGGTCGGAGAGCCCGCGCCGGACCCGGTCGGCCTCGCCCCGGCCGCAGCCGGTCATGATGTCGACCATTTCGATGATCTGCTCGTGGAAGACCACCACTCCGTAGGTCTCGCGCAGCGGTCCCTCCAGGTCGGGGTGCGGGTAGCGGACGGGCGCACGGCCGTGCCGGGCCTCGATGAACGGCCGCACCATGTCGGCGGCGACCGGACCGGGCCGGAAGAGCGATATGTCGACCACCAGGTCGTGGAAGCCGGCCGGCTGGAGCCTGCCGATCAGATCGCGCTGGCCGGGCGACTCGATCTGGAAACAGCCCAGCGTCTCGGCGGTCCTGATCAGCCGGTACGTCTCCGGGTCACCCGGCGGCACGGCGTCCAGGTCCACGTCCCGCCCCGAGGCCCGCTTCACCTCCGTGACCGCGTGCGCCATCGCCGACTGCATCCGTACGCCCAGCACATCGAGCTTGAGCAGCCCGAGGTCCTCCACGTCCTCCTTGTCGAACTGCGCCATGGGAAAGCCCTCGCCGCTGGTGGGCATGACGGGGGTGCGGCGCAGCAGTGAGGCATCGGAGAGGAGGACCCCGCACGGGTGCATGGCGATGCCGCGCGGCAGCCCGTCCAGCGCCTCCACCAGCTCCCACAGCCGCCCGTACTTCTCCTTCGTCCTCGCCACCTCGCGCAGTTCGGGCAGTTCCTCCATGGCCGCGCGGGCGTCGCGGGCCCGGATGTGCGGGAAGGCCTTGGCGAGCCGGTCGGTCTCGGCCGGGTTCATGGAGAGCGCGGCTCCGACGTCCCGGATGGCGTGGCGCACCCGGTAGGTCTCTGGCATGGCGACGGTGGCGACCCGTTCGGCGCCGAAGCGGCCGATGATCGCGCGGTAGACGTCGAGGCGGCGGGCCGACTCGACGTCGATGTCGATGTCGGGCAGCACGAAGCGGCGCTTGGACAGGAAGCGCTCCATCAGCAGCCCGTGCTCGACCGGGTCGGCGTGGGCGATACCGAGGAGGTGGTTGACCAGGGAGCCCGCCCCGGAGCCGCGGGCGGCCACCCGCACCTTCATCTCCCTCACATCGTCCACTACTTGAGCGACCGTGAGGAAGTACGAGGCAAAGCCGTGGTGGGCGATGATGTCCAGCTCGTGGTGCATCCGGTCCCAGTAGCCGGGCCTGCGGTCGTAGCCGCGCAGCACCATGCCCGCGGCGGCGCGGGAGGCCAGCACCCGCTGGGCGGTGCGGCGGCCGGCGCCGACGAGACGCGGTTCGGGGAAGTGGACGGAGCCGAGGCCGATATCGCCCCCGGGGTCGACGACGCAGGCGTCGGCGGTGTGCCGGGTCTCCGCGAGCAGCCGGGCCCCGGCACCGGGGCCGAGTCCGGCGGCGGCGGTGATCCGCTCGGCGGCCCCGGCCATCGCGCGGGCGTCCTTGAGCCAGCGCTCACCGCTGTCGAGCGGGGCGCGGCGCGGGTCGACGGGGACGAGCCCGCGCGCCGAGTCGAGCACGTCGGCGACCGGGCCCTGCCCGGCGTCGGCGTACCGGACGGCGTTGGTCAGCACGGCCCGTATCCCCTGCTCGGCGGCGAAGCCGACGGTACGGGCGGCGAGCCGCAGCGAACCGGGTCCGGTGCCGTCCCGGCCGTGGTGGACGGCTTCGAGCCGCAGGTCGTCGCCGTACACCTCCCGCCAGGGGGCGAGCAGGGCGGCGGCCCGGTCGGGACGGCCCGCGGCCAGCGCCCTGCCCACCTCGGAGGCGGGGCCGAGCAGCACGGTGAGTCCTTCGGCGGGCAGCGAGGACCGGTCGAGCAGGGGCCGGCCGCCGTCGGGGACGGCGGCATGGGCGGCGGTGACGAGGCGGCACAGCTCGGCCCAGCCCTGCGCTCCGTCGCGGGCGAGGAAGGTGACGCGGGGAGCGGATTCATCGACAAAGGCACCGCCGCGGACCGGGGTCCGCAGCCGGTGCGTACGCCCGTCGCCCTCCGCACGCCCGGCGGCGGCGACCGCGAGTTCCACCCCGAAGAGCGGACGCACGCCTGCCGGTTCGCAGGCCTTGGCGAACCGGACCGCGCCCGCGAGGGTGTCGCGGTCGGTCAGCGCGAGAGCGTCCATCCCCCGCTCGGCGGCGCGCTCCGCCAGCCGCTCCGGGTGCGAGGCCCCGTACCGCAGGGAGAACCCGGAAACGGTATGCAGATGCGTGAACCCTGACACCCGCACCTCCTGAACCGATCCGTGACCCACCACCCCCTCGCTCTCCACCATAGACCACGTTCGAACATTCGTGCGATACCCGCATTCCCGAGAGGCCTCCCCGCCCCGCCCCGGCCGTCCTCTCAGCCATTCGGCCCGGCCCCGACTGCATGAACGGCGGGCACCCCGGACGGTGGGGGCATGACTTTCGCTGATGAGGTGAAGAACGCCGTCACTCCGCGGGCCGCGCTGCTCGTCATCGGCGTACTGGCACTGCAGCTGCTGTTCATCGCGTCCTATGTCGGAGCACTGCACAAGCCGAAGCCGACGGACGTCCCCTTCGGGGTCGTCGCACCCCAGCAGATCTCCGCCCGGCTCCTCACCGAGCTCAAGGATCTCCCCGGCGGCCCGCTGGACCCCCGCACGGTCAGCGACGCGGCCACCGCCCGCCGGCAGATCCTCGACCGCGACATCGACGGCGCGATGATCGTCGATCCCCGCGGCACCACCGACACCGTGCTGGTCGCCTCCGGCGGGGGCACCGTGCTGGCCAACTCACTGACGAAGATCATCACGAAGGTCGACCTCACCCAGCGGCGCACGGTCCACTCCGTGGACGTGGCCCCGGCCTCGGCCCAGGACTTCGACGGGCTCTCGTCCTTCTACCTGGTCGTGGGCTGGTGCGTCGGCGGATACCTCTGCGCCTCGATCCTGGCGATCAGCGCCGGCAGCCGCCCCGCCAACCGTCAGCGAGCCGTGATCCGGACCGGGGTCATGGCGCTGTACTCGATCGCGGGCGGAATCGGCGGCGCGGCGATCATCGGGCCGATCCTCGGCGCGCTCCCCGGAAGCTTCTGGGGGCTGTCGGGCCTGGGCGCGCTGACCGTCTTCGCGGTCGGCATGATCACCCTCGCCCTGGAGGCGCTCACCGGCATCGTCGGCATCGGCCTGGCCGTCCTGATCGTGGTGATCGCGGGCAACCCGAGCGCGGGCGGCGCCTTCCCGCTCCCGATGCTGCCGGACTTCTGGCGGGCGATCGGCCCCGCGCTGCCGCCGGGGGCCGGGACCTGGGTGGCCCGCTCGATCGCGTACTTCAGGGGCAACGCGGTGACCGGTCCGCTGCTGGTGCTGTCCGCGTGGGCGGTGGTGGGCACGGTCATCACCCTGCTGATGTCCCTGCGCGGGAAGCCGGACACGGCGGACGACACCTCGCTCACGGGGGCGGGGGCGGGGATGGGGAGCGGCGGCTCGACACTCGCTTAGCGGACGGGCGGCCGCTCCAGCATCCGGCTCAGGTATCCAGACGCTGGAGCACCCCTCGCCGCTGAAGCTCCACTATGTGCTCGGCAGCCCGCTGCGGAGCGTCTCCGCCGCGGATCAGGACACCCGCCTCGATATTGCGCCGTGCGGCGGACTCCGTGAGGTTCGCACTGCCCAGGAAGAGGACCTGCCGGTCGGCGACGGCGAGTTTGGCATGCTGACGGGCAAAGGACCCGGTGACCGGGTCCCGTATCCAGTGCCAAAGAAGCAATCCGGGCACGGATGCGAAGGCCCCGGCCGGCTCGCGCCCTGAGAGAAGACCCCGCGCACCCGCCAGCGTCTCCACCACAACGTGGGTGCGCACACCTCGCGCCGTGGCAGCTCTCAGGGCCTCGGTCAGCGCTTGATACGGACGGGCCGCATAGGTCATGGCCAACAGCTCTTCCCGGGCGTCGTCGATGACTTCGACCAGTACCTGCGCGGTCGCCCGCACCGGTACGCCGGGCGTGGAGGGGCCGCTCCACACCGTTCGGACCTGGACCGCGTCCCGTGCCCGCAGTTGGGCGGCCGCATAGCCCCGCAGATAGGCCGCGGCTTCCGGACGCGGTAGTGCGTCCTTCTCCAATGCCTGATACAACCGCGCGACGGCTTCCCGTATGCGTGGTGTCGTGAGCTCGGTGAGAGCCCGCTCTTCGCTGTGTCCTCGCGCCAGTAGCCCCGCAAGGTCCTTCGTACGGGAAGGCCCCAGGACTGCGGCTGCCGCCTCCGCCGCAGCCTCGAAGCCATGTCTGCTCATGACAGCAGACCGGCCGGTGTGAGCACCTGACCCTTGTCACCGAGCGGGACGAGGAATCGGCGGTCGAGGAAACGGTTGCCGCGCTCGCAGGTTGTCTCGGAGACGAACAGGCAGATGTGGCAGGCGGCTCCATGCAGGTAGTCGGCCGGAGCATGAGGCAGCCGCTCCGAGCAGAGCGGATCGGCCGAGCAGTGTGAAGCGTCGGCCAGGGCTCGGCGGACGATCCGGTCGAAGTCACGGCCCTCCGCCAGGGAGACCAGCCCGCCGAGCGTGCCTTCGGAGTCCGGCACAGCGGTGTAGATGAGGATGCCCGCTCTCGGACTCTGCTCATCGCCGGCGTAGATGCGCTCGGCAAGAGAGGCCGAGTTGTAGCCGCACTCCAGGGCGATCGTGCGGATCAGTAGATGCGAGAGCGTGTGCAGGGCGATATAGCGCGCCCCGGCCCAGCCGTACAGCGGATCGAAGTCGCTTGTCTTCCGGTCCGACTTGCGGTTGCTCCTGAACCTCCCGAAGGCCTCCTGGTGCGCCATCATCTGCGGTGACTTCTCCATGCGTGTCACCCACTCGGCCATGAGATCTTCTCGCACACGCAGGAAGATGCCTTCGCCTCGCACCTCACTGGCAGGTACCCAGTTCTGTGCGGAACGGGAGAGCTCAACCTGCGTCGCGATCTCCGGCGACTCGGGGTCGGGGGCGTCGAGGCGGGTGAAGCCGATGAGCGCACGGGCTTCTCGCAGCCGCTCGACCTGGCGGACATTGGAGAAGAGCTCATCCAGCGGCGGCGGTACGCGAACCTCGCGCAGGGTGAAGTCATCGCTCGACTGCGGGATGTCCCCGGAGAGGGCGTCCCATTCGGGGCCCAGCAGATCGGCCTGGACATCAGGTGCCGTGGACGCGGATCCGGCACCCGCCTTGCGCGCGGCGATGGCCGCGACCAGGGCATCCGCGTCGAATTCCTGGAGGTAGTGGAGCGCCGGGATGGTGGCAAGGAGTGCGTAGTTCTCCCGGGACTCGATGCCCTGCAGCTCGGGCCAGTGGTCGTCGAGCAGTTTCTCGATGTCACCACCCTGTCCCTTGGGCAGGGCGAGCGCGCTGAGAGTCAACGGGAACCACTGGTTGGAGGCACCGGCGACCATCAATACAGCGCCCTGATCACAGCCGTTGGCCTCATACGTGCCCAGATGCGGGTGGTGTCCGCGGCACGTCGGCAGGTTGCGGCGGCCTCGTTCACCCATCGCCTCACGAATGTTGCGCTTGGTTCCACAGGCGACGCATTCGATGGTGACATTGGCCGCCTGGTTCCCACCGTGGTCCTTCATCCGCAATTTGGGGCGGGGCGTCTTCGGACAGGTCTGCCCCTGGTGGACGAAGGCCGTGTACGGAAACTCGTCCAGGTGACCGCTCGTACAGACCAGGGTGAATCGGGCCGCAACCGCGAGGGGCTTCCCCCGCTTGCAGTCGTGGACGAACTTCGCCTCGTGCGGGGTACGCGGATTGGTGTTGATGAACGCGAACTCACCCGAGTCGATGGCGGAAAGGACGTTGCACGCGGTGCAGCGCAGCCATTGCGGGAACGGAACAACCGGTACGCCCACGCCTTGCGCGGCCCAGCCCTTCGGGTCGCTGTCACCGCCCTCCAACCAGGGAGCGGCACGGAGCTGCTCGATCTGCCTGCGCCCGTGGCGCTGGAGCGAACGATTCACGGCAGCACGGAGCCGCGGCTCGTCGATGTCGTATTCGGTGATGCCGCTGTAGCTCCAGGAGTCGAGCCCCTTGATGAGGACCGAGAAGTTCGGCAGATCCACGAGGGAACCGATACCGGCGGTGAACATGAGGTGGCTGGGACGGACCGCGCCGACCCTGCGGTTCGCGTTGCTGCTCATCGCTGTCCCTTCCCTGCGATACCGGTGGTGGGGCCGTACTCGTCGCTGTCCACGGTTGCCGCCGCCTCGGGATCGGGGTCCTGATCGGGTTTGCCGAAGTTCCAGTCGGGGCCGGCGCCGGTGGACTCCTCCAGGAATGCGCCGCCGCCCGGGAGCAGGAGGTTGATCTCGTTCTCCGTCTCCCGCATGGACATGCCGACCGTGAGTTCGGTCCACCGGGAGCCGTCGGCGCGCCTGAGCAGACCACTCACGATCGTGTTCTTCCGCTTCTCCTTCCGGTAGCCGAGCGCCGCACTGCTTTCGTCGCGCTTGCGACGCCACTCGTCCTTCAGCCGGTCCAGCCGTTCACCGAGATAGGCACGGGCCCTGTCCCCGCCGACGCGTTCCGCCCGGTCCAGGAAGCGACGTTCCACCTCGGCGGCGAGTGGGCCATTGAGGTCGACGTCGTGGGCATCGAGATTGCGCGAAGTGTCGTACGCGGCCTGGCGCAGGGCGGCGACATAGGTGGCGGCCACACCCCGGTCGAGGGCGCGGCGGGTGAACGGGGTGACGGAAAGGGCCTCGACCTGCCGGTAGAACGTGGCGTGATAGTGCTCGAAGTCCTCGTAGTGGGCGAGGTCGCGCGGGCGGGCCCAGTTGTAGAGGGTGACGACGAGTCCGGGGCGCTTGGCGTCACGGCCGACGCGGGACGATGCCTGGATGTACTCGGCGGTGTTCTTGGGCTGGCCCACGACCAGCATCAGTCCGAACCGGGAGACGTCGACGCCGACCTGAAGCATTGAGGTGGCGAGAGCGACGTCGACGGCCTGCCGGACCATCGGGGTCATCGACGCGCGGGGTTCGCGCTTCTCCTTGAAGGCGGTGGCGTATTCACGCCGGAAGGCCTCGCGCCGGAGCGAGGTGTCGCGTTCCGGATCGAAGGAGCTCTCCAGCCGTTTGAGCGCGGTGCCGATATCGGCGGAGGAGATGCGCGAGGTGAGCTCCTGGATGTTGAGCATCCCCGTTTTGCTGCCGATGCGATTGGCGAGCGTGTCGTTCCCCTTGCGCGTTCCGTTGGAACGCACCCGGGTGGTGATGTCGTCGTCCATGTAGCGCCGCATACCCGCGAGTTCACGGGTGGCGTTGAAGTAGCCGACCAGCGTCATGTACGGATCGGCGGGTGTGCCGTAGTCGTCGAAGAGCTGCTGCCCGGCGAGCAGAAGGATTTCGGCGACACGGATCTCGGCAGCTTTGAGACGGGTTCCGTGTGCACAGACTCCGAGATAACGCCGACCGGGATTCACCCGGCTGAGTTCGACCTGCCGCGAGAAGAAGGTGTCACCGACGTCGAGCACCTGTGGCGGGAAGACGGCGACCTTACGGCCGAAGACGCCGAGCACCTGGTCCGCGGCCCGCTTGGTGGTCGCCGTCGATGCGACGATCTTGGGACCGGCCTCCCGGCGCTGACCCTGAGCGTCCGTAAAGCTCCAGCTGCACAGTTGGTCGATGGCGGACTCGAACAGGCCGACGGTGGTGCCGAGAGCCCCGGAGATCAGGTGCAGCTCGTCCTGGATGATCAGGTCCGGCGGCCTCAGCCGCGTGACGGGCTGTGCGGTGACCGCGGGAAGGTCGCCCTTGGCGTGATGGCGGCTGCCGCAGCCGGTCTTGGCATCCAGATCGTCGTGCCGGTACCCATGGCGCGGGCACACCTCCGTGACCCGGCCGAACAGCAGCCCCGCGTACCCGTTCCAGGGCAGCTGGGCGAACTTGTCGACGGTGGCGATCAGCAGCGACGGGGCGAGCCGGTAGATCTCCTCGTCGACGGTGAGCACGGGAATGCCCTCACCCCGGGACTCCATCCGGGAGAACGGGCAGCGGTCCGTGCCCTCCCCGCGCGGGCAGTACAGCAGAACGCGTCGTCTGGCCTCGTCGTACTCCATGTGGGAGCGGGCGGTCAATCCGGTGCCACACCAGGGGCAGGTGAGAACCTGCAGGACCCTGGCGTGCTTGTCGCTGGCGCTCTCGCGGGCGCCGGCGATCTGCTCCTTGGCCTCGTCGAACCAATTGGGCGAGACGGATGTTCCCACCCACAGACCGATGCGGAACGGCTGGGCGCCCCAGCGCGGGTCCTGTGTGAATTCCTCGCGGCGCAGCACCTCGCATGCGGTCACGAGTGCGGCGGCGCGCTGGAACTGCTGGGCTGTCAGCAGCCGCAGCGTGTAGCGCATGAGGACGCCGACCCCCGCTTCGCCACTGCGGGCTTCAGCGCCGGAGCCGATGGTGCCCTGCAGGCGTCGTAGCGCGAAGGTGTACGCGGCAAGCCCGAGGTAGGCCTCGGTCTTGCCGCCGCCGGTCGGGAAGAAGAGCAGGTCCACGAGAGCCTCGCGTCCCGTACCCCGGTGGGGGTGGCCCGGCCTGCTGAGTGACGCGAGGTTGAGCAGTACGAAGGCGAGCTGGAACGGCCGCCAGCCGGCACCGTCCTTGCCCTTCCCGTACACCTCTTCACGGGCCTCCCGGTACGAGTCGGGATCGTCCTCGCGTCCGGTCCGGGCTCCGGCGATCGCGGTGTTGCGACGCTGGAATGCCATGGCGCGGTTGGCGAATCGGAACGCCGCGAGCGCGGTGTCGTCGGCGACGAGCGTGTCGATGCCCAGGGTGATGCGGTCGCAGATCTCCAAGGCCTGCTCGATGGCGACGAGTCCCGACTCCCGTAGGCCGTCCGGCAGTGAACGGGCCGCGTCACGCTGCTGTTCGAGCCATGTGGCGTAGCCGTCGGCAAGCGCGGCGAGGGCGGCACTGAGTTCGCCGCGACGTCCGGGGACCGCGAGCGTCGCGAGCTCGTCCATGCCGAGCTCGAGTCCCCTGAGCAGTTCCTGATCCCCGGCGGTGGGAGCGGTGGTTGCCCGCACGTCGTATGCGGGCAGCCAGGTGGTGGTGAGCCGGTGCGCGTTGCGTTCGCCGTCACGCACCTCGGCGTGCACGGCGACGTTGCGGCCCTTGGCGTGGCTGAGGCTGTTCCGGTAGAGAAGGCGAAGGCGGCGCTCCTCGGGATCCTCCGGGCCGCTGCCCGCGTTCGCCGGGTCGAGAGGATCGTCGACCGGAAAGAACACCGCTGCCTGGTCGACAGGGAAGGCGGTGACCTCAAGTGAGGCCTGGAAGAGCCAGCGGGCGTCGCGCGCCTCCCTGCTGTCTTCCTGCCTGTTCACCAGGGCGAGTTCGATGACACGCAGATCCTCGCCGCCCTGGCCGGCACGGTGGTGCCGTACCTGCACGTCCAGGACGACGGTCGCGTCCTCCAGTGGGACTTCCCGGCCCCCGGCACTGGTGACGTCGATGTCGACCGGGTGCTCCACGGGCTCACGGGACCACACCTTGCGGGTCGTGCCACGGTCCGTGGCTTCCTCGGACTGGGTGTAGCGACCCCACCGCGCGGTGACGCTGAGCGTCCCGACGGAAGCGGGGACGGTAAAGGACAGGCCCATGGACGAGGCCCAGATGTGACCGGCCGCCTGCGGCGTCATCCGGTCCGCGAGCCCGCTGTCGTCGCCCTCGCTCTCGTCCCCGGATTCGTCGTCAGCGCTCTGCGCGGCGGCCAACGCAATGCCTTCCGACGTCGCGATATCGGGCCGCGGTCCGAGCATGCCGACGAGGTATCGGTCACGGGGGCCGGACGAGGACTGGGGAAGCGTCTCGGTCTCACCGTCCCACGGACCGAGCAGATCACGCCGGATATAGGTGACGAGCCCGTCCCTCACCCCGTACGAGTCGCCGGCGAGAAAAGTCTGCGGCACTTCGTCGAGGGGATGCGGAACGACGGACGGGTCGGTCTGGGCCGGCATGCGATGGGTCCTTTCGGACGGGGCCGGTGGGCACGAGATCGGTTCGAGCGTACAACAGCTCGCCCAATATAGAACGTTGACTCAGTTCACACAATACGATGCGGTGGTGCCGCACATTCGCACGCCCGGACTCTCCAGTCCGTTCCTCGACCACCGGCCACCGAGCGACACGAGGACGCCCATGCCCCGACTCGCCCTCTCCGACGACTTCGTTGCGGACCTCATCGCGTTGCAACGCCCGGTGCAGAAGGAGGTGAACGACGCGATACAGATGTTCCGCAGCATGTCCGTCCCCCAGCTCCACGCGAGCAAGGGGATGCATCTGGAGAAGCTGGAACGGGCCCACGACCGTCGGATCCGCACGATCCGCATCACCAAGTCCTACCGCGGTGTCCTCCTCGCACCCGACGACGGCAGCGAGTTGTTCACCCTGCTGAGGGTCGCCCAGCACGACGAGGCGATCAACTGGGCCTGCAAGCGTGCCTACTCCGTCAACGGCGCGACCGGAGGCCTCGAAGTCCGCAACGTCGAGGCCCTGGAACAGATCCCCAACGCCTGACGGCCGCGGAACTGGCCACGCTGCTGGGCAAGGACGTGACCCAGCAGACCAGCCACGATCCGCTCTCGGACAACGAGAACGCGGAGGTGGCCGAGCACTTCCGCGAACAGTTGCAGGAGCACTGGCCAAAGGCCGTGCCGGGGGTGACAGCGACCCTCGACTTCTGGCGTCGCCAGGGCGGCCATCTCAACTACGGGCGCTACGAGGAAACGAGCTGCTTCCCCATGCCCGACACCGGCACGAGCACCCGCCCGCAGCTGATGTGGCCGTTCGGCCTCTACCCGGTCAGCGGCACCATCGAGGTCGTATTCCAGTACCTCAAGGACCGCGGCCCGTTCGACGACACGGAACAGCGCCGCGAGCTGTTGCACCGGCTCAACAAGATCGACGGCGCGGGCCTCCCGCATCTCCTCGGCATTCCCGCGTCCATGTTCTACGCGACGTCAGGTCGTGTCATCAGCGGCGCCCGCACGTGCAGCTCCAGGCTGGGGCCGGTGAGCGGCAGACTGCTCCAAAGTGCCGTGGCAGTCCCGGCATCGGCATCGATGACCAGTCGTACGCGGTGCGGGGTGGTGATGACGTAAAGGTCGGCTTCGAACATGTGGCCCTGCCAGGCTCCGGCCGCGACGACAGGCCGGCCGAGCGGAGAGCTTTCCCGCCATTCGCCGTGGCCCACCTCGATATCGAAAAGCGCCTCGAACCGTACGAGCCATCCACCGCCGTCAGGATCAACGGTCACTGCCGTTCCGTCGGGCAGCGCCGACTCCTCGGCTGAGGCGTCAAGCCGCGCGCCGACCGAACGCTCCGGGTCGGCCGAGCCCGGCACCGGCGGCAGCGACAGACGACGCAGTCGATCGGCAAGCACCTCGTCGTCCTGAACACTGCCCCCATCACCCACGCCGGGCAGCAGACACTCCCACATGGCGTCGAGCACTTCCTGTGATTCGCCCTGGGCGGTCACGGCGACGACGAGGTCGTGCGACGGAACCACCACACACTGCTGCCCGAAGGCACCATGGCCGTGGTACCCG
The DNA here is from genome assembly GCF_040655445.1 of Streptomyces sp. NPDC050423. Taxonomy (NCBI): domain Bacteria; kingdom Bacillati; phylum Actinomycetota; class Actinomycetes; order Kitasatosporales; family Streptomycetaceae; genus Streptomyces; species Streptomyces sp. NPDC050423. The sequence goes on from NZ_JBFAJY010000020.1 coordinate 40,236, forward strand.
TGACGGGACATCCAGAACTGGTAGCCGTAGCCGCAGGAGAAGTCGGCCTCGTCCGTTCCGTCCTCGAACGGCAAGCAGTCAATGTGCCGTCGGGTCGCCAGCTCCACCCATGCGCGGGGCACCAGCTGCCGTCCGCCCCAGACGCCTGCCAGCAACAACAGTTCGCCGAATGCGGCGATGGCCTCGGTCGTGAGGTGCAGGCCGTGGAACCCGAAGGCGGCACCGCTCGCCACCCGGTCCCACTCGGCGTGATCGACACCCATCGGCTTGAAGAGCCGCTCGTCGAGGAACTCGGGAAGGCCGCGGCCCGTCACCCGTTCCACCATCCTGGCCAGGATGAACGTGGTCGAGTTGTCGTACGTGTGCCGCGTTCCCTCCGCCGCGGAGAACGGCAGGCGCAGGAAGCCCTTCACCAGGTCGTCGGGTTCCAGCTCCCACGCCTCGGTGAGGCTGTCCGTGGGATGCCCGGCCGTCATGGTCAGCAGGTGGTGGACGGTGACGCGGCTTCCCTGCTCCGAGACGTCGGCCGGGACGTGGTCGGGCAACACGTCAGCCACACGGTCGTCCAACGAGAGCAGGCCGTCGTCGATCGCGAGCCCCACGGCGATCGACGTGAACGACTTGGTCAGCGAGTAGAGCAGGTGGGGGCGCTCGGCCGAGTACGGCGCCCACCAGCCTTCGGCGACGACGTGACCGCGGTGCACGACCATGATCGAGTGACACTCGACGGATCGTTCTTCGAGCCGGTCCAGCATCAGGGCGATCGAACGGGACGATATCCCGGAGGTGGCCGGGGTCGAACGTGGAAGCAGGGGGCGCGGAGAAGACATCCAGACTTCCTAGCAGGCGCACGAGGACCAGGGCGACTGAGATGTGGAAACGGATCGGTGACTGCAGACGTGCGCGAGGCAGGGGCTGTCGACACCTCGGCCTGAAAGTGCTGTCACGCACTTGACATCCTTCAGCGTCGCACCAGCGAAGCCTGACGCCGTCAGACTGCCTCAGAACCCTGGCTGCCGCTGCCCAGCACCATGGCCGTCAGCAAGCGCTCGTAAGCGTCCAGGCGGGCCCCACCATCACTGGCCTCCGGTTTGCACCGCCGCCCGTGGACCGGGCGTCCAGTGCCGGCGAGCGCTCCACACACCTTGCCTGTCACCGAGGGGAGTTGCTCTTACAGCTATATGGCAGCGACCGCGTGAGAACGATTGAGCCACCGCCGAACGCGGCAGCAGGGTCACTGTGTATCGAACCACGCCCCTCACCACCGGAACCGCCGCCACCACCGACGAATTTGCGCCACGGACTGTCCGTGTAGGAACCGCGCTGGGATCGGCCACCGCGGGCGCATTGCTTCTCTCGCGCGGATTGAGCGAGGCGGGCCCTGAAGGCAAGGCGATATCTACCTTCCATCTGCTCGACGCACTCGGCACTTTCGCGGTGTACCTGGGCTTCGCACTCATACTGCTGTCGCTCCTCGTCCTGTTCCCGCCCGGTGGGCTGGCGTTCGCAGCCGGCGGAGCGGCAGCCAGCGGGGCGGCGGCCAGCGGGGCGGCGGCCGGAGTATCCATCGGCGCGATCACGGCCGAAGCCGCCGTCAATGCTGCCCTTCTCGGCACTGCCGGGATCGCGCTGATGACGGCAGGTGCACGATTCGATGGCGGTGAGAGCACCGACGGCCCCGAGCGGACGCTGCCTGAGCGCGCCTCCGAGCCGAATGCCAAGCCGCAGGGAAATCCCGAAGGCATCCCCAAGAACGCGGACGCGGAGACCAGGCGTGCGATCACGCGTCAGAACGAGGCGGCTGACAAACTGGCCCAGAAGGGATACGACGTCGAGCACGGGCCTCAGGTGCCGGGCAGCAGGAACCCCGACTACCGGATCAACGAAAGGATCTTCGACTGCTATTCACCGAGTGGAGGAAACGCCCGCAACATCGCAACCGAGATGGGGAAGAAGGTCGCAAATGATCAGGCGGACCGTATCGTACTGAACTTGAGCGACAGCGCCGTCGACCTGGCCCGGATGAGGGCCCAGTTGCACGACTGGCCGACCCCGGGGCTGAAGGAAGTCATCTCGATCGATAAATACGGAAACATCCTGCACCTCTTCCCCTAGCGCTCCGAAAAGGGACCATCAGCATGAGCATTTCCTACAACCTCGACATGGCGACCGAGCAGACCGCTTCGCAGGTCGCCCATGGACTCTGCGCCGTCGCACGAACCGCTGGATTGTTCGACGATTCCATTGCCCCTGATCTGGTCCTCAATGACGGTGCGTTGACAACGAAGGGCACGTGGGTCCGCGTCGGCAAGGAGACACCGCAGCCGTGGAATCCCGTCATCACCGATCTCGGGTTCACCCCCACGGTCTGGGTACGGTTCCAACTCGGCAGGTCCAGCGACTACCCGGACCAACAGGACGACATGGTCCGCCTGGTCTCCGGACTGCTGGACCGCACGCCGGGCGACGCTGTACTGAACTTCCAGTCCGAAACCATCTGGCTGCTGCGTCGGGGTTCTGATGTGAGTCTCAACGAGCGGGACGACCTGTGGCCACCTCGACGCCTGGCCGCAGTCTCCCAGCCCTACCGGCGCGCGACCTACGAATTCTCTCAGGAATGACCCGCGCGACGCTGTCACTGTGAAGCACTCGGCATTCTGCGGTCACCGTCATGTGCTGCCCCTTCCCCGGACTACCCACCGGCCTTGGGAACAAGGCGTGGCGGAAGCTCTCTTGGCGGGTTCCCGTACGCGGCATAATCGCGTTCCTGCTCCCGGCACCACACCTTCAACAGCGCCTCATCGGTCTGGGGAACAGCAAGGCCCGCAGCCATGAGGATGTCTCGGAAGAAGGGCACCGGCCCTCCGTCTGCCTTCGTCACCAGCGCGGAGAGCAGCGGGACGTCTGCCGTGACACCGTGGTCGATCGCGATGAGCCAGTGGCGGGCACCGTGCCCCGTCCCACCCGTGTCCAGCGCATGGATCGGAATCGTCCCGCCCCCTACGGCGACGCCCACAAGCTGCTGCGTGATCCGTTCCACGGGGTCCGCCCCGGCCGGCGCGAGCTGCTCGGCTGACGGCTCGGCATGCGCGGCCTTCGCCTTCTGCCGGTCCCGCGCTTCATTGAACAGCCGCGCCTCTTCCTTCTTCGCAGCGCGGCGCCGCTGTTCCGCCTCCCTGATGTCGACTTGTGCCACCTTCAGGGCGTGCCTGAGAGCACGAACGTGGTAGGCGGCACTCTTACGCACCACGGCCCGCCCCTGCGACGGGCCCGCGCCATCGCGATGGGCGAGCCAGGACTGCGCCTCGCCCACTACCTTCCGGGCCCTTTTCCTGGCCGGGCCGTCCAGCCTCGCGAGAACCTCGGCAAGTTCCCGTGCCAGTTCACGCAGGCGCTTCACAGTCAAGCTGTCGGCCGCAGTCGTCCTGACCACGTACTTGGCCACGGTCACTGGACGATCGTGCGGGCAGCGTACCGTCCCGTACTCCGCCTCGACCACCCTCGCCGCCCGGGACACCACCGGCGCTTCCGGCTTCAGCGGATAGCGCGGAGGCATGGTCCGCGACGGCGTTCCGTAGGCCGCGAAGGCCCGCTCTGTCTCGACAGCGGCCCAGCGCTTGATCTGAGTGGAGGCTTCCGAGTGCCGCACGCCCATCCGAGAGAGCACCTGGGGAAGGTACGGGAGGGGAGCATCTCCCTCGCGGATGAGGGCGGACAGAATCGGCACGTGCTCCCACAGCGGAGCATCCACCTCGAAAAGCAGCTCGCACCGCTCGGACTCCGAGTGCGACGCAAGGTCCGGGCTCACCGTCCGGACGAGGGTCGCCCAGGTGGTCGTGGAGTGCAGGCGGGCGTGGGTCTCCAGGGCGTCGCGCAGAGCGCTCACCAGATCCGTACGGGCAAGCGGCGCACGAGCCGGCTGAACGATCTGGGCCGGGGCGGTCCGCGCCTTCGCAGCCGGAGCAGGCACGGACGGAGTGGAGGACGCACCTGTCCGACTCCTGTGACCTACGGAATCTGCGTCAGTCTTCAGCACGGGGCGTGTGGGCGGGGTCCACAGCCCCGTGCGCTCCGCCTCGTGCGCATCGACCCGGACATAGCGAGTGGTCTCGATCGCCCAGCTCCCAGCGCTGCCGGACAAGAGGATGCGTGCACCGTCGGAGACGCGATAGACGTGTTCGGCGGGCGGGGCATCGGTGTCCCCCGGCAGGGAGACCACGGTGCGGACGATGGGACCCTCCACCGGCTTCACGTCCGCGACCACGAGTTGGCGGTCGCGCGCGGCAAAGGGCGAATCGTCGGGTACGGCAGTTCCAGGGACGAGTGCGAAGACCACCCTGCCGTGGATCGGGATGGCGATCGGCCGGGGCCGAGGCCGGGACAGGCGGATCTCCTCGACGTGCGGCGTGACGATGCCGGACGGTGTCAGCGCGCAGTCCTCGAGCGGCGTCCAGGCGACGGTACGGTCCCGGGCCTCGGCCCCGATGTGCACGCGCCGCTCGCCTCCCACCGTCTCGCAACGCACGCGGAGGCAGTACCCATGACTGCCGATGACCTGCTGGGTGATCTGCCCCTCGGCAGCGAAGATCCAGTCGATGTCAGCGGCATCCGCCCCGAGTTCGTCCGTGGCGCCACGCCAGGCCCGGTAGTCGATCGGGCCGAGCTGGAACCGCAGCCGTCGGCGACTCTCCGCGAGGTACACGTCGACGGCGTCGCCAGGACCGTTGCCCAGGTCCCGCGTCTGCACCCTGCCGCGGAGCTGTCGCTTGTCCATCAGGCGCCGCACGCCTCTCTTGATGAAGAGGTGGTCGGCGCTGGATTCACCGTTCGCCGTGCGGTAGCAGACGGGAGCGGTGGCATGGTGAGCGAAGTGACACACCTTGTTGGTGTAACGACGGTCGGTCAGCTGACCGCCACAGCCGCCGAGGTGAAGGCCGCACCAGTAGTCGTAGGACGGGTGCATCCTTCGCCATATATCCAGCTCGTGTGCGTCCATGGGCAGGATGACCGGATGATCCGAGTCCTTGTCGCCGATCACGGCGGTCTGAACAAGCCGGTGGTCAAGCAAGGCGCCCCCTGGGTCACAGCCGCCTCTCCAGGATGACAATCATTGACTTAGTTCACAAGAGGTCACGGCCTACTTCTGCCCAGACCGTCTTGGTGTACGCGTCGCGGACCGCGTAACCCCAGCGGTCCGCGTAGGCCTCGACGAGCAGCAGACCGCGGCCGGATACCGCGTCGGCGCGCGCGGGACCCACTACCGACGTGGGCGGCAGGCGCTCGGGGCGCGTGTCCGTCACCTCGATGCGGAGGGCGTACGCCAGGAGGAGGAGCGTCAGCCGGAAATCGCGGCCGGGGAGCCGGCCGTGGATGACGGCGTTGGCGGCCGGCTCGGCGGTGTCCAGAACGATGGACACCCGATATTGAGAGCGTTCCGGGCGCTTTCCCTCTCACCCGAGGCCGCCCAGCAGCGTCCACCGCGCCCACTTCACTTCCAATTCTCCGCCGCGATCTCAAACGTGTTCGGGATAGCCGCCGAAGGCCTCTGCTCCTGTGGACTCACGGTTCATCGGCCCTCCACGCGGAGCAGCGGCGAGTCGTCGGCCTCGACGAGGAATCCGACACCGGTCGGGCCGGGACTGGTACGACTCCACGTCCCCGGGGGCGTGGCCGAGACCAGTGAGCACCTCGCAGGTGCTCTTCGGGGCGAAGTCGCCTCGCTCACGCAGCGGTTCGAGTGCCCCGACGCATGTGACGGCCACGAACCCGTCGCAGCAGCTCTCGCCGTGCAGCGGGAACGGAACGTGGAACCCATGATTCCCGGTGTAATGGCCGGTGGGCGTCGCGGCCGGGCCCGAGGGATGTGCGGGCGGTGTCGGCTTCGGTGAGGCGCTCTCGCCGGGGCATACGCATCGGGCAGCCATAAAGCGGTCATCTCCGCGACGACACCGTCCGGGGTGAGTCGCTATCCCCCTTGGCCCTTGACCGAACCCCTCACCATCGGAACCAGCCGCGGGGGCGCAGGGCGGCGCGGCAGCGCGTAGGCGGCATGCGCTCGCTGCTGCTCGCTCTTCCAGATGATCTCCAAGGCCTTGTCGGTGTCGGGTACAGCAAGTCCGACCGACCTCAGTACGTCGCGGGCATACGGCACCGGACTGCCGTCGGGCATGGTCACCAACGCACTGAGCAGGGGATCACCGGACGCGATGCCTCGCTCAAGCGCCGCCAGCGTCCGACCGCGGTCCACAGTCGCCGAACTCTCCGCCGCCACACCTTCGACGAGTTGCTCCCACGTAACCGTGCTGCCCCTCTGCGCCACCAACACCAGAGTGCGTTGCAGCACGGCATCGGGCGCGGCCCATGGTCGCTTCTTTCGCATCGGAGGGGTCAGCGTCTCTGCCGCCCCGTCCTTCACGCCCCGGGGTTTGTGCTTCCGTTTCGACTTCGCGTGGTTCGCCTCCACGGCCGCCTCAGCCTTCGAGATCGCGGAGCGCAACTCCTTTCCGATCGTGTCGCCACTTCGCGCCGGGGCGCGGCTTCCGCTGGGTGCACGGTTCTGGCTCAGCCAGCTCTCGGCTGCGGTGATCCGGCCCCGTAGGTGCTTCTGCTCTGCTAAGCGAAGCCGGGGGAGGATGCTCCGTGCCTGGGCGACTAGCCCGTGCAGCTCAGCCGGTTCGTCCCCGGCCCGGTGGCCTGCCCGGCCAGCCCCAGGCCCCTGGCCCGTCAGCGCAAGACGGGCCGGTAGGCAGGACGGTGCTCTTCCGTACACGGCGAGGGCCCGGTCGAATTCCCTCTCTCTCCAGAGCCGGTACTCGCTGCCTGAGGCGGGCCTGCCGAGCCCAAGCCGGGAAACGATGCCGGAGAGATAGGGGAGACAGCGCCCGTCCTCATCCAGGATCAGGACGGAAAGGACGGGCCGGTCCGGCCCTGCGGGTCTCTCCACGTCCTCCAGCAGGTGGTGGAGCTCCGCGCCGGGATACGCACTGAGATCAAGCCCCAGCGAGTTCGCCAGTTCGCGCCAGGTGACGTAGGTCCCCCGGGACGCGGCACGACGCAGTGCGGCCCTGAGCCGATGTACGACCTCGGCGCGCCTCGCACCCGCGGGCAACGGCTGAACAGATCGTCGCGCCACCACCTGCCCCAGCTCAGAACCGTCCTCTGCCGGTCGGCCCGCTTCCGACTGCGCGCTTGCCTGCGCCGGCTGGGACCGGACACGCGCCAGCGTGGGTGTCCTCAATCCCTCGTCGTCGAGTGTCGCGTCTTCGAAAGGGATCCAGTCGACCGTCTGGCCGGCATGCTCCGTACCGAGATACGGGCATCGCTCGGCCCCCCTTGTCTGGAACCGGATACGGAAGACGTATCTGTCGCGTGCCAGGAGTTCAGGCGGAATTCGGTCTTGCTCCTCACCGAAGACCCAGTCGACACGAATGCGCCCGCCGCCACTGAGCTTCCGGTCCACCGCCCGCCACTCGTCACGCCCGAGCCACCCGAACTGGAAGCGCAGACGCCACCGCTGGGCTCCACGACGTACATCCACGTCCAGCGCATCGGCCGCGGAGCCCCACCCAGACCGGCGCAATTCCACGGTGCCGTGGCTGCGCCGCCCGGCCATCCACGCGTCGACCGCGGACTTCATGAACAACGGGTCGGCGCTGTCCTCCCCGTTCGCTCTGCGGTGACAGACAGCGTGGGGAGGATGAGCGAAGTGGCAGACCTTGTCCCAACAGAGGCGGTCGGTCAGCCGCCTGCCACACCCACCGAGCAGCGTCCCGCACCAGTACTCGTACGTGGGGTGGGCAAGCCGCCACTGTCGGAGCACCTCACCGCCCATGGGCAGGATGATCGCAAGATCGGAGCCCCTGGAGCCGATGACTGCCGTCTGGACAAACCGGTGATCGTTCAAAGCCGTTCCCCCGCTGTGGAATGCGAGGGCCAGCATTGCAGCCCATTGACACAGTTCACGAGTCTATAGGAAAAGAATTATCAGCTCGCCCAACTCATGAGGTCACGACGGCGACTTCCGCCCAGACCGTCTTGGTGTACGCGTCGCGGACCACGCAGCCCCAGCGGTCCGCGTAGGCCTCGACGAGAAGCAGGCCGCGGCCGGATACCGCGTCGGCGGACGCAGGGGCCACTACCGACGTGGGCGGCAGGCGCTCGGGGCGTGTGTCCGTCACCTCGATGCGGAGGGCGTGCGCCAGGAGGAGGAGCGTCAGCCGGAAATCGCGGCCGGGGAGCCGGCCGTGGGTGACGGCGTTGGCGGCCAGCTCGGCGGTGACCAGGGCTACGGTTCGGGCCGTGTCGGAGTCGTACGGGCTGCCGCACCACTCGGTGAGCTGCTGGACGGCGAGGTTACGGGCCAGCCGGGCGCCGCGTGGAGTGCTGCTGAGGCGGAGACTGAACTCGGGGGCCGCGGCGAGAGGCCCGGGAGGCTCCTGGGTGTTCTTCTGTTGCTTCACGACGTCATCGTGGAACCGCGCGAGCGCCGCTGACCAGATGTGACGGCCGTACGGACGAGAGCCGGTACGGGCCGGGCGAGGATGTTCCACCCTGAGTTGTACGGGTCTTGTACGGGTGCTGTACGGGACGGGGGCCGTGTCCCCGGAAATGGGTCATCCGTTGAACCTTGCCCAGCTGTAGTGGCGTTGAGGAACGCTACCGGTGGGCGGTGGGGCGGGCACGAGCGGGTGGCGGAAGGGGCGTGAAGACGCATGCGGGATACGCGGAACGGCCGGGCGACGAAGACGAGGGAGGACATTGAGCTGCCGGGCGTGTGGGTGGCTTACGGCAAACTCCTCCAGCACCTGAGGAAACGGGCCGGGTTGAGCCAGCAGGCCTTGGGGGAGGCGATCGGATACTCCCTGGAGCAGGTCGCCTCGGTCGAACAGGGGCGGCGGCCGGCGAAGGAGGCGTTCACGGTCGCGGCGGGCCGGGTGCTGGGCGGGGGTGGGGTGCTGGAGGTGCTCCAGGCCGATGTGGACCGGGCCAAACTCCCCAAGTTCTTCCGCAACTTCGCCCTCATCGAGGCGGAAGTGCTGAGCCGCTTCTCGTACGACCCGCTGCTGGTGCCCGGCCTGTTGCAGACGGAGGCGTACGCACGGGCGGTGTTCGGCGGCCACTGCCCGCCGTTCAGCGAGCAGATCATCGACCAGCACACGGAGGCTCGGCTGAGCAGGCAGAAGCTGCTGACTCGGGATCCGTTGGCGGAGTTGTCGTTCATCATCGGGGAGGAGGCGTTGCGCGATCCGGTGGGCGACAGCGAAGTGATGCGCGCTCAGTGGCGACATCTGCTGGAAGTAGGCAGGTTGCGGAATGTCGAGGTACAGGTCATGCCAGCTGGGCTGGGGTTCCATCCAGGGAAGAACGGGCCCTTCGTGACGGTCGAGACGAAGGAGCTCCAGCACCTCGGGTACTTCGAGTCACAGGGGGTCGGGTGCGTCGTCGGCGATCCGACGGAGGTCAGCTCGTTCGGCTTGCGATGTGGCAAGCTGCGATCGCAGGCCCTGAACGTCGAGGCGTCTGCGCGGCTCATCGAACGGCTGGTGGGAGAGACATGAGCGTGGAGCAGGTAACCGAGAACGTTGACGAGCTGCGCTGGTTCAAGAGCAGCTACAGCGGATCGGACGGCGGTGACTGCGTGGAGGTGGCCGCTGGCGCCGGTGCGGTGTACGTACGGGACTCGAAGGTTGCGGGCGGCGGACCGGTGCTGCGGGTCGGCCGGGGCGAGTGGGCGGCGTTCGTGACGCTCGCGCGTGGGTAGCGCCGACAAGGCACCGTGAACGGAACAACGGGCTCGTCCGCATCAAGTGAGTGACGCGGACGGGCCCGTTGTCGTGCGGCAGGCTCAGAAGAGGGCGCCCTCTCCGCCCTGACCGAAATCTGATCCGCCTCGCGCAGCGAGCTGCTCCTTGCGCTTCCGGATGGCGTCGGCAGAGGGTTTCGGCATGTCCGGATGCTTGGCCGGCTTCTTGTGCAGCCCGAGGTGGACCTCGTCCGCGTACGCCTGGTGATTCAACTGGCGCAGCCGGTCGATGATCTCGGTCCGGGCGAGCAGCCCGATGGTGTAACGGGTGCCCTGGTCCGTCTCGTGGAAGCCGTGGTCCAGCGGGAATGTCTCGTGCGTCGGGTCCGCGTGCGGGGTCTGCCCGGAGTCGTCCAGGAGGTCGAACCAGCCGTATGCCTCGACGGTGGCTCGGTCGATCTCCTGGTGGATGCGGCGGAGTTCGACGATGTCGTCGTCCTGGCAGTCGGGGTTGTGGACGAGGTTGTAGGTGGCGGTTAGACCCATATTGCGGGCCAGCATGAGGTCCCGGCGGTAAGTGTCGATGCGGGTACCGGAGGCACGGAGACGGGGAGTTAGCGGTGGACGGACAAGAGTTTCAAAGACGTCGGTGGGGGTGTAGCGGAGGTCACCCTTCATCGTCGAGCCCCGATCAATCGCCCACCAGTAATGAGAAGAACTGGAGAGAACAGCGAGCAATGCTGGGTCGTCAGAAGAGAAGACTCCAAGCATGTGCGAAAAGACTTGCCCGGTTGACACCATCACAGGCATTACTACCTTACTCACCAGTGTAATTACGATACATCGATCGAGAGGTTCAATGCCCCTATACAGGTTGGGCCGATGGGCAGCGAATCTCCACCAATACTCCCTGTAGCTCTTAATTGGGTCACTGTCCCGCTGAGGCTTTACTCGCTCCCTGACTCGCTCCAAAAGACCTGGATATTCCCTAGCCTTGTCGAGATCCCAATCCCAAAAAGAGATAACTGAGCGACTCGCTGACAGATCACTTCGCCCATTCAAGTCCTGCCCGTTGAGGTACGACCTCAGAACTTGCGCATTCCCGGGGCTCTCAAAAACCCAACGCCTCGCTTCTTCAGGCGGCATGGTGAATCCAGTTCCGAGAATATTGGACCCCTGAAACACCAAGAATTTATTGGCGACCAGCCGGCCAATTGGCCCGGAGAACCGAGTCACAGGAGTCAGAGATGACGTGATAGCACGTACCGGAACGCCATCCAAGTGACACCTGACGTCAGCGCTCATTGGATTCTTACTCAACCAAACAGCACAATACTCAAGAACTGCCGACTTCGATGGCCAAGCCTCGCTCTTGACAGCACGCCTAACCTGAACTCCATCACGCATGAGCTGCTCAAGCCCAACAGCACGGGAATCACCCTGAGATAGGGTATTAGTTGCAATGATTGCGCCTTGGCCATCGGGATTTTGAGCGTCATCCATCCGCATAAGGAAGTAGGCCACAAGGTCCGCAGTACCTCGGATCCCACGAATCCCCCGTCCCAAATGTTCGACCAGATACTCTCTATAAGCCTCACCAAACGCAGTCTTGAGCTTAAGCCCACCCAAAAAAGGCGGGTTCCCCACAACCGCATCAAACCCACCCCCCACCGAAAACACCTCCGGAAACACCAACGGCCAATGCACCGGCCGCCGCTCCATACCCCCCGCCGGCAACTCCGCCCCCAGCCACTCCTCCGCCGTCACCCGCGCCTGCCGCACGATCTCCGAGTCGTCCTCGACGCCCTCCGCAAAGAGCTTCTCCACGAGCCAAGCCGCCTGCGGGAACAGGTCCCTGACCCGCTCGCCGCCATCCGGCGCGTACCACTCCACCCGCCCCGACGCACAAGTGGCCAGCGCCGCCCCCGCGATCAGGTCGCCCACCAACCGCAGCTTCCGCGAGTGCCGGTTGACCTCCGCCAGCCGCTCCCGCTTCTGCTGGAGCGCGGGCAAGTCCACGCCCTTGATCGCGGTGATCGCCAGGCGTTCCGCCGTCAGCTCGTCGATCAATGACGCGGCCTCGTGCACCAGTACGTCGCTCTGCGCCCTCGGCTTCATGTGCACCGACTGCAACTGCTCCATGTTGTGCACGCCCAGCAGCGAGTCCCCCGCCACCAACCGGTCGTCCAGGAACGTGAACGGCCGGGTCGGGTCCATCGACACCAGCCACAGCGACAGCTTCGCCATCTCCACGGCCATCGGGTTGATGTCCACCCCGTACAGGCAGTGCTCGATGATCTGGCGGCGGGACTCGACGACCACCGGGTCCTGCTCCGCGTCCGCGGCCGTCACCGCGTCGACGGCCCGGCCGGCCCGGTACGTCATCGCGTCCGTACGGCCCTGGTTCTCCCACGCCTCGATCAGGCGGTCCCCCAGGTAACGGCACGCCGCCACCAGGAACGCCGCTGACCCCATCGCGATGTCCGCGACCTTCAGCTTCAGGATCTGCTCGGGCGACTTCAGCCGCCACTCCCCCGCATCCGCCGTCTGGAGCGGCCCCGGCTCGTACACCAGCGGCTCGAGCGCGTGCCGGACCACGTCCTCCGCCAGGAACCTGGGTGTGTAGTGCGTGCCCGTGTTCTTCCGGAGCGAGGACTCCGTGACGTACAGCGAACCGTTCGGGATGACCATCGGCAGGTCACGGAGGTCGCGCCGCAGGATGCCGAAGAACGGCAGCAGGCGCTCGCTCAGTGCCACGTCCTTCGTCACCGCGTTCAGCTGCCTGCGCGCCTCCACCTCGTCCTTCGCCGGGGCCAGCAGCTTTTCCAGCCGCGAAGCGCTCGCCGGGGGCTTCGGGTCCTTCCACTTCTCGTGGATGGCCTTGGCCAGGGCCGGGACAGAACCGCCGGACTTGACCGCCAGCGCCTCCAACTCCCGCAGCGCCACCTCGTGTTCGAGGCCCCCCGGACCGATCAGCCCCACCATGTCCTCGACCGCGCGCTCGCCGCCGTACGAGAGCAGGCCCTCGTACACGTAACCGATCTGCTCCACGTCCAGGGCACGGAAGCTCAGCGTGCGGACTTCGGCGTTCTTGCCCGTGCCGACGCGGACCTCCTGCACCGACTGGAGCATGTGCAGGACCGTGCGGTCGTCGATCGGGAGGAGCGGGGTGGTGAGCTCCAGCCAGGCGTACGTGTCCGGGGCGAAGATCGAGCCGTCGTATGCCGGGAGGTGCAGCTCGGGGTGGTCCACTCCCCCGTGCACCGCGTGGAAGAGGGCGATCAGGCGGTGCCAGGCGGAGGTGGTGTGTTCGAGGGCGCTCTCGCCCTCCTCGTCGGCGCGGGCCTTGAGTTCGGAGCGCAGGAAGCGGGCCGAGTACGACGTCGCGTACACCTCGTTGTCCGCCGGCAGCAGGCCACGTTCCTCCGCGTACAGGAGGAAGACGATGCGCATCATCACCGCGACCGCGCCCCGGTAGACCTCGCCGGCGGCCACGCCGGAGGCGTGCAGCCCGGGGGCGCCCGCGTCCATCGCCCGGACGTCCGCCCGCCCGATGGCGTCGACGAGGAGCTCCACGGCCTGGCGGACCTGGACGCCGAGCGCTTCGGTGACGTCCTCACCGGCGGCCAGGCTGGCCTTCAGCAGGCCGACCAGCGTCTCGGCGTCCTCGTACTCGAAGAAGCGACGGCGACGGAGGAGGGAGACGAAGGCGCGGACCACGTTGCGTTCGGCGGCCTCGTTCCAGCCGATGGTGTCGAAGACGGCCGTGGTGGTGACGCCGCCGATGGGGGCCCAGACCAGGCACCACCAGCGGCCGTCCGTGACGAGGCCGAGCGGGATGTCGTGGTGGCGCAGGAGCCGTCCCAGGCGGTCCGCCGGGGAGGCCGCCCAGTCGGCGCCGGCGGCGGAGCGCGAGGTGGGGACGGTTCCGGCGGGGACTGTCATGCCGAGTACGCGGACCCGCTTCGCGGCCGAGGCCGTGTCGGGTTCGGCCGCGAGGCCGGTGCCCGGTTCGGCGAGGGCGAAGTCGGGGCGGAGTACCGCGCCGTGTTCGGGGACGTGGAGAGTGAGGCGGTCGAGGTCGATGTCCTCGTCCTCGCCCTGGCGGAGCGTGAGCGCGTCGCCCCAGCCGAGGAGGGAGCGCAGGATGTGCGCGACCCATTCGTCCCGGCCCGCGGTGGTGTCGTTCTGCCAGTCCGCGTGGCGGGCCCGCAGGCGGGCGCGGTCGTCCCTCTCCAGGGCGTCGAGCTGGGGCCAGGCCTGTCGCAGGACCGGCATGGTGAGGAAGGGGCCCGAGACCTCGGTGAGGTCGAGCCATTCCTGGTGCTGGCGGCGGCCGTCGAGCGCCTGCGCCTTGGCTGCGGCGAGACCACGGTTGACGGGGCGGGGGCTCATCGGCGGGCTTCCTTTGCGGGGATCACGAAGACGACGGCTACGGGGAAGAGGTGGGCGCGGGGGTCGCGGTAGCGGGCGGTGATCGCGGCGAGTTCCCGCTCACGCTCGGCGGGCAGGCCGTCGAGGCGCTGCTGCCAGCGGGTCCGGTCGTCGTCGTACTGGCGGCGTTCGGCGGCGGTGATGTCATGCCGGCTGAAGAGCGCGTACTGCTCGCCCGTGCCGTCGCCGTCCTCCTTGAGCTTGGCCTGCAGAGTCGCTTCGAAGCGGCCGAGGGTCGCCATGATGCGGTCCTCTTCCTGCCTGCGCCGGTCGGCTAGGGCCTTGACCAGGCTGTCGCCTCGTTCGCGGGCCCGTGCTTCGAGGGAGGTGTTCAGCGGTGTGGCGAGCTTCTCCCAGGCGGTGGTGAGTTCCTGCCTGAGGTGCGGGGCCGCCTCGGTGCCTTCGGTGAGGGCCTTCGCGAGGGCGTCGCCCTGCGTGCGTACGGACTCCCAGCGGCGGAAGCGGCCCGTGTCGCCGAACCAGCCGCCCGCGTGGATGACCTCCTCGTGCAGCCGGGTGCCGTCGTTGCCGACGAGGACGTACCGGGCGTAGGCCGAGACGAGGGTGGTCGTGACCGCCGGGTCGTCGCTGACGACGGCAGTGACGCGGTGCAGGCCGACGGAGTCCGCGTTCCAGACCGCAGCGGTCAGCAGGCGGGTCGACAGGGCCACGAGGGGGTGCTTGAGGTGGGTGAGGACGACGTCGTCACGGCCCCGGGCCGCGACGGCCGCGTCGAACGTGATGGGGCGCTGCTCGTCCTCGCGGAGCTTGTGGGCGAGACCGCGGCTCGCCCGTTCCCAGGTGCCGGAGAGGGGCGGGACCTCGTACAGGTCGCCCGGGTCGAAGTCCTCGGCCAGGGTGCGGTCGGGGGTCAGGGGCGGCTGGTGGTCGAGGGCGAGGGCGGTGTCGACGACGCGCTTGATGTTGGCCGGGGTGAGGCCGAGCGTGGAGACGGTCTCGTCGTACTGGTCGGCGAGACGCCTGGACTGGGCGGTGACGTTCTGCTCGGGGGCGACCTCGCCGCCGGTGCGGCGGCCCTGGATGGTGCGGGGCTTGGCGTTCTCGATGTCGACGGGCATGGTGTCGCCGGTCATGCGGCGCTGGACGGCCTCGGCGATGACGGCGTTCACGGAGCCGAGGTCCTGTTCCATGCGGGCGACCTTCTTCGCCACGCGGGACAGGAACTCCAGATCCGCTTCGTACGATCCGGCCTGGGCCTGCTGCCAGCCGGAGCCGATGAAGTGGGAGATCTCCGGGTCGTGGCGCTGCCCCCAGCGGTCGATGCGCCCGATGCGCTGTTCGAGCTTGTTGGGGTTGAACGGGATGTCGTAGTTGATCAGACGGTGGCAGTGGTTCTGGAGGTCGATGCCCTCGCCGGCCGCGTCGGTGGCGAGCAGGATGCGGACCGCGCCCTCGGCGGTGGCCGGGTCGGCCTGGAAGCCGAGGCGGATGCGCTCGCGGTCCTCGGTGCTGAGGCCACCGTGCAGGACGGCGGTGCGGCCGTCGTCGGTGAGCTTCTCCTGGCGGAGCAGGGTGAGGAGCCAGTCCAGGGTGTCGCGGTACTCGGTGAAGACGACGATGCGCTCGTTCGTCCAGTGCTTGCCGTCGGCGGTGCGGCAGACAGCCTTGAGGGTGCGCAGGAGCACGGCCGCCTTGGAGTCGGCGTCGGCCTCGTGGGTGACTGCCCAGCGCTCCATCCGCTGGAGCAGGTCGAGCTCCTGGTTGTCCTCGGCGGGGGTGAGAGAGGTGGAGCGGGTGAGGGCGGCGTCCTCGGCGTCGACGAGCCCGAGGTCGTCCAGGTCGGCGACCATGTCCGCGAAGTCGTCCAGCCAGTCCGGGACTTCGGCAGCCGCGCTGCGTGTGCGGGAGCCGGTGTCCTCCAGATGGGACAGGTACACGCGGACCGTGCGGAGGAAGGCGGCCGGGGAGGAGAAGAGACGCTTCTTCAGCAGCAGGGTCACCAGGTCGGCGGCGCGGCGGCCGCCCTTGGCGGTCGGGACGAGCTTCTTGCGCCGCAGATCGGCGAACGAGCTGAGCAGGCCGTGGATCTCGCGCTCGGTGCCGGTGTAGTCGACCGGGAGCTGCTCGGTCCTGCGGGTACGGAAGCGAGGTGTGCCGTCGGCGTTGGTGACCGTTGCCTTGAGGCGGCGTACGACGGTGTCCTTCAGCGCGTCCTTGTCGGGGTCCATGCCGCGGGCGAATCGCTGGTCGTCGATGAGTTCGAGGAGCGCGGTGTAGGACTCGGGGTAGCCGTTGTGCGGGGTGGCGGAGAGGAAGAGGCGGTGCTCGAAGTGCGGGACGAGGCGGCGGATCAGCTTCGTCTGCTGGGAGTCGACCGCGTAGACCTGCTTGGGGGCGGACGGGGCGACATGGTGGGCCTCGTCGAGGATCAGCAGGTCGAAGAACCGCTTGTGGTCGCCGTCGCGGCTCTCCTCGGTGGCGCCGATGACCTCGTCGAGGAGGCGCTGGGCCTTCGTGCCGCGCAGCCAGGGCAGCGACACGATGGTCAGCGGGTGGACACGGAAGGGGTTGGCGGAGGTGCCGTGGGTGCGGCGGAGCCGGGCGCAGTGCTCGGAGTTGACGACGGTGAAGTCGAGGCCGAACTTCTCCGCCATCTCGTCGCGCCACTTCAGGGTGAGCCCGGCAGGGCAGACGACCATGATGCGGCGGGCACGGCCGCGCAGCAGCAGCTCCTGGGCGACGAGGCCCGCCTCTACGGTCTTGCCCAGGCCGACGTCGTCGGCGAGCAGCAGGTTGACGCGGGGAGCGCCGACCGCGCGGGAGACGGGCTCCAGCTGGTAGGGCTCGACGGCGACGCCTGAGCGGAAGGGGGCCTGGAGCGTCTTGGAGTCGGCGGAGGCGACGGCGGACCAGCGGACGGCGTCGAGGAACGCGGCGAGGCGGGACGGCGGGTCGTACTGGCCGGTGGAGGCGTCGGGAAGGGAGCCGGCGGGCAGGACGCGGCGGCCGGGCTCGACCTCCCAGATAACGGAGAGCGTGTCGCCGAAGCGGCCGTCGGCGACGGACTGGAGGTGGATGAGGGTGGCGGGCCTGCGCGTGTCGTCCTCGCCTCCGGACGGGGACGGCTCGACGCGGGCGACCACCCAGGACTGGCCGCGTACCTCGACCAGCTTCCCTTCCTCGGGAAGCTCCTGCGCCCCGGTCCGCTCGCTCTCGCGCTGGGCTGTTGACGTCATCGGCGCTGTTCCCCTCGATTTCTGCGGCAGCCGCCCGTGGGTGAGGGCCCTGCGCTCCCACCCGAGCGGCGCCGTCGCAGCGTAACATGCCAATATAACTGTGAACAGAGATTACAAAGTCATGGACGCGGCATACGGTCCAGGCGCTTCAGGAGTGCCCGCGACCGGCCCCGGCGCGGGTCGTCCGAAGCCAGGGCGCGCTCCTCGTCATCAGCCAGCCGGCGCAGCAGTTCCGCCGCGGGATGCCGGTCCCCCGCGCGCACCAGGAGCACCGCGATCTCGTAGCGCGTGTCCAGCACTCCGGGATCGGCCGGTCCCAGAAGGCTGCGCTGTTCCGCGAGCACGGACATGAGCTCCTGCAGCGCCTCGCGAGTGCGGCCGAGCGCCCCGTCGCACAGGGCGGCACCGACCCGGGCCGCGAGGACGTCGGCGGGGCCGAGGCCGGGGGTCGCGAGAAGGTCCCGGTACTCCTCCAGCGCGGGGGCCGGGCGACCGGAGCGGCGCAGGGCGGTGATCTCGGCCAGTCTCGGATGGACGAGAACGGTCGCGGCCGGCGCGGGAGCCCAGGCCGCGAGCAGTGCGCACACCTCCGCCGCCGATCCGGGCCGGTTCTCCGGTTCCTTCTCCAGCAGGGCTTCCACCAGCTGCGTCAGACCGGGAGGAATGCCATGCCGAAGCCCGTCGAGCTGTGGCACGGGATCGTTCGCATGCTGGTGGTACAGCATGAAGAGGCCGCCCTCCGTGAACGGAGGCTTCCCGGCGAGCAGTTCGTACAGGACGCAGCCGAGCGAGTAGAGGTCACTCGCCGGGACGGTCTTGCCGACCGCCTGCTCGGGCGCCATGTAGATCACTGTCCCGGGGGTGGCATTGGCCGCGGTGAAGCGCGTCTCGCCCGGACGGGGTTCCAGGGCGGCCGCGACGCCGAAGTCCAGCACCTTGACCTCGTCGGCAGGCGTGATCATCAGATTCGAGGGCTTGAGATCGCGGTGGACGACGCCCTGGCCGTGGGCATAGGCCAGCACGTCGGCGACGGTCCGGGCGACAGCGGCGGCCTGCTCGACGGCCAGAGTGCCTTCGTCCTTGAGCACCGCGTCCAGGGCGCGGCCCGGTACGCGCTCCATCACCAGGTACAGCTCGCCGTCCTGGCTGCCGTGGTCGTACACCTCCGGAATACCGGGGTGACTCAGGCGGGCGGTGATCCGCGCCTCGCGCAGGAACCGGCGTTCCAGGGTCGACAGCTCGGAGCCGTACCCCCGGGGAATGAGCAGCTTGACAGCCACCTCCCGTCCGTCGGCGGGGTCACACGCCGCCCAGACGACGCCCATGCCTCCCCGGCCCAGCTCGTGAGTGAGCTCGTACCGCCCAAGGCTTCGCCGCATTGCGCCCGTCCCCAGTTCCGGCGCCGACAGCGCCTGTCACACCCCTACGACCGAGGCAGTGCGGCGCACCCGATCGGCGGCAACATCCTCTCACCCATCACAGGGGACGCGGTCCTTGCGGGACACGGAAGGGCCGACAGGGGTCCTCGGCAGGACGGCGGTGGGAGGCCAGCTCAGGGGCGGGGCCCGGGAGGTAGGGAGCGAGGGCCACGTACACCTCGGTGGCGGAAGCCGGACGCTCGTGCGGATCCTTGGCCAGCAGTGAGCTGATGAGCTCCTGCAGCGGGTCTGGAACATCCACGCCTGATGTCGCAGCCGGCGGCGGAACTTCGTTCAGGTGGCAGGAAACCAGACGGGCGGGCTGGTCGGTGGCGAAGGGAGGTGCGCCGGTGAGCATGTGGTGCAGCAGACAGCCCACCGCGTAGAGATCACTACGGCCGTCGATGGCGCCACGGCCGGACAGCAGCTCGGGCGAGGCGCAGAGGATGTTGCCGATGCCCTCCCCGGTCATGGTCAGGCGCGGGTCCACGTCCGCGAGCAGCTTGACGAGACCGAAGTCCAGAATCTTGACGATCCCGTCGCGCCGGACCATGACGTTCTGGGTCTTGAGGTCCCGGTGGACCAGTCCGGCGGCATGCACGGCGGACAGTCCCGAGCACAGCTGTGCGGCGACAGCGGCCGCAGTAGGCACGTCAAAGCGTTCGCCCTCCTGCTGGTCGAAGAGGTAGTCCAGGGTGGTCCCGTCGACCAGCTGCATGACGAGGCAGCAGGTTCCCTCGGTGACCGAGGCGTCGTACACGGTGGTGACGTTGGGGTGGTCGAGGCGGGCAGCCGCCCGTGCCTCGCGCCCGAAGCGCGCCAGGGCCTCGTCGCGCCCGCGCTCCACGGCCATCAGCTCGGACGCGATGGTCTTCACCGCCACCGGGCGGTCCAGGCGCAGATCGCTTCCCTGCCACACCTGACCCATCACGCCGCGCCCGAGCACGGACTCCAGCCGGTACCGGTCGTGCAGCACCATTCCCGGTGCGAACGTCTGCATATCTCCCACCCTCCACATGATTCACACACCGATGTCACAAGTCGAGCCTGTGAACAAAGTCAATGTGCGTAGTAGCCTGCCAGAACAGCGGTTGCCGCTGGGATGCCGACCCGCAGGCCGGACAGGCCAGAGCCCGCACATCACCCCCGGAGAGCCTTCGATGAGCACAACCAGCCCCGTACCCGTCAGCCTGGCCGAGATCGCCCGGATCGCCGGTGTGGGCCGTGCGGCGGTGAGCAACTGGCGACGCCGTCACGACTCGTTCCCCTCCCGCATCGGCGGCACGGACGTCAGCCCGCAGTTCTCGCTGGCCGAGGTCGAGCAGTGGCTGCGCAGTAAGGGAAAGCTGTCGGACGCCGGGGCTCGCGAGTTCCTGTGGCCGCGGTTCGAGGCGCTCGGCAGCCGTGACGAATCGGGCTTCACGATCGCCGAGGCGGCGCGCCGGATGCGTTCGCCCCGGGCCCGGTCCACCACGTCGGAGCTCTCCGACGAGGCCAGGAGTCTGGTCACGGACGCCGCCCGTCTGGGGCGCAGCGAGGGGCAGCGTGCCACATTCGAGTTCCTGTTGCAGCGCTGGCTGGACACTCATGTGCGCCAGCTCAGCACCACGCCTCCCCAACTGGCCGCACTTATGGCCCGGATCGCACTCGACAGCAGGCTCGGCGACGGGGAGGGCGGGCTCAGCGTCTTCGACCCGGCCTGTGGCACGGGGCACCTGGTGGCGGCAGCCGCCCAGGAGTACGACGGCCCCGGTCTGACCCTGCTGGGGTGCGAACGTGACCCGGCGCTGGCCGCTCTCGCGTCCGCGCGGCTGGAGTTCGTGACCGAGGGGCGGGACGTCCGTACCGAGATCGAATCCGTCGACTCCTTGCGTGCGGATCCGTTCCCCGGGCTGAGGGCGGACGTCGCCCTGTGCAATCCGCCGTTCAACGAGCGCGACTGGGGCTACGAGGAACTGGCAACCGATCAGCGCTGGACTCACGGGCTACCGCCTCGCACCGAGCCGGAACTGGCCTGGGTCCAGCATCTCCTCGCCCATCTCAGGCCCGGCGGCACCGCTGTGATCGTGCTGCCTCCGGCTGTCGCCTCCCGCAAGGCCGGGCGCCGCATCCGGGGCTCGCTGTTGCGTACCGGAATGCTGCGGGCCGTCGTGGCCCTGCCGCCCGGCTGCGCGCAGCCGCACAGCGTTTCGCTCCAGCTCTGGATCCTTCGCGCCGCTCCCGAGGGGGCCGCCGCGGGCCCCTCGGCTCAGGACGCCCTGCTCGTCGACGCTACGCGTTCGGCGAGGCCGGTAATGCGTGAGCAGGGGCCCGACTGGACGGCCCTCACCGAGTTCGTCCGCTCCGCGGTGTCACAGCTCGACGGCCCGGTGGACGCTCTGCCCGAAGGGGCGGTGCGGGTTTCTCTGCTCGACCTGCTCGACGATGAGGTGGACGTCACCCCGGGCCGCTACACAGGGGCCGGAACAGAACCGTCCAGGGGCGAGCTCACCGCTTCGTGGGGCGAACTGAGCGGGTGCCTCAACGAGCTGAGCGAGCTCGTGAGTCACCTGTCGAAGGTCGCCCTGACAAGCGCGGAGCCGCGGGCCACCGCCACAGTGGGGGACCTCGTCAAGGCGGGCGCCCTCACTCTGGGTGCGGGGCAACAGCCCGCGGACACCGCAGATGCCGAGCCGGGGGCTCGCCTGCCCCTGCTCACCGTGGCCGATCTGCTCACGGACGGCGTGCCCACCGGAGAGGTGAGACCGGATGCCGCGCACACTGTGGTGAAGGAGGGCGATGTGGTGGTCGCCGGGGTGGTCCGTGCGTTCAAGGCTTGGGTGCACCACGGCGAACCCGTGGCGCTGGGACCACAGTTGTACGCCTTGCGCGTCGCTCCGGAGAAACTGGACGCCGACTTCCTCGCCGGCTGTCTTCGCGCACCCATGAACGGCCGGCAGGCAGGAACTCACGCATCCAGCTCCTCCCGGGTCGACGTCCGCCGCCTCCTGGTGCTCCAGCTGCCTCTCGATGAGCAGGCGGTCTACGCCGACACCTTCCGCCGCCTCACGGCTTTCGAGTCGCTGCTGTCCCGGACGGCCGGCCTCGGTCGCGGCGTCGTGGACGATGTGCGGGACCGTCTGGCGGCAGGCGGGCTGACGAACTGACGGGGACGGCGCGCGACTGGGCCGGACCCGACGCGAATGGCCCCCGGCAGCGCCGGGGGCCATCCACCACTGCGCGGAGCTGTCAGCCGATCTCGGCCCCGAACGCCGCCAGCGCCTCCGGCACCGGCTGGAAGAACGTCTCGCCGCCCGAGGAGCAGTCGCCGCTGCCACCCGAGGTCAGCCCGATCGCCGTGTCACCGGCGAAGAGCGAGCCGCCGCTGTCGCCGGGCTCGGCGCAGACCGTCGTCTGGATCAGCCCGTTGACGATGTCGCCGTTGCCGTAGTTGACCGTGGCGTTCAGCCCCGTCACCTGGCCGTCGTGCACCTGGGTGGTGGAACCGCTGCGCGACACCGTCATCCCGACGGTCGCCTCGCCCGCCTTGGTGATCGTCTGGGTGGAGCCGTTGTAGAGGTCGACCTCGCTGGGGTGCTCCGTGCCCGAGGTGTACTTCACCAGCCCGAAGTCGTTGCCCGGGAACTCCGAGCCCGCGTTGGTGCCGATCTGCCCGCCGCCCTGCGAGTCCGACCAGCTGGAGATCGCCTCGGTGCAGTGCCCGGCGGTCAGGAAGTACGGTTCGCCGCCCTTGACCACGTTGAAGCCGAGCGAGCAGCGCCCGCCGTCGCCCCAGATCGCGTCGCCGCCCGCGATGAGCGGCTTGAACTCCCCGGCGGACTTCGTGAGCCGGGCCTTGCCGCCCAGCCCCTCGACGACCGAGGTGAGCCGGCTCAGGTCGGCACCCTTGACCGTACGGTCGGCCGTGACGACGACCTTGTTGCTGACCGGGTCGACGGCCCACGAGGTGCCGGGGATCGAGGCCTTGCCGGCCAGGGTCTGCTGTGCCGACTTCAGATCGGCGAGCGAGTTCTGTACGACTCTGGCCTTGCCGCCCGCCTGCCGCACCTGATCGACGGCTGCCCGGTCGACCACGTTCATCACCAGGTTCTTCGACTTGGCGTCGTAGTACGACCCGGCCGCGTCGCTGCCCAGGTCCTTCCCGAGACCGGTGGCGAGCTTTCCGGCCGCGTCGGCCGTCAGCGTCCGCGCGGTGACCTCGGGCGTTCCTTCACTGGCGTTCGCACTCTGGAACGTCGCTCCCGCTGCGACCAGGGCGACCACCGCCGAACCCGCCAGCACTGCGCGCTTCCTGGATATGCGTCGATGCTTCAACTTCGACCTCCTGTGGGGCCGCGCACGGGTGATGTGGGGTCGCCCGTACACGGAGGATGGGGCGCCCACTATTCCGACGGGGCAGATAGCACACAAGGCCGACTCCAGGACGCACACACGACAAGACCTCTTCGGTCTCACCGTGTTCACTTACCGGGGGTCAGCGTTGCCGGTTCCGCCTGCGAACACCAGGTGCGATCGCCGCGTCGGCAGCCGGTGAGGAGAGGTCCTGTCCTGTTCTCGCCCTCCAGAGTCCGGATACTGGGGCTGCGGGTCCGGATGCGGTGCAGGCCCCCTCCGGCGAACACGGGTTCCTTCCGACAAGGAGTGCCGGTCGCGCCATTGATGCGCCATCATCGGACTGACAGCACACGCCGGGCAGTTGATGCCCGGAACACGCGGGGTCGACGAACAGAGGAGTCGGGGTGCGCAATCGGGTGCGGGTGGCGGACGGGCGGCATCTGATGGTCGAGCGTCAGGGGGATCCGCACGGCAGACCTGTCTTCCTCCTCCACGGAATGCCGGGCAGCCGGCTCGGCCCCGCTCCACGTGGCATGGTCCTCTACCAGCGCAAGATGCAGCTGATCGCCTACGACCGTCCGGGCTACGGTGGTTCCGACCGGCTGCCGGGACGCCGGGTGGTGGATGTCGTCGAGGACGTACGGGCGATCGCGGACTCGCTGGGCCTGGAGCACTTCGCCGTGGTCGGCCGGTCCGGCGGCGCGCCGCACGCCCTGGCCTGTGCCGCGCTGATGCCCGACCGCGTGACCCGTACCGCCGCGCTGGTGGGCCTGGCCCCCTGGGACGCCGAGGGCCTCGACTGGTTCGACGGGATGGCCGCGTCGAACGTACTCGCGTACTCCACCGCCGCGGCCGATCCCGACGGACTCGCGGAGTCCTTCATCAGCCGCTCTGCGGAGATCCGGCAGGACCCGGTCCGGCTCCTGGACGACCTGCGCCGCGAGCTGACCGACTCCGACCGGATCGTGGTCAACGATGTCGGCATTCGCACCATGCTGCTCGCCAACTACCGTGAGGGGCTGCGTACATCGGCGTACGGATGGATCGACGACGCGATCGCGTTCTGCCGGCCCTGGGGGTTCGACCCCGCGGACATCACGGGTCCCGTGATGCTGTGGCACGGTGAGAAGGACGTGTTCTCGCCGATCGGCCACTCCCGTTGGCTGGCCGGACAGATCCCGGACGTCACCGCTGTGATGGAACCGACGGCGGCACACTTCGATGCGCTGTCCGTACTTCCGTCCGTGCTCAACTGGCTGCTGGACGAACGGGAAGCCGCGGTCTGCTGAAGACTGCGGTCCGGTGAAGACAGCGGTCCGGTGAAGACAGCGGTCCGGTGATCCAGGTGACCGGGGCTCCGAACGGGAGCCCCGGCCTGGATCACACCGACATCGGTTCCAGCTCTCGCCAGAACCTGCGCTCGTCCCTCGCGATCCGGGTCAGCGGATGATCGTCCCCGAGCTGCCGCGCCAGCTCGTCACCGGTCTCCGCCCGCAGTCTCAGCGCCTCGTCCTTGCGCCCCATCGCGTCGAGCGTGACCGCGAGGTTGGAGGTCATGGCCAGGGTCTCCGGATGGTGTGCCCCGAGAACCTCTCTGAGCTGGCCGGAGACCCGCCGCTCGGTCTCCAGCACGATGCCGAGGTCGCCCTCGACGGCTGTCGCGTTGGCCAGGTTCATGGCGGAGAACAGGGTGTTCGGATGCTCCCGCCCGAACACCTCGCGCATCGAGGCGACCACCTTCGTCAGCAGTCTCTCCGCCTCCCCGGGCACACCCGTCCCCGAGAGGTAGGCGCCGAGGTTGTTCTGCGCGGCCAGGGTGTACGGGTGCTGCTCCCCCGGCACCTTCATGTACTGGTTGACGACCTCCTGCGCGGTGTCCCGGGCCTCGGCCGCCTCCCCCGCGGCGAACAGGTCGGCCGCCATGTTGAGGTCACAGGCCAGTGATTCCGGGTTGGCCGAGGTGTACTTGGCCCGGTACCTGGCGCGCGTGGCCACCGTCAGCCTGCGCGCGTCCTCCAGTTGCCCCGCCCGGCGCAGCGACACCGCGAGGCTCTTCGAGGCACTCAGGGTGGTCGGATAGGTCCGGCCGAGGGTGGCCTTGAGGGTGTCGTACGTGCGGCTGAGCAGGCCTACGGAGTCCTCGTAGCGGCCGACCTCACGCAGGTCACGGGCCAGGTTGAGGGCAGAGGACAGGCTGTGCGGATGTTCCTGCCCCAGCACCTCCGACCGCAGGTCGTAGCAGTCCTGGTCGATCTCCCTGGCCCTGGCGTACTGTCCGACGCTCCGCAGGTTCAGCGCCAGGTTGTTGGCCGCCGCCAGTGTCCGGGCGTGCCTCTCGTGGAAGATCTGGTTGAAGCCGTCATGCGCTTCGGTCGCCAACTCGATGGCACGCCCGTAGTCGCCGAGCAGACCCAGGTCGATGGCGAGACCGCTGGTGGTCATGTACGTGTGCGGGTGCTCCGGCCCCAGCACCTCACGCTGCAGCCGAAGGGTGAACTCGTCGAGATCCCTCGCCTCCACGTACCGTCCGCGGGTGCGCAGGATGTTGGAGAGGTGGAAGCAGAGGTACAGGTACTGGATGTCCCGTTCCCCCAGCATCTCCAGCCAGCTCTCCCGGAGTTCTTCTCCGAGGGTGCCCGCGGTCCTGACGTCTCCGCGCTTCCACAGATAGCGCACCCGGTCGATCAGGAGCCTGCGGGTCTCGGGGTCCCTGCAGTTGCGCGCGTCGGACGGGCCGAGGTGCGGCCAGATCGTGGCGAAGCGCGGCCAGGTCTCCGGGTTGTCGATCGGTTCGGTGTCGTCGGGCCTGGCGCCCGCGAGGATGCGGTGGACGACGTGCCGGGCCTCGCGCTGTTCCTCCTCGCTGAGCTGAGCCCTGATCACCGCCTGCACCAGCCGGTGGACCTGGATGGAGTTGGAGACCTGGTCGACCTTGGCGAGGGCGAACCGGCCGATCTCCCGGATGACCCGGCCCAGCACCAGCTTCTCCTGGAGCGAGGAGTCGTACGGCTTCAGCGCCTCGATCATCTCCTTGCTGTACAGGAGATTCGCCGAGATCGGCTCGGGTGCGAAGAACGCACAGAGCTGGAGCAGCCGCACCGCCGCCGGCGAGCGCTCCTTGAGGCGTTCGATGGAGATGTTCCAGGTCGCCGCGACGGGTTCCGGGTATCCGGCGGGCTGGTTCAGGGCCAGGACCTGGGGAGCCTGGCGGGCCAGCTGCTCCAGATAGGTGTCGATGGGGGTCGCGGTCTCAGCGATCCAGGCCGCCGCCTGCTCGACGGCGAGCGGCAGGTCACCGACGGCTGTCGCCACCTGGGCGGCATCCTCGGCGCTCAGCCCCGGGGCCCGCCGCTGGAGGTGCTCGACCGACTCCTCCCGGAGGAAGACGTCAACAGGCAGCGCGTCACCGTGCTGGGACCATGCCTGGTTCCTGGAGGTCACCAGGATGTGCCCCGAGCCACCCTGCGGGAAGTAGCGCCTGAGGCGCTCGGGATCGTCGGCGTTGTCGAAGACGAGCAGCCACCGGTCCGAAGGCACTCCGCGCCGCAGCAGGTCGACGGCCTCCTGGGAGGCCGCCGCCATGTCGTCGCCGCCCTGGGCACCGAGCCGGATGGCCAGTTCGGCGAGTCCCGCGATCACGTCATCGGTCTGCTCCGACGATATCCACCACACCAGGTCGTAGTCGGCCATGAAGCGGTGCACGTACTCAAGGGCCACCTGCGTCTTGCCGACGCCTCCGAGCCCGTACAGGGTCTGCGGCTGCGGCAGCACGACGGCCATGCCCCCGCCCAGCTGGTCGCGCATCCGCTCCAGGACCAGGGAGCGGCCGGTGAAACCGGGGTTGCGGGGCGGCGCGTTCCAGATCTTCGGCACCGTGCCGGGGAACCGGGGACCGGCCGCCGCTCCGTCGCCGAGCTGCACCGACCTGTCCAGGGCGCGCATCAGGGCTGTCGTGGCCTGCACCTCGTCCAGCCGGAACAGGTCGACCGGGTTGCGGTCGATGTAGGGGGCGGAGAGCCGGACATCGCCGATCCGCAGCGGCAGCAGCTGGCGCCGCCCGCCACCGGGGTCCTCGGAGACCGCTCGGTCCCACAGGTCCACGGCCCGCTGGGACTTGAGGTAGGCGCTGGAGAGCAGCACCACCGTGCGGGTCGCGGTCTCGGCCGCGGAGGGCGCGGCGTCCGCCAGTGCGGGATCGGCGGACACGTCACGCGGGACGACCCGGAATCCGGCCCGGGTGAGGACCGATTCGATCCAGTCGGCCCACATGCGGTTCTCCGCCACATAGCTGAGGAGGAGATCGGCGGGCAGGCCCGGCCTGCGCCGGGTGAAAGCGTCGCGGATGCGCAGCCGTACCTCTTCGCCGACCGGGGGCATCGAGGTGATTTCCTGTTGGGTGACGACCGCCGTGAGGCGTTCGAAGGCGGACAGCAGCGAGTTGCTGAGACCGGCCTCGTCCCCGAAGGTCGCGAGGGTTTCCTCGTACGCGTAGTAGGGGCGGTACGGAATCTCCACCGCGCCCCAGTAGGCGGTGAGTTCGTCTCCCGACAGGTCGCGGGGCAGCCGGTCGAACTTCAGGCGAGCCAGGGCGCGGCCGGCGTCGGCCTTCTCCTTCTCGCCCTCGTCGATGCGCATCGGGACGGGGAAGATGGAGATGGGCCGGCCCGTGTAGCGCTCGGCGATCTGCCGGGCGACGGAGGCGGCTCCGTCGATGGACTGGTCGCTCAGGGTGAAACAGTCGACGAGCACGTCCGGGAGGTGGACCGTGCAGATGTCGGCGATGTCGCTGAGGCCGGTGCGACTGTCGATGAGTACGTAGTCGTAGTTGGCCTTCATGTCGTCGCGCAGGGCGTCGAAGAAGTGGCCGCCGCCGAGCCGGTCGTAGAAGTTGTCCCAGTCGAAGGTGGAGACGGTGGCGGAGTACTCGCGGTTCTGGCGCCCGGCCGAGACGAAGTCGAGCGTGCCGCCCCGCGGGAACTGCCAGCCGAGCGCCTCCGGATTGAGCGAGACGGCGTGCGGCTGGATGCGGGCGTAGTCGCGGTGCCAGTCGTCGGACCGCTGGACGGGGTTGGTCGCGGCCCAGGCGTACTCGGTGATCAGGTCGATCACCCCGGTGGTGGCACCGAGCGTCGACGGGTCGAGGAAGGGGTGGAAGAACCGGTGGAGTCCGGGAGCCTCCAGGTCCCAGTCGACGGCCAGTACCCGCTTGCCATTGGCGGCGAGGATCCAGGCGGTGTTCGCCAGGGCCATCGTGCGCCCCGTACCGCCCTTGTACGAGTAGAAGGTGACGATGCGCCCGTCACGGCCGGCTGTCATACGTCCTCCGCATCCGTCGCAGGGTCGTGCATGTCGGGTATGAACTGCGTGCCGCCCATGGGCCCCATCAGTCGCGTCCGTTCACTGTGCCGCCCGCCCGCCGGCGGATAGACCGTGGCATGTCTCAGATACTGCTGGGCGGCCACCTCGACCACTTGGGGGAGGACCTGTCCGAACGCCTCCATGGTGGGCACCCCCTTGGCCGCGGCGCGGCAGAAGGCCCGCCCCTGCCGCATCTTGACCGGCAACGTCTGTTCGAGCTTCTCGGTCAGTTCGGCCTCGGCGGCCCTGCTCTGGTGGTCGTCGCGGCACCAGGGCACGACCATGGTCACCCAGGGCCGGTTCTCCGCGTCGAATGCCGCGAGCCTGCGTCTGCGGTCCTCGTCCTGCAGGGCCCAGCGGTCGACCAGGAGTATCTCCGGCGTCCTGGGTTCCTGCTTGCCCTCGCGCTGCCCGGACTCCTCGTCGAACGAGGTGATGACGGCCTGGTAGTTGAGCGCACGGACCAGTTCCTCGGCGACATAGGCCAACGGTCGTGCGGCAGCCGGGTGGTAGGGATTCCAGTCCTGTGGGTGGTCGCCGTAGTAGTCGGCGATACGTCCTTCCGGCAGGTCGTGCCGGGTGGGAGCGGCGATGGTGATCTGCATCGGCCGGGGGGCTCCCGCCCCGCTGCTCACTGATCCGAAAGCGCTGGGGGCGAGGCGGTAGTCGACGGGCCTTCCGGTGTCGATCTGCGCCGTGTCGGCGACACTGACGATGCGCTTGGCGAGCTCGTAGACGGCCCGTTCGTATTCCTGGGCGAACAGCCGGAGTTTGATCAGTCCGTAGAGTCCGTCACTGACGTAACGTTCCCCGAAATCACGGTGGTTGAACTGTAACCGCTCGGCCGATCCCGGTAGTTGGCTGGGTGGCACCGGGACCCAGAGTGCCGGAACGATCGCCTCGGCCGACTGGTTCGACCGGGCCCGTTGGTGAATGACGCGCTGCTCGAACGCGTACCACTCCTTGCCGCACATCTCACTGGCGAAGTACCGCGGCGAGAACAGCGGTACGAAGACGCGGCAGCTGGCGAGTACGCTGCCCAGCCGCTCCGACCAGCCCTCCCCGGAACGTATCTCCCGGTCCATGAACCCCGCGGACGCGCCCGCGGGCAGATCGGTCATGGCCATAACATGACCGCAGAGATCTTGGAAAAGCCGTTCGACCCACATATCGGGGTCCGTTCCACCGCCGTACCCCGGTGTATGCGCGTAACTCAGGAAAAAGTACGGCCGATGGTCCGCCGCTCGCTGCTGCATCGATGCGTGCACACGACCCCCGTCCTGTGTGATCACCGCATCCCAGGCTATGAAGGGGTGCGATCGAATTCATCATTCCGGAGCGGACCTTGCTCCACCCCCATGGCGTTCGGTCATTCAACGCCGCTTTTCAGTCATCCATACCCAGGATTCACCCCGTACGTTCGGAGCCGTAACAATCTTGAGGCTATTCCGCCCACTTGTCCCGCGTTTCCTTCACCTCCTCCTTGAGTGCGGCGATGAACTGCCTTCCCCCGACTGTGGGCTCGGCTGCGGAACCCATCATGCCGAGCGCCTCGTCAATACCGTCCATGAAACAGGGATCAAGGGCGGACAACGCCACCCGTTCATAGGTTTCGGCCAACAGCCGGGAAAACGGAACCGACTCTTCCTGCCATCGGGGGCGATAGGCCCAGGTCCCGTCCGACGCATAGAGATCGGTGACATCGAGCAATGCCCGCAAGGTGGTCCGCCGGAAACCGCCCAGAAGTTCGAGCGCCAGCTGCTTCGCGTCGTCCGTCCAGGTCAGGCCGATGGTCCCGTATCCGTGCGGCCGCTCGGCGTGTTGTCCGGCGGTGAGGGGGGTCAGCGTCGTCAGGCCGACGACGGCCGCCGCGGCGTGCTGGGGCGCCTCCCTCGCCAGGAGTTCCCAGGCCTCGGCGAGACCGGCTTCCCACTCATCGGCCGCGGCCCTCCCGAGCCGCGGCATCGCCGGAGCGCCGAAACAGTCCCGGTACGGGTCCAGGTCGTCGAGGGCGAAGCGGGGCGCACCGTCCTGACCGAGGCGGCGCACCGGGCTCCAGTCGGGGCTGTCCGCCCCGTCGAGGACGCGCCATTCGCCGCCTCCGTCGTCACGCCGGGCCACGAACCCGCCCCCGGACGGCCGCAGCCGGACGGTGCCGTGCTCACCCTCCCGGCCGACCCGGAGCTCGCCGAGCGTGGGGAGGTGGAGCCGCCCGTCCCGGTATTCGGCCCGCACGGTCAGGCCGAGGCCCGACCGCACCGCGGCGGCCGCGAGGTGGTCGGACAGGCGCAGCGCCTCGTCCACGGCGTCGGGCCGATCCGCACGCAGCCCTTCCAGCACCGCCAGCAGCCAGGTCCGCGTGTACGGGTGCGCGAGCACGTGGTCAAGCCCGGCGGCGCCCTCATCGGACGCCTCCAGGACGCCGGCCAGGTCCCAGGCCTCGCCCCACCGCGCGCCGCCGCGGCCGTCCAGGTCCGCGTGCAGGCCCGCGAGCAGGGTGCGGGTCAGGTCCAGCTGCGCGTCGACGAGTTCGGCACGGTCCGTCACCGCCGGGTGCACCGGGGCACGCGCCTCGATGCCGCGCACCAGCGCCTCCAGGTCGCGGCAGTACACGGACGGGTTGTCGAAGTCGTTGGCCGAGCGGTACCGGTGCGTGTACAGCCCTCCACCGCACGAACGCACGACGGGGCAACGGCGGCAGGTCTCACTGACGCCGGCCAGACCGAGCTGGCGCGCGCGTACCCCCGGATGGGCGGCGACATCGTCGAAGGAGTGGGAGAACACGTTGAATCCGGTGGCCGCCGCACCGTCGTAGGCGCTCTTGAGCGAGTCGACCTGTTCCAGCTGACCGTCCGTCTCGACCACCACGAGATCGGTGGGGGCGAGTCCGAGCGACTCGGTGAGGCTGGGGCCGCCGCTCAGGGTGGACAGCACGGAGGAGAAGAGGCGTACGGGCACCGGACTGCCCAGGTCCTGCCAGCGGTCGTGGACCTTGAGGAGCCAGTCGGCGTAGGCCGTTTCGGATCCGTCCGGCCGGGGCGGCGGCTCGTCCCAGGTGGCGTGCGGGAGGAGGAAGTCGATGAGCGGTGGTTCGAGCTCGATCAGGGCGTCCAGGACCGCGTGCGGGTCGTTCTCGATGTCGATGGTGCACAGCAGCCCGAGGTCGAGATGGCGGTAGCGCTCCTGCCGGAGCAGTTCGACGGCCTTGAGCACGAGGGGGTGGCTGGTGCGCCCGTTGGCGAAGCGGCGGTGCCGGTCGTTCGCCGTGCGGTCACCGTCGAGCGAGATGCCGACCTTGACGTCGAACTCGTCGAAGAGGTCGAGATATCGGGGGCTGAGCTGGACGCCGTTGGTGTGGATCCTGAGGTCCAGCTCAGCGATACCGTTCAAGGCCGCTGAGAGCTCCTCGCAGACACGGCGCAGGCGCGCTGGGCCGGCCAGGAGCGGCTCGCCTCCGTGCAGGATCACTGACATCGAATCGAGGGCATGCGTGGAAGCATGCTCGGCCAATCGTCGAGCTGCCCATGAAACAGCTTCGTCAGAGATTGTCTTGGGGCGGGTACGCCAGCTCTGGTCAGCATGTTCATAGATATAACAATGGTCGCACGCGAGATCGCAGCGGCTGTGAACCTTGAGAACGATCTCACGGAAGGGGACCAGGGGTCCTGTCATTCCCCCAGTCTAGCCACGTCGGCGCTCTTCTCAGAGTGCCGAACTGAAGGTCGAAGTCCGAGTCGAACGACCGGCTGAGGTACCGAATACCCGGCCGAGCTTCCTGGAGGCATCGGCGCTTCGGGCGTCGATCTCGGTGAGTGGCACACGACTCTTCTTCGCGATAGCGAAGGAGGGGGAGGTTGCGTAGATCTTCACGGCCGTCCTCGATGGATTGTTTCTGGACATTGGGTTGCTGTCGGCACCTGCATATTCACAGAGCCCAGCGGGATGACTTTACTCCCAACCCAGCCTCCCGCACACGTCGACGCTGCGCGAAACGTTCTCTTCACCCGGCCATACGATCCAGGAAATCCTGATGGCGATTGACCCGGCCGGGTGACAACGTAACGCGCAGGCCGAAGGCTTGCGACCGGCCCGCCCCACAGGACCGCGCCTCTCCCCTCCTCCGGCCCGAGCGGGGCTCAGTCGAGCGGGGCCTGGGCGATGGCCCGCGCACCCTTCATGCAGTCCCCTATGCGTTCGTGGCTGTCACCCACGACGTCGGTCACCCGCACCCGCACGAACAGCGACTCGACCTTCTCGACGAACCTCTTCGAGAAGGCACCCACGAGCACCGTCTCGTGGCTTCCGGTGCCGACCAGCGGGAATCCCGGCCCGAACTTGACGAGTTGGAAGTCCTCGGCGACCACGAGTCCGGCCGCGGTCAGCTCGGTCACGGCGTCGTCGATGTCGGCCCACCGCGCGCCGGCGGGATCGCCACCCTTCACGACCACCTGGCACTCCCAGGACTCGATCGCCGCGATGTGCTGCCCGCCGTTGACTATGCCCACGCGCCACGCCCGCACGTCGCCCCTGAGGTCCCCCTTCACCCACGCAGCCCGCCAGCCCAGGTAGGGCCGCACGGTGCGGGCGTACTGCGCCCTGGCCAGGACGGCACCTGCCGCGACGGCCAGCAGGCTTCCCAGCGCCTCCATGTCCAGCAGCTGCAGGCGCCACGGCCATTCCGTCCGTGCGGCACCTGTCATGTTGGCGCGAATTGCCTCCCAGACGAGGATGAGCAGCAGGAGTCCGAGCAGCACCAGAGGAATCGTGAACAGCAACGGACTCCGGCGGATTCTGCGTTGGACGTCGGACAGAGGCACACCGCCGCCCTGGCCTGCCTGACCTGCCTCGTTCACAGTCTCTCCCCCCGCCGAATGACGAGCGCCCGTGTGTTTCCGAGTCATCTCGCCTTGTGAGCACCGCAGTTGTCAGACCTTCCCACAGAGCGACGGATCACACGAGAGCGTCTCGGCGAGCGCGCCGACAGCACCTGCCCGCGCGGAGGCGCCATTGCGGTCTCCGGGGCGCGACCCTACTCTCGTGGCCCCGGCAGGCCTCCGCACGCACTCTCCCGAGCCCCGGGACCGTACCCGCGACCCGGCGACGACCAGGCCGGCCGTACGACCCGAAGGGCATACCCACAACTGCAGACGGGGTGACATGACGGCGATTCCCGGACCACTTCAGTCCATGGTCTTCCGGAGCGAGGACCTGCCCGCGCTCTTCCACCACACGGACGCCATCGCGGTCGCACGCCAACGGGAAGCGGTCAACACCACCCGCTGTCAGCTGGTCCTGCTCGTCCTGGGTACCGTGCCCGCCGCCCTGCCCTGGCAGGCCGAGGTCGGCGGGAGCGTTCAACTCCTCCATGTCGTAGCGGTGTTGGCGTATCTCGGTGTCCTGATCACGACCTTCCTGGCCTCCCGGCGCAAAGCAAAGTCGCATTGGCAACTCAACCGGTCCGCAGCGGAGTTCATCAAGTCCAACTGCTGGCGCTACGCGGTCCACGGCTCCCCCTTCGGCTCCGGCGCCGAACACCCGGAAGCCGTCTTCGCCAACCGGCTGGAGGAAGGGCTTCAGGAGTTACGGAAGGTGGGGTGGGACGACCCCCGCGAGGAGATGACGGAAGAGGGCGGCGGGCTCATCACGGCCTCCATGCGGGAGCTGCGGAACAAGGCGTTCACCGTGCGCAAGGAGACGTACATCCGGGATCGGCTGATCGAGCAGCGGCGCTGGTACCGCAAGCGGCAGCAGGTGTCCCGACGTGGTGCGTTCGTCTGGTCCAGCACCATTGCCGCGCTGACGCTGCCCGCGCTGGTCCTCGCCGTGCTGCAGACGTTCTCCGCCGCCGGGTCCTTCGCACTGACGGGGTCGTTCTCCGCCGCCGCGGCCGCCTGCCTCGCCTGGAACGAGATGCGCCGTCATCACCCGCTCGTGTCCGCGCACTCGCTGGTGGAGGAGGACCTGGAGAACATGCAGGCCGCGATGGAGACCATCCTGACCGAGCGGCAGTGGCCGGCCGCTGTGTTCGAGACCGAGCGGATCGTCTCCCCCGAGCACACGGACTGGCTGGTCAGGCACCGGATGTGAGTCCTGGCCGGCCCGGGGCACGCAGCCCGTCCGGTCCGGCACCCGCCACGCCGGGTCAGGCGCGCACGACCCCGTCCCGCCAGATCACCGTGACCGGGCGGCCGAGCCCGCGGGCGTAGGTCACGATGTCGCCCGTGCCGCCGAGACCACGGGCGGGCAGTCCGTCCCAGACGGCGAGCAGGCGGTCGCAGTGGTCGGCGATATAGGCGCCGGCCGCGTAGTACGCCTCGTCGGTGGAGTGCGCGTAGTCCAGCCGGACCTCCCGTGCGGCGCGGGCCCTCAGGCTGCGGTAGCGGGCCAGTTCGGCGCCGTCGGCGAAGCAGGCCTCGTAGTCGACGCTGGGGATGACCGCGGTCAGTTCGGCGCCGTGGGCGAGCGCGAGGCCGGCGAAGATCTGGTCCGCCCCCACGGCCAGGCTGGACAGCGCCTCCACCGAGCCGTCGAGCCCGCTGAGCGCCGCACACATCGCGGCCAGCACATGGGCGTGCACTTCCTGCGGGATGCTGCGGTGACCGGTAACTCCGATGCGATTCACGGACCTGGATCCCCCTGGGGTCTCTGCCGGGGGTTCCCGGAGGGCATCCCTCCGGGAGGCACAGCGTCCGCCCCCGTTGTTCCTGCGCGACCGTCCTGTGCCGCATCCTCTCAAAGGCCGCGGGGTCAGCGGGAGCCCCCGCCCGGAATTCGGGCGGGGGCTCGGCGTGTTCGACTTGCCCTTTCGAGTCGGGGGCCGGTCCCGGGGGACGGGACCGGCCGCCCGGGTGTCAGTAGAGACTGACGCCGTACGCGCTGAGCGCTTCGGGGACCGGCTGGAAGAACGTCGTACCACCGGAGGAGCAGTTGCCACTGCCGCCCGAGGTGAGGCCGATCGCCTTGGAGCCGGAGTAGAGCGGACCGCCGGAGTCGCCGGGCTCCGCGCACACGTTGGTCTGGATCATGCCGTAGACGACGTCGCCGCCGCCGTAGTTGACCGTGGCATTGAGCGCGGACACCTTGCCGCTGTGGATGCCGGTGGTGGAGCCCCGGCGGGTGACGGACATCCCGACCGTGGCGTTGGCCGCGCCGGTGATGTCGACGCTGCCCACGGTTCCCTCGTGGCTGACCGCGGCGTTGTCGTAGCGCACCAGACCGTAGTCATTGCCCGGGAAGCTGGAGCCGACCGTCGGGCCGATGTAGGTCGTGTTCGAGGAGTTGGTGTACCAGGGCGGGTTGCCGTCGGTGCAGTGGCCGGCGGTCAGGAAGTAGTACGTGCTGCCGCTGCGGACGTTGAATCCGAGTGAGCAGCGCCAGCCGGGTGCGTAGATGGCGTCACCGCCGGAGAGCAGCTTGCTGAACCTTCCGGCGGTGTGCTCGATGCGCAGCGCGCCCGCGTTGGCACCCGCGGAGTCCTTGATCTGCTGGATCTCCGCCGCCGAGACCGTGCTGTCGACCGTGACCGTGACCTTCTTGTTCACGGGGTCGACGGTCCAGGCGGTGCCGGCCACGTCGGCGCCGAGGACGGCGTCGCTGGCGGCGGAGAGCTGGTTCGCGCTGTACGTTCCGGTGGAGCTGGCCTGTGCGCTGGGGACGGCTAGCGCGGCGACCGCTACGAGACCTGCGGCAATGGCGACAGCCCTGCTGCGTCTCGCGGCACCGCTGAGGGGGGTGGTGCGCTTGATCCTCACTTGGCAATCCTCCCGAGGGGGGTTGGGGGTCCGCCCGTGGGGTGGCCGGACCCGTGAGGCGCAGTCAGCAGCACGGCAGGCTGTCCGGATTCCGGACCTGCCGTGCTCCTGACAAGCGCTGCTCGGGAGTATTCAAGGCGTCAACTTCTCGCGCAAGAGGGCCTCTTGGCCTGAGCTTTGCGTTGCACCCCTGCGTCCGGCCCCGGCGGACTACGCGCACCGGGGCCGGACACCGCCGGAACGGAGGCGGTGATTCAGCCGTCGACCCGGTTGCGCTCCCCCGCCTCGACGGCGACGGGGAGGGTGTTGCCGGGCGGCGGGAAGGGGCAGATGAAGTGGTCCGCGAAGGCGCAGGGCGGCAGCAGCGCACGGTTGAGGTCGACCGTCACCGAGCCGTCGGCGGCCGGGGCGGCGGGGCGCAGGAAGCGGAAGCGGTAGCTACTGTTCCCGCTGGTGGCGTCGGCGAAGACCGCCCAGAGCGAGCCGTCGTGCTCCACCGCGACCTGGAGCGTGTGCCCGGCCCCGTCCAGCTCGAAGGTGATCTCCCCGCCGAGCCCGAGTCCGCGCTCGACCCCGTCGGCGTTCTCGACCCGGACGGTGCGCGAGGTGTCGTACGGGCGGAAGGTGCCGGGCAGCGCCCACCGCGAGTCGTACGGCGTGGCCTCGATCGCGCGGAAGGCCCGCCGCGCCGCGGATTCCGGGTCGAAATCCCTTACCGCCCAGAGTCCTTCACGGCTCAGCACGTACAGCCGCCGCTCGCCGTGGGTGATCCGGGACCCGTCGATCGGACCGCGGTCGGCGCCGAGCCGGACCTGTCCGGTGAACGGCTTCCCGTCGACGGTCAGCCCGTCCTCGGGGCCGGCGGTGAGCTCCAGCTCGTCGCCGTCCTCCCGCCACAGCCCCGGAACGGCCGGAATTCGGCCTTCCGGGTAGTCGGAGAGCCAGTGCGTGCCGGTGAGGGAGAGAGGTCCGTACGGCGCCGAGACCGTGGCGGTGCGCTCCTCGTGCCAGTGGTCCCAGTCCCGCGCTGCCTGCTGCTGTGCATCCGTGCTCATGGGCTCAACCTTTCCATACGGGCTCCGCGAGCCCGAGGTGCGACCGGAGGGTGGAACCGGTGTACGCGGAGCGGAAGACCCCGCGCTCCTGGAGGAGCGGGACGACCTCGTCGACGAAGTCGTCGAGTCCGCCCGGGGTGAGATGCGGTACGAGGACGAAGCCGTCGGCGGCTCCGGTGGCGACGCATTCGGCCAGCTCCGCCGCGACGGTCCGCGCGCTGCCGACGAAAAGCTGCCGGCCGGTCGCCTCGATGACCGTCTGCCGGATGGAGAGCCCCTTCTGCCTGGACAGCGCGCGCCAGCGGGCCGCGACCGCGAGGGGGTCGCCGGTCCGGACCCGGCCCCGGACCAGCGCCGAATCGGGAACCGGGTCGCTCTCGGGCAGCGGCCCGTCCGGATCGTACGAGGAGAGGTCCCGGCCCCAGACCTGCTCCAGGGCCAGCATCGCGTTCTGCGGGGAGATCTGCTGAAGGCGGATCCCGGCCGCCTTCTCCCGCGCCTCGGCGTCACTGTCGCCGAGCACGAAACCGGCCCCGGGCATGATCTTCAGCTCGTCGGGCTCCCGGCCGTACTTCGCCAGCCGTGCCTTGACGTCCGCGTAGAAGGTGCGGCCCGCCTCCAGGGCGCCGTGGCGGGTGAAGACGATGTCGGCGGCGGACGCGGCGAACTCGCGGCCCTCCGGGGAGTCGCCGGCCTGGATGACGACGGGATGGCCCTGCGGGGGGCGCGGGACGGTGAACTCGCCCTCGACGCAGAAGTGCTCGCCGCGGTGGGCGAAGCGGCGCGGGGTGCCGTCGGGGGTCCAGGAGTCCCAGAGCTCGCGGGCGGTGGCGACGCATTCGGCGGCCCGGGTATATCTGTCGGCCCGGTCGAGGTAGCCGCCGCGGCGGAAGTTCTCACCGGTGAAGGCGTCGGACGAGGTGACGACGTTCCACGCGGCCCGGCCGGCGCTGAGGTGGTCGAGGGTGGCGAGCCTGCGGGCCAGCTCGAAGGGCTCGTTGAAGGTGGCGTTGACGGTCGCGGCGAGACCGAGCCGGTCGGTGACGGCGGCCAGTGCGCCCAGCACGGTGAGGGAGTCGGGGCGGCCGACCACGTCCAGGTCGTGGATCAGCCCGTTGTGCTCACGCAGACGCAGCCCCTCGGCGAGGAAGAAGAAGTCGAACAGGCCGCGTTCGGCCGTGCGCGCGAGATGTTCGAAGGAGGAGAAGTCGATCTGGCTGCGGGACCGGGGGTCCGCCCAGACGGTGGTGTTGTTCACCCCCGGGAAGTGGGCGGCGAGATGCAGCTGCTTCGGGGCGGTCGTCATGCCCGGTCTCCTTGGACGACTCGGAGGACACGGCCCGGCGCGTACCGGTTGGCCGGGCGGGCCAGACCCAGATGCTCACGGAGGGTTCCGCCGGGGTGGAAGGTGCGGAAGAGGCTGCGGTGCTGGAGCAGGGCCACCGTGCCGTTGACGATCCGTTCGAGATCGCGTCCGGGGGTGATCGGCGTGAGGTGGAAGCCGTCCACGGCGCCGGCGCGGTGCCACTGGGTGATCAGATCCGCGAGATCGACCGGGCCGCCCCGGTAGTACGTGCCCTGCGCGGCCAGCGGCGGTCCGCTCTCCAGTCCGGGCTCCGGGGCGGATTCGGCGTCGCCGAGGTCGACGGTGAGCGCGGCGAGCACCCGGAGGGTGTCGGGGTCGCGCCCGTGGACCGCGGCACGCCTGCGCACGTCGGCGCGGATCTCGGCGGTCCGCTCGGGTGTGGTGGCCTGTACGAGCACGACATCGGCATGGCGGGCGGCGGTCTCCCGGGCCGGGTCCGCCGTGCCGTCGACGACGGTGACCGGGCGGCCCTGCGGGGGGCGGGGCACGATGGCCGGACCGCGGACACTGAAGGCGGCCCCCTCGAAGTTGACGTAGTGCAGCTTGTCGCGGTCGATGAAGCGCCCGGTGGCGAGGTCCCGGATCTCGGCGTCGTCCTCCCAGCTGTCCCAGAGCCGCGCACCGACGTCCGCCACCTCGCCGGCCTCGCGCCACAGCTCGGCGGCGGGTGCGGCCGGGCGGCGGCCGAACAGCCGGGCCTCGGCCCTCGTCGTCGACACGTCGACCTGCCAGCCCGCCCGGCCCCGGCTCACCCAGTCCAGGGTGGCCACGGCCGACGACACGTGGAAGGGCTCGGTGTGTGTGGTGGTGACCGTCGGCACGAGCCCGATCCGGCGGGTGGCCGGCGCCACCCGGGACAGCACGGCGAGCGCGTCGGGTCCCGGACGGGCGAACGAGTCGCCGAGGGTGACGAAGTCGAGGGCGCCGCGCTCGGCGAGCCGGGCCAGGGCGGTGTAGTGGCCCGGGTCGTAGCGTGGCGGGCCACCGATCTCGGCAGCCAGGTGGAGGGGGCGGATCGGAGGCATGGCGGGCCCTTTCGGCACGGTTCGAAGGCGATAGCGGGCACAGGCCCCCGGGATTCCCGGTCACAGGACCTTGGAGAGGAAGGCGCGGGTGCGCTCGTGCCGGGGGCGGTCGAGTACGTCGGCGGGCGGGCCCTGTTCGACGATCCGTCCCTCGTCCATGAAGACGACGGTGTCGGCGGCCTCACGGGCGAACCCGATCTCATGAGTGACGACGATCATCGTGGTGCCCCGGCCCGCCAGGTCCTTGATGACATCGAGGACCTCCCCGACGAGTTCGGGGTCGAGCGCGGAGGTGGGTTCGTCGAAGAGCAGCAGCTTCGGTTCGAGGGCGAGCGCCCGCGCGATGGCGACGCGCTGCTGCTGGCCGCCGGAGAGCTGCCGGGGGTACGCCCGCGCCTTGTCGGCGAGGCCGACCCGGTCGAGGAGTTCGTGCGCGGCGGCGGTGGCATGCGCCCTGGGGCGGCCGAGCGCGGCGACCGGGGCCTCGGTGATGTTCTCCAGGACGGTGAGGTGGGGGAAGAGGTGGAAGTTCTGGAAGACGAAGCCGATCCGGGTGCGGCGGCGCAGGACCTCGCGCTCGGGGAGTTCGTGGAGCTTGTCGCCCTTCCTGCGGTAGCCGACGAAGTCACCGTCGACGGTGATCGAGCCGCGGTCCGGCTTCTCCAGGTGGTTGACGGTGCGCAGCAGGGTGGACTTCCCGGAGCCGGAGGGGCCGAGGATCACGGTCACTTCGCCGGGGCGCACGGACAGGTCGATCCCGCGCAGTACGTGGAGGGAGCCGAAGCTCTTGTGCACGCCGCGGATCCGCACCATGGCGTCGGCGGGATCCCGGACGCGGTCGGCGGCCGGTTCGCTCTCGGGTGGACGGCTGGTCGTTGTCATGGGGTCCTCGGGCGGTTCGGGGCGGAGGTGCGCGGACCGGTCAGCCATCGGCTCGGCCATGGGATCGGCCATCGGCTCGGCCATCGCTGTCGGTGAGGCCGCGCAGGAAGGTGAGGGCGGCGCGGGCGGTGGCGTCGTTCTGCCGGAAGGCCGGGCCGCCGGTGCGCGGCCGGGTGAAGGCGCCGCCGGCTCGGGCCGCGGTGTGCGGGCCGAGCGCGAAGCGGCGCGGGTGCGGGAGTCCTTCGCGGTCCAGGATCCGGCCGTCGCCGGGGTCGACCGCGAGCAGTCCGGTGGCGGTGGCGGCGGCCCCGTCCTCGTGCAGGGCCCGGAGCAGGGTGCTGCGGGTCCGTTCCGGCGAGGGGTCGGGCAGCCGGGCCTCGACTAGGGCGCGGGCCTCGACCCGTTCCCCGGGAACGGTGGCGCTGCCGGCCCGGAAGACGCCGTGGCGCTCGTCGGCCTCGACCGTCGTCCCGGCGCCGAGGAAGCGGACGACACCGGCCCGGGAGAGCGCGAGCAGTTGCCGCAGCCGGGGGCCCGGCGGGCCGGAGGCGAGGTAGCTGAAGAGGCCGTGCCACCAGCTCCCGATGTCGCCGAACCGGGTCAACTGGCCGTAGGCGGAGAGCAGTCCGAGGAAGACGGCGAGATCCTCGCTGTGCCCGGGGTCGTGCCGGCGGTCGAGGTCGGCGGCGATGTAGTGGCGCGTCGCCTCCTGGAGGGCGTCGTACGAGGAGTGGCGCACCCCGTCCAGCGGGTGGTCGAGCGCCCCGATGTCGAGCCGGTCGGCGGGGTCGGGGACGGCCGCGGCGATCAGGGCCCGCAGGTCGTCGCTGCCCGGCTCGGCTGCCGCGTACTTCTCCTCGAAGGCGGTCCGGTCCGCGGTGGTGCGCTCGGGGTGGGCGGTGAAGAGCCGGTGGTAGTGGGCGTACCCGAGCTCTTTGTCGACATGTGGCCATATATCGCGGCGGAAGTCGAGCGGCTCCGTCCGGCTGAGCAGCTCCTCGGTACGGTCGGGGCCGAGGAACCGCGGCAGCGCCGGCCGCTCGCCCTGCCAGCCGTATCCGATCTTGGAGTGGTACGGGACCCCGCGCCGCGATCCGACGTACAGGACGGGCTCCCGGCCCGAGGGCACGTAGGCCCCGTTCTCGTACCGCCCGCCGCGCCCCTCGGTGAGCAGCACCATCAGGTCGATGAAGGCGAGCCCGAGGCCCCGGACTATGACGGGTTCGCCCGCGCGCAGGGCGCTCAGATCGCTGTCGGCGGTGAAGTCGGGCGGCAGGTGGACGAGTCCGTGCCGGTCGGCGAAGGCGGACAGCTTCCGCTGCTCGGCGTCCGGTTCGGCGTCCAGGTGGCCGATGGTGAGCACCACAAGGTCGGCGACGAGCGGTTCGGCGCGGCCCTCCAGCCGGACGTGCTGACGGCCGTCGGGCGGACCGGTGACGCGCAGGGCACGGCCGCGGTGTTCGTGGACGGTGACCGAGGGCGGGAGGGCGGCCACGGACTGTTCGTACACCCAGCGCAGATAGGCGCCCTGCAGCCGCCGGCTCGGGAAGTCCTGCCCCCGCAACGCCTCGATCTCGGCGCGCAGCCCCGGCTCGGCCGCGTCGCCGGGCGGCTCGGTCCGGCCCTCGCGCACGTCCGCCGCCCAGGCGTCGAGAGCGGGCCCCGGCCGTACGGGTCCCTCCTGGCGGACGGTGTCGTCGGTGAACATGGTGACGTCCTCGGCCATGGAGTTCATCCACAGCAGCGGCGACTGGTCGTGGCGCCAGATCCGTCCTGCGCCGGGCGGGTACGGGTCGACGAGGTGCAGGTCGAGCGGCCGGTGCCCGTACAGACCGGCGGCGTTGGCGGCGATGCGCTCGACCAGGCCGGTGCCGCGCGGTCCGGCGCCGATGACGGCCAGCGACGGCCGGCGGCTCACCGGGCGTCCGCGGTGCCGCGGGCGTAGTGCCGTTCGACGTAGTGCTGGCCGACGCCGAGCAGCGAGGTCACCACGACGTACCAGAGGGTGGCGACCAGCAGCAGCGGGATGACCTGGTAGGTGCGGTGGTACACGAGCTGGACCGAGTACAGCAGGTCCTGCACGGCGATGATGCTGACGATCGAGGTGCCCTTGAGGGTGCCGATCAGCATGTTCCCGGCGGGCGGCACGATGGAGCGCATCGCCTGGGGCAGCACGATCCGGTACAGCCGCCGCCACGGGCCGAGGCCCAGGGACTGGGCGGCCTCCAGCTGTCCGCGTTCCACCGAGAGGATGCCGCCGCGTACGACCTCCGCCGCGTACGCGGCCTCGTGGAGCGTCAGTCCGATGACGGCGACCGTGACCGGGCCGAGGAGGTTCACCGTGCGGACGCCGAGTATCTCCGGGTAGAGAGCGCCGATGTTGAACCAGAACAGCAGCTGGACCAGGATCGGGGTGGACCTGAAGAGCCACACGTACCCCCAGCCGACGGCCTGGAGAACGCGGTTGGCGGAGAGCCTCAGGACGGCGAGCAGCGTCCCGAGCGCGAAGCCGAGCACCATGACGAGCGCGGTGAGCCAGAGGGTGAGCCAGAGGCCGCGCAGCACAGCGGTGGTCAGGAAGTAGTCGCCGACGACGTCCCACTGGAAGGCGTCGTTGCGGATGACGGAGTTCAGCGCGAGGGCCAGCAGGACCAGTACGGCGACGGCCGCGGCCCACTGGCCGGTCCGGCGTACGGGGACGATACGCAGCCGGTCGGCGTCGTCGTCCTTGAGGGGCGGGGCCGGGAATACCGGCGGGAGGGTATCTGTCCGGTCGGACATACGAGGGCTCCGTGGATGCGGCGATCGAACACGGGGCGTGCCCTCGGCACGGAACACGAAGCTTGGAACGCGACAGCTCGGAGAAC
Source organism: Streptomyces sp. NPDC050423 (assembly GCF_040655445.1). Taxonomy (NCBI): domain Bacteria; kingdom Bacillati; phylum Actinomycetota; class Actinomycetes; order Kitasatosporales; family Streptomycetaceae; genus Streptomyces; species Streptomyces sp. NPDC050423. The sequence goes on from NZ_JBFAJY010000020.1 coordinate 83,666, forward strand.
GAGGCGGACCGGCCCCTCAGCGCGGTCCACTGCCTCCGAGGTAAGCGCTGTTCACAACGGGATGTCAAGCCTGTCCACACTGTGAGCCGGACGCGGGGGGCCAGTTGACGGACCGCCGGATGCCTGTTCCACTTGGGCCATGCATTCGCAGAAGTGGCTGGTCAAGCGCTCCCACATCGACTTCGGTCGCGTGTGGTCCTGTTCCTGTTGAGCTGACCCCCTGCGTTTCCCGCTTTTCTCGCGCTTTCTCTGCGCTCTTCCTCGCGCCGCCGACCGGCGCGGAAGCCTCTCTCCCCGCGTGCCCTCGCGTACGCGACAGCGCTTCACCCTCCCCTCGCACTGAGTCGTCCGACGTCGCAGCACGTCTTCCTCCGCCCCTGCCGTGGGCTGCCTCGCGCTGCCCGGGGCCCGTCCACGGCCGCCGAAACTGGAGAACCTTCTCTGATGCCCCGTACCCGGCACACCGCTGCCTTCGGTCTGATCACCGCGGCCATGCTGGCTCTCACCGCGTGCGGTTCCGGCGATCCGGCGGCCGCCCCCGCCGGTGCGGCCGGTCCCGCCGCCAGGAACACGATCCCCACGGCCGACGTCGTGTCGGGGGTGAAACGGGACGGGGCCGCGGCCGGCCTGCTGCCGGCCGCCGTCCGCTCCTCCGGGACCCTGAACATCGCCTCCAGCGTCGGCACCCCGCCCGGGGCCACCTACCTGGAGGACGGCAGGACCCTGGCCGGTGCCGACATCGACATCGCGGACGCCGTGGCCAGGGTGCTCGGTCTGAAGCCGAAGCGGGAGGTCGCCGCGTTCGAGGCGATCCTGCCCGCGCTCGGCAGCGGGAAGTACGACGTGGGCACCGGAAACTTCGGGGTCACCGACGAGCGGCGCCGGACCATCGACTTCGTCACCTACCTCAATGACGGGCAGGGCTTCGCGGTCCGCGACGACAGCGAGTTGAAGAAGGTCACCGATCTGAACCGGCTCTGCGGTCTGACGGTGGGCACCGCCGCGGGCACCACGTTCGAGGTGACCCTGGAGGAGAACAGGCACCGGTGCGCCGAGGCCGGCGAGAAGCCGTACGACGTGAAGACGTACTCCGACCTGGCCGCCGTCTGGAGCGCGCTCCAGCAGGGGCGGACCGACGTGGTGATGTCGACCATCAACGGGCTGCGGTACGCCGTGAAGCAGCAGGAGGGCGTGCGCTTCCTCAACGAGTTCAAGCGTCTCGACGTCGGCTTCGCGTTCAAGAAGGGCACCGCGCTGGCGCCCGCCTTCCAGGCCGCGGTCAGCAGCCTCAAGGCGGACGGCACCTACGACCGGATCCTGAAGAAGTGGGGCATCGGCGCATCGGCGATCGGGACCTCGCGGATCTCACCGCCCGAGATCAGGTGACGCGAACTCAGCAGCCGCAGTCACAGCCGCAGTCGCAGTCGCAACAGTCACAGCCGTCACAGCAATCGCCACAGTTGCTACAGCAGTCGCAGCCATCGCAGCAGTCACCGCAGTCGCACTGACTGCACAGCCCCTCGCGGCGCTGACGGCTCCACGGATCGTCGAAGGTGCCGCAGCACATCTGGCAGGTGCAGGCGAGACCCGCCCACACCAGGCACCCCACGACGAGCCCACGCCGGTCGCGCGGGGGCTCCGGCGGCGGCTGCGGCGGACCGAAGGGGGCCCCGGGCCCCGAGGGGGCGTACGGGTTGCCCGGCGGTGGACCGAACGCCCCCTCGTGCCGCCCTCCTGACGGATGGCCGGCTCCCCCGGGACCCTCGGTCAGCAGGCCGCCCGACTGATGGGAACAGGCGTCCGTGGCGAAGGCCCGGTCCACCGAGCGCCGCAGTTCGTGCGCCAGCAGCACATGCGCCAGTCTGCCGTCGGTGAACTCCGCGTCGCGCAGTGCCAGCCGTACGCCGCGCAGCGCGTCGTCGCACAGCCGCCGGGCCTCGGTGCGCGAGGCGCCCGTCGCGGTCAGCGGGTTCCAGGCACCCGACGCGGCGTCAGCTTCCTGGTCCTCCACGGCATCCAGCAGATGTGCGAGGCGTCCGAAGAGGCGTCCCGCCTCGGCCAGCGGCGCGGCGTTCTGTGGTTTGCCCGCGAGTACGGCGGTGTGCGCGAAGGCCGCGGCGGTGGCCGTCTCGGTGGGTTCGGTGACCGTCAGCAGCGGGGTGCCGGGGCCCGCGAGCAGCTCGATGCCGGTCTGCCGGTCGACGGCGTCGACGAGCAACGCCGTGTCGAAACCGAGCTGTGCGCCGGTACGCGCCCCGGCGCGGTCCCAGCCCGCCGCCACCCTGCGGGCCGCCGCCGCGACCGGGCGCCGCTTCAACAGCCCGTCCCGGTCGGCGACGTGGTCCCGCACCTTCGCCGACGCCAGCACCAGGGAGACTGCGGCCGCCAGCCTGGCCCCCTCGCCGCGCGCGACCGGCGCGGTCCGCATCGCACGCAGCGGGCAGGGCCCCGCCGTGCGGCGCTGTGCGGGCGTGCGTTCGGTCTGAGCCTCCGTCAGGACCGAGACGATCAGGCCGTCGTAGTTCGTGACGATCCGGGCGAACTGCCCGTGGTCGGATCGAAGTGCCAGACAGAGCCCGCAGAGATGGGCCATCCACTCGGCCTTCAGCCCCTCCGACAGTCGATGGGTACAGGGCCTGACTATTCCGAACACGACGATCCCCCGGGTGTCGTTCAGCTGTGCGCCACGCTCGGGCGAGTGCGCGCCGTGCATCGTATCGAGCGTCCGGTTCACCCGTACGTCCCCCATGTCACCCGTACGGCCCGGAGCATCATATTTTCTTTCGCCAGTACCCTTTTACAGGAGGAACCTTGACGAATCACCACATCCTCTGCACCAGTACCGTCACGAATGCCCTGCGCGCCGCCAATCCCCTTGGCGCACGATCCGCATCATGGACGACCATAGGGATACGAAAGAGATGCGGAACGCCAAGGAACCGCGGTGAGAGGAGGCGTCCATGGGATCGGTGCGCAAGGCGAGTGCCTGGCTGGGCCTCGTAGAGGACAACGACGAGCGGTACTACGACGACGACGAGTACTCCGAGGGTGCACGGACCGGGACCGGACAGACCTGGGTGACCGATCCGCGGGTGCGGGTGGCGTCCGAGACGGCCGAGGAGACGGGCCGCCGGATCGCCACCGTGACCCCGGACAGCTTCCGGGACGCCCGGAGCATCGGTGAGCTCTTCCGGGACGGCGTCCCGGTGATCATGAACCTCACCTCCATGGACTCCGCCGACGCCAAGCGCGTGGTGGATTTCGCCGCAGGGCTGATCTTCGGACTGCGCGGGTCGATCGACCGCGTGGCCACCCGGGTCTTCCTGCTGACCCCCGCCGACACCCAGGTCGTCAACGGCGAAGCCGCCGGCCGGCCGGCCGACGGCTTCTTCAACCAGAGCTGAGCGGGGCGCTCACGGATCGGTCCTGCCGTCGTTCCGGCTCACCGGAACGCGTCCAGGCCGGTGAGCGCCTTGCCCAGCACCAGCTGGTGCATCTCCACGGTTCCCTCGTAGGTGAGCACCGACTCCAGATTCGTCGCGTGCCGCATCACCGGGTACTCCAGCGAGATCCCGTTGGCGCCGAGGATCGTGCGTGAGGTGCGGCAGATCTCGATGGCCTCCCGCACGTTGTTCAGCTTTCCGAAGCTGACCTGTTCCGGGCGGAGCCTGCCCGCGTCCATCCGGCGGCCCAAGTGGTGGGCGAGCAGGATGCCCTTGTGGAGTTCGACGGCCATGTCGGCGAGCTTGGCCTGGGTGAGCTGGAAGCCGCCGATCGGCTTCCCGAACTGCTCACGCGTCCGCGCGTAGTCGAGGGCCGCCTCGAAGCTGGCCCGTGCGGCGCCCATGGCTCCCCAGACGATGCCGTAGCGGGCATGGCTGAGGCAGCTGAGCGGCCCGCGCAGACCGGTGGCGCCGGGCAGTACGGCGTCGGCCGGCAGCCGCACCTCGTCGAGGATCAGCTCACTGGTGACGGAGGCGCGCAGGGACCACTTGTGCCTGATCTCGGGTGCGGAGAATCCGGGGGCACCGGTCGGCACGACGAAACCGCGGATACCGGCGCCCGCGGTGCCCTCGTCGGTCTGCGCCCAGACGATGGCGACCCCGGCGACCGAGCCGTTGGTGATCCACATCTTGCGGCCGCTGAGCACCCAGTCCTCGCCGTCGCGCCTGGCGTACGTCCGCATGCCGGCCGGGTCGGAGCCGTGGTCGGGCTCGGTGAGGCCGAAGCAGCCGATGATCTCGCCGGCCGCCATGCCGGGCAGCCACTGCCGCTTCTGCTCCTCGGAGCCGAAGTGGTGGATCGCGTACATGGCGAGGGAGCCCTGCACGGAGACGAGCGAGCGGATTCCGGAGTCGGCCGCTTCGAGCTCCAGACAGGCCAGCCCGTACTGCACGGCGGTGGCGCCCGCGCAGCCGTAGCCCTCCAGGGACATGCCGAGGGCCCCGAGCGCCCCGAGTTCGCGGGCCAGGTCGCGGATGCCGGGCAGCTCGCCGTTCTCGTACCACTCGGCGATGTGCGGCAGGACCCGGTCGACGGCCCAGGCCCGGACGGTGTCGCGGATCGCGAGATCCTCGGCGCCCAGGAGGTCGTCGATGCCGATGGGGTCGCGGGGGTCGAAGGGCGGAAGTTTCGAGGACGGAGCGGTGGACATGAGGAGGTGCCTCCGGCGGCTCGCACGGTACTGAGGGCGGTACGGGGAACGCCGAAAACTAGCAGTGTTAGTTACGGCGCCGTGCTGACGTTACGACTCAGTGTGCCGTGCGTCCAGAGCCGGTCGCCTCGGCGGGCTGCCGCGCGGCGGGGAGCGGGAGCAGCACCTTGGGCCGGTCCGCCGCCGGCGCCTCGCGGCCCCGGCGACCGCGGGAATCCTCGTCCTGCCCGGCCCCGGCGGTCTGGCAGACGTCCATGGACTCGCGGGGTTCGCAGAGCAGCGGCGGGCACTCCATCACCCTCGGCAGCCGCAGCGCGGCGAGCGCCCCGAGCAGCAGCAGCGCGGCGCTGACCAGCAGGGTGATGTGCAGCCCGCCGATGAAGGCGTGCCGGGCCGTGGAGCGCAGCACCTGACCGAGCGGGCCGCCCAGCTGCGCGGCCACCTGGTACGCCTCGCCGAGCGAGTGGGCGGCGGCGGTGCCGGCCGAGGCGGGGACACCCGCTTCGGGAAGCCGCGCCAGGCCCGGGACGTACGCGGCGTTCATGACACTGCCGAGCAGCGCGATCCCCATGCCGGCGCCCAGCTGGTAGGAGGTCTCGCCGATCGCGGCCGCTCCGCCGGCCCGGTCCGCGGGGGCGTCGCTGAGCATCGACTCGTACGCGCCGAAGAGCGTGGACTGGAGCCCGAAGCCGAGCAGGACGAAGGACGCCGTCAGCAGGCCGGGCCGGTCGTGCTGCCCCATCGCGGTCAGCATCAGCACCGCGGCGGCCGTCAGGACGAAGCCCCAGCCGACCATCCGGCGCGGACCGATCCGGCGCAGGGTGTACGAGCCGGTGGCGCCCGCGGCCATCGCGGCGAAGGTGAGCGGCAGCAGCCGCAGGCCGGTCTCCAGCGGGCTGAGGCCCAGGACGAGCTGGAGGTACTGGACGGCGATCAGCTCCAGGCCGACCAGGGCCAGCATGGCGAGGACGATGCAGCCCACCGCGGTGGAGAAGGCGGGCCTGGCGAACATCCCGATGTCGATCAGCGGGTGCGTCCGCCGCTTCTGGCGGCGGACGAACACCACGAGCAGCGCGGCCCCGATCAGCAGGGGGAGGAGCGTGGCCGGCCCGAGGAGACCCTCGCCGGTGCCCGCCCGCTTCACGCCCAGGACCACCCCGAGCACACCGGCGGCGGCCGTCAGGGCGCCGAGCACGTCCCAGGGGCCGTCGTCGCTGCCCCGGGACTCCGGGAGCAGCAGCCGGCCGAGCGGAAGGACCAGGGCCATCAGCGGGATGTTGATCAGGAAGACCGAGCCCCACCAGAAGTGCTCGACGAGGAAGCCGCCGATGACCGGTCCGGTGGCGGCGCCGACCGCGGCGACCGCGGACCACACGCCGATCGCCATGGCCCGCTCGCGCCGGTCCGGAAAGACCTGGCGGAGGATCGACAGGGTGGCCGGCATGATCATGGCGCCGCCGACGCCGAGCAGGGCCCGTGCCGCGATGAGCACGCCCGCGCTGTCGGCCATGGCGGCGACGGCGGAGGCGACCCCGAACAGCGCGTAGCCGAGCAGCAGGATGCGCCGCCGCCCGACCCGGTCGCCGAGGGTGCCGAAGAGGATCAGCAGTGAGGCGCAGACCAGCGGATACGCGTCCACGATCCACAGCAGCCCGACGGCACTGGGCCGCAGGTCCTCGGTGACGGCGGGGACGGCGACGTGCAGCACCGTGGCGTCGAGCGCCACGAGCAGCAGACTGAGGCAGAGGACGACCAGGACGACCCATCGATTGGCACCGTCGGCGGCTGCGCGCAGGCGGGTTCGGGCTGTGGTCGTCCCGGACATGCATCTACCTCCCAAGGTCCCTCGCGCTCGGCAGGCCCCCTGGGGTTTCAGCGTTCGCTGCCCCTCCGGGCCCGGCATCGACGGGCGAGTGATCCGCCAGCGTACGCGAGTTCGGCAGGGCTACACGTGGCCCATCTCATACCGCCAACGGCCTCCAGGTGTGGTGTACGCCACTGCTCCCGGCCGCCCCGACCCACCAGCAGACCCCTCACGACCTGCGGAGACGGCCCGTTCGGCGGTGCGTACGACGGCCTCCGGAAGCGTCGCGAATCGCCTGCCGGACCGCGGGTGAAGGCGTCGAGTAACCGGAACGATACCGTCCGTCCCCGCCCCCTCGGGGCTCCCGTTAAATACACTTCGGTATCCCGTGCGCTTTTCCGTCAATATCCAAAAACCCTTCCGGCGCGGGTGTCGAAGAAATAGAACGGAAGGAATCCGGGATTCTTCGGAGGTTCAGGAAAACCGACCGCGCTGAGACATAGTCCACATCACATCGTCATCACAAAGCGGCCGGATCGACCAGGTCACCCACTCACTCGCTGTAACGTCGATTGGGTGCGTACCGACATCTTTGCCCGCCTGGACCGGGAGCCGGAACCGCCGAAGATAGAGACACCGCGGATGAGCCGTCACCGCATCGCTCTCTTCGGCGGGACGTTGGCGTTCTATCTCGCCATCGTCATTGCCGTGCTCATGTCGTCCTGGCTGGTGACCCTGGACTGGAAGGTCATGCTCTTCCGGCCGTACCAGCAGTGGCCCGGAATCCATGCCTTCCTCGACTACTACGTCGTACTCGGTCAGCGCGGACCCACGGCCGTCATGGTCGCCTGCTGGCTCGGCTGGCGCTCCTGGCGGCAGCACACCCTGCGCCCCCTGCTGACGCTGGGCGCCTCACTGCTGCTGCTCAACGCGACGGTGGGGGCGGTCAAGTACGGCCTCGGCCGGCTCGGACCGCACTACGCGACCCAGATCGGCTCGGCCGAACTCTTCGCCGGCGGCGATATATTTCCGTCCGGGCACACCGCCAACGCGGTCGTGACCTGGGGAATCCTTGCCTACCTGGCCGCCACGCCGCGGGCCAGGCGCTATCTGTCGGCGATGTCCGCCGTCGTGTCGCTCGGGGTCGGCCTGACGACCGTGTACCTCGGTACGCACTGGCTCAGCGATGTGGTGCTCGGCTGGGCGGCCGGGCTGCTGATCCTGCTCGGCCTGCCGTGGTGCGAGCCGCTGATCACCCGGGCGGAGGACTGGATCTTCGCCGCCCGCGAGCGGCTGAGCGCCCGCAGCAGGCTCGTGCCGGCCCCGCCCGTCGCAGCGGGCGATCCCCGGCCGGTTCCGGCCGGACAGCCGGCCGTGGGCGAGACCGCGGCGCAGAGCCCGGCCCGCGAGCCGGTCGCCGCGGGCAGCCGCCAGGCGGCCACAGTCACGGCTGCGGGCACGGCCACAGTCACGGCTGCCGGCACGGCTGCGGGCGCCCGCCCGCGTGCCCACACCGCGCCTCCCGCGCACCAGGGCCACACGGTGCGCTCGGAACGCACACCGGTCACTCCGGCCGGCAGCCGCCGCCCGCCGCACGCGGACCGCACACCGCGCGGCGGTACGGCGCCGGCCCGGCCGGTGGCGGGCGGCTGACCCCTACGAGCGACGGGGGCGGTACGCACAGCCGCTCCCCCGTACGAGTGAGGGCCCCGACTCCGGTCGGGGCCCTCACTCGTACGGCCGGCGGACGCGCCGGTCCAGGGCCTCCGCCCAGCCGTACGGGAGCCTCAGCCGATCCAGCAGCGCTTCACGGCGCCGCCGTCGACCTCGAAGTTGATCCGGCCGCCCTGGAACTCCATGGTGATGACGGTGCCCGGCGGCAGGGCTCTGACCGTGGTCCAGCCACGCTCCCGGGCACGCCGTTCGGCGGTCTCGGCGGTGAGGCCGACATACGCGCCGGGCGCGTCGTCGGGCTGGGCGGAAGGAGTCGGTATGGGTGCCATGCCTCTCACCGTAGGCGGCCCCGGACGGCGGCGGAACCCGGGGCGCCGCCCGGTCGCACGGCATCCTCACGTCCCTCACCGGTCACGCTTGTGTCACAGGATCACCACACGTGTTCCCATCGGACCTCCTCACTCGAACGCGCGATTCACAACCCGACGCACAGTAATCGCACAGGTCCGAAAACGATCAGCGAAGAAGGCCCGAAAACCGGTCGAATATCCGCTGCCGGGCGGCATCGATTTCCCTCCGGAATACCCTCCCGTAAGCGAGGGGACGGTCGGGAATTCACTCTTCCTTATCGCACCCTTATCCCATGCTCACAATATCCACACCATCGGACCGGCCCGGCCGTGCGGTTCTGCCCGTATATCGGGCGACCCGAATCGCCCGCTTTCCGGCATCGAGCAGCCGCCGCGGGCACCTCCGCCGGCGGGGCGGGGCGGTCCCCGTCGGCCGGGCACAGGCCCCTCCACCGGCCCGGCCACGCACCACACTCTCCGATGTCAGGACTTATCGGTGTATCGCCGAACCGGTCGGCTCCTCGGTTCGATTCCGTTCGCATTCTCGCGTGACCCCGGCAGCAGCTCACCCGTTGTCTTCTTCATGAGCCGGGAACCGCCCGGCGCACGTACCGAGTTCGAGGAGCCACCCGTGCCGCGCATGCTCGACGTCAGCGAGGACGTACGCGCCGAGATCGGCGACGCCGAAGCCGACCGGCTGCTTGTCGGCGACAACGCCCCCGGCAGTTACGACTGCACCTCCTGCCGCACCCCCGGCGACTCCGAGCAGGAACGCACCAGCACGGTGCTGTTCGTCGGCGACGAGACCGCGGTCCTCGCCTTCGCCCACGCCACCTGCATCCCCTCCCAGGTCGTCCAGGTCGCCGAGGAGCAGTTGCAGGGGGCCGTGCGCAGCATCACCGGAAGCGAGCAGGAGGCCCAGGACCGGCTGAACTCCGAGCAGGCCGTGCTGGGGATCACCAGCGGCCTCGTCCTGATCGACGACGAACTCCACCCGGCCCTGGTCGTCGAGCCGACCGGGGCGATCGCCCGGCCCGGCACGGACGGCAGCGGCGGCGACGAGTTCCTCCAGCTGCTGCTGGAGCAGGGCTTCCACCCGGTCCAGCGGATGGACCAGGTCCCCGAGGTGCTGCACGGCTGGTCGATCCTGCTCGCCATGGGACAGCTGCACGCGGTGCTCCAGCCGGGCACCGGCGGCGGCGCCCCGGTGGCCTGGTGGCAGGCACACGCGCCCCTCCAGGTGACCGAGGGGTGGCGGACCGCGGCCAACAAGTCGCAGACCGTGCTCGTCTACGCCGCCCCGGCCGGTGCGATCGGCCAGCAGCCCCGCGAGGACCTGCTGCGCGACGCACTGGAGAAGGCCTCGGCCGGCGGGGTCCTGGTCGCCGCGGCGATGCCGCTGGCCGGTACCTGATCATGTCCGCGCACCCCGGAGCGCCTCACCGAACAGCTATTTCTCCGGCGGGCCCGCATCCGACGGGCGGTGGGGTCGTTGGCAGATACGTGCACTCATACGACCCCTCCCACCAGCGTCCGAGCCCGATCCCTGCCATGCGTCCCGCGCAGGACCCATCGGGTGGCCCGTCCCGCACCCCGATCTACGACGCGCTGTACTCCGAGTACCGCCGGTCGTTCAGGGCGTTGCCGGGTGACCGGAGCGGGGAGGAGAGCCTCGGGCTTCCGAGTTTCGGCAGTGGGTTCTTCGGCTCCCGCACCCCGCTGAGCGGCCACTCGGGCCACGGTGGAGCAAGTGCGTCCGGAACGGGCGGAGCCGCCGGGCACGGCAGCGGCAGCCCCGGCACTCACACCGGGAGCCTCGGCTCCTGGCAGCGGGTGGGGCGGCACGCGGGCCGGGTCCAGGCCGCGCTGCCGCCGGGCTCCCGGGGAGCCTGACCGTCGCACGCCGGAGCCTGACCGCGGACGGCGCCCGACCGCACGAAGGAGCCCCGGAACGCTCGGAGAACGAGTGGTCCGGGGCTCCGTCGTGTCCGGGGCTCCGCGAAGCCCGGGACGGACGCGGTCCGGGTGCTCACGCACCGGGACCGCGTCATCCGCTGCCTACTTGTTGCGGCCGCGCTTCTCGCGGACGCGTACCGAGATGTGGATCGGGGTGCCCTCGAAGCCGAACTCCTCGCGGAGCCGGCGCTCGACGAAGCGCCGGTAGCCGTGCTCCAGGAAGCCCGAGGCGAAGAGCACGAAGCGCGGCGGCTTGGTGCCCGCCTGGGTGCCGAAGAGGATGCGGGGCTGCTTGCCGCCACGGATCGGGTGCGGGTGGGAGGCGACGATCTCGCCGAGGAAGGCGTTCAGCCGGCCCGTCGGAACACGGGTCTCCCAGCCGTCCAGCGCGGTCTCGATCGCCGGGACCAGCTTCTCCATGTGGCGGCCGGTGAGGGCCGAGACATTGACCCGCGGGGCCCACGCGACCTGCGCGAGCTCAGTCTCGATCTCGCGCTCCAGGTAGTAGCGGCGCTCTTCGTCGAGGGTGTCCCACTTGTTGAAGGCAACGACGATCGCGCGTCCGGCCTCGACGGCCATGGTCACGATGCGCTGGTCCTGGACGCTGATCGACTCGCTGGAGTCGATCAGGATCACGGCGACCTCGGCCTTCTCCACGGCGGCCGCGGTACGCAGCGAGGCGTAGTAGTCCGCGCCCTCCTGGAGGTGGACCCGGCGCCGGATACCGGCCGTGTCGATGAACTTCCAGGTGATGCCGCCGAGCGTGATCAGCTCGTCGACCGGGTCGCGGGTGGTGCCGGCCTGCTCGTTGACGACGACCCGGTCCTCGTTGGCCACCTTGTTCAGCAGCGAGGACTTGCCGACGTTCGGACGGCCGATCAGCGCGATGCGGCGGGGGCCGCCGAGGGCGGTGCCGAACAGCTGGGCGGGCGCCTCGGGGAGCGCCTCCAGGACGGCGTCCAGCATGTCGCCGGTGCCGCGGCCGTGGAGCGAGGAGACCGGGTGCGGCTGGCCGAGGCCGAGCGACCAGAGCGCGGAGGCGTCCGCCTCGCCGCTCTGTCCGTCGACCTTGTTCGCGCAGAGCACGACGGGCTTGCCGGCCCGGCGCAGCAGCTTGACGACGGCCTCGTCGGTGTCGGTGGCGCCGACCGTGGAGTCGACCACGAAGACGACCGCGTCGGCCGTCTCGATGGCGTACTCGGCCTGAGCGGCGACGGAGGCGTCGAGCCCCAGCACGTCCTGCTCCCAGCCGCCGGTGTCGACGACCTTGAAGCGGCGGCCCGCCCATTCGGCCTCGTAGCTGACGCGGTCACGGGTGACGCCGGGCTTGTCCTGGACGACGGCCTCGCGGCGGCCGATGATCCTGTTCACCAGGGTCGACTTGCCGACGTTGGGGCGTCCGACGACGGCGAGGACCGGAAGCGGTCCGTGACCGGCCTCACCGATCGCGCCCTCGACGTCCTCGGGGTCGAACCCCTCCTGCGCGGCGAGCTCCATGAACTCCGCGTACTCGGCATCGCCAAGCGCTCCGTGCTCGTGGTCCGAGCCGCCGGAGTGAATCTGGTCGTTCATGAAGTCCGTTCCTCTTTACATCATCATCGATGGACCACGCAGCACGCGGTCCACTACTCAAGTCTTACTCAGCACGCCCGGTGAGGCGCCTGGCCTGCTCCAGGTGGCCGGTCAGCCGTCCCTGGATCCGCAACGTCGCCTCGTCCAGCGCCTTGCGCGTCCGCCTGCCGCTGTCGTCGCCCGCCTCGAAGGCATCCCCGAAGACGACATCGACGCGGCTGCGCAGCGGCGGCAGCGCCGATATCAGCCGTCCGCGCCGCTCGGTGCTCCCCAGGACGGCCACGGGCACGATCGGCGCCCCGCTGCGTACCGCGAAGTACGCGAGCCCGGCGCGCAGCGAGGCGAAGTCTCCTTCGCCCCTGGTGCCCTCGGGGAAGATCCCGAGCACCCCGCCGTCCCCCAGCACCCCGAGGGCGTGGGTGATGGCGGTGCGGTCGGCGGTCGTACGGTCCACCTTCAGCTGACCGATTCCGCGCAGGAACGGGTCCAGGGGGCCGACGAACGCCTCTTTCTTGATCAGGAAGTGGACGGGCCGGGGCGCGGTGCCCATCAGCATCGGACCGTCGACATTGTGCGAGTGGTTCACCGCGAGTATGACGGGTCCCGAGGCGGGGACCCGCCACGCGCCGAGCACACGGGGCCTGAACAGCCCGTACATCAGCCCGATCCCGATGCCTCGCCCGACCGCCGCTCCGCGCGGGGTGGGCGCGAGCGTGGCTGGGCTCACTTCACGGCCTGCTTCTCCCCGACGAGGGTGACGACGCACTCGATGACCTGCTGGAGGGTCAGCTCGGTGGTGTCCACCTCGACGGCGTCGTCCGCCTTGGCGAGCGGTGAGGTCTTGCGGCCGGAGTCAGCGGCGTCGCGCTTGATCAGCGCCTCCTTGGTGGCGGCGAGATCGGAGCCCTTCACCTCTCCGCTGCGGCGGGCGGCGCGCGCCTCCGGCGAAGCGGTCAGGAAGATCTTGATGTCGGCGTCGGGCAGCACGGTCGTGCCGATGTCCCGGCCCTCGACCACGATGCCCTTCTCCGCGCTCTCGGCGATGGTGCGCTGCAGCTCGGTGATCCGCGTGCGCACCTCGGGGACGGCGCTGACGGCGCTGACACTGGAGGTGACCTCCTGCGTGCGGATCGGTCCGGAGGCGTCCTCGCCGTCGACGGTGATCGTCGGGCCGGTGGGGTCGGTGCCGGAGACGATGACGGGCTTGGCGGCCGCGGTGGCCACCTCCATCGCGTCGTGCACGTCGATGCCGTTGTTCAGCATCCACCAGGTGATCGCCCGGTACTGGGCACCGGTGTCCAGATAGCTCAGGCCGAGCTGGGTGGCGACGGCCTTGGACGTGCTGGACTTGCCGGTGCCGGAGGGCCCGTCGATGGCGACGATCACTGCGGCCGGGGCGGTCCGGGCGGCGGCGCTTACGGTTTCCACGGTGGTGGACACCTTCCTGGTACACGGGGTGGGCGGGACGGGACGCGCGAACCCGCCCCGCACAAGGTTACCGAGTGCGGGCGCGGGCCCGACCACCCCTGTGGAAAAGTGCCTCCCGGCCGGGTGCCGCAAGGGCCGGGAGCCGGCCGCGAGCGTGCGTGCCGGACGCCGCGCGGCAGGCGGGACTCCGCGGACACGGCCTACGGCCGGATCGACCAGCCGCGCTCGCGCAGGGCGGCGCTGAGGCCCGGGGCGGCGCTCGGCTCGACCATGAGCTGTACGAGACCCGCCTGCTGGCCGGTGGCGTGCTCGATCCGGACGTCCTCGACGTTGACCCCGGCCCGGCCCGCGTCCGCGAAGATCCCGGCCAGCTCGCCCGGCCGGTCGCTGATCAGGACGGCGACGATCTCGTACGAGGCGGGGGCCGCCCCGTGCTTGCCCGGCACCCTGACCCGGCCGGCGTTGCCGCGGCGCAGGACGTCCTGGATGCCTTCGGTGCCCTCGCGCCGTTTCTCCTCGTCGGCGGACTGGAGCCCGCGCAGCGCGGTGACGGTCTCCGCCAGATCGGCGGCGACCCCGGCGAGGACGTCGGCGACCGGTCCGGGATTGGCGGAGAGGATCTCCACCCACATCCGGGGGTCGGACGCGGCGATCCTGGTGACGTCCCTGATGCCCTGGCCGCAGAGGCGTACGGCGGTCTCGTCGGCCTCCTCCAGCCGGGCGGCGACCATCGACGAGATCAGCTGCGGGGTGTGGGAGACCAGGGCGACGGCCCTGTCGTGGGCGTCGGCGTCCATGACGACCGGGACGGCCCGGCACAGCGCGACGAGCTCCAGGGCGAGGTTGAGCACCTCGGTGTCGGTGTCGCGGGTCGGGGTGAGGACCCAGGGGCGGCCCTCGAAGAGGTCCGCGGTGGCGGCGAGCGGACCGGAGCGCTCCTTGCCGGCCATGGGGTGCGTACCGATGTACGGGGCGAGGTCGACGCCGAGCGCCTCCAGGTCGCGGCGCGGGCCGCCCTTCACGCTGGCCACGTCGAGGTAGCCGCGGGCGACGCCGGCGCGCATGGCGGTGGCGAGCACGGACGCGGTGTGCGCCGGTGGTACGGCGACGATCGCCAGATCGGCCCGTCCCTCGGGGGCCTCGTCGGTGCCCGCGCCGAGCGCGGCCGCCGTCCGGGCCGACTCCGGGTCCTGGTCGACGAGGTGGACCTTGATGCCGCGCCCGGCGAGGGCGAGGGCCGCGGAGGTGCCGACGAGGCCCGTTCCGATGACGACGGCGGTTCTCACTGGGCGATGTCCTTGCGAAGGGCGGCGGTGGCGCCGAGGTAGACGTGGGCGATCTCCGACTTGGGGAGATAGGTCTCGATGTGGGCGAGGATCCGGACCACCCGGGGCATCGCCCCCTCGATGTCCAGCTCCTGGGCGCAGATCAGCGGTACGTCGACGATACCGATCCCGCGCGCGGCGGCGGCCGGGAAGTCGCTGTGCAGGTCGGGGGTGGCCGTGAACCAGATGCTGATCAGGTCGTCCGGGACGAGGCTGTTGCGCTCCAGGACGGTGGTGAGCAGGGCGCTGACCTGCTCGTCCATGTGTCCGGCCTCGTCCCGCTCCAGCTGGACGGCTCCGCGGACCGCTCGTACCGCCACGTCGTGCTCCTTGTTCGTCCGTACGCTTCGCGCGCTCGTGCGTACCGCTGCGTGCGCGTGGGTTTCAGCGTAGAGGGGAGGTGCGGCCGGCCGCACGGGCGCTCTGTCCGTGAGACGCGTGGCGAACACCTTGCGCGTACCCTCCCCCGCATGATCACTCCCTGCGACGAGGCGCTGGTACGCGACCACACCGTCTACTCCTGTGTGATGGGCTCGCGCGCCTTCGGGCTCGCCACGGACGGCAGCGACACCGACCGGCGGGGAGTCTTCCTCGCGCCGACCCCGCTGTTCTGGCGGTTCGACAAGCCTCCGGCCCATGTCGAGGGACCGGCCGATGAGCAGTTCTCCTGGGAGCTGGAGCGCTTCTGCGAACTGGCGCTAAGGGCCAACCCCAATGTGCTGGAGTGCCTGCACTCGCCCCTGGTGGAGCACGCCGACGCGACCGGCCGCGAGCTCCTCTCGCTGCGCGGGGCGTTCCTGTCCCGGCGGGCACACGGGACCTTCGTCCGCTACGCGCTGGGCCAGCGCCGGAAGCTGGACGCGGACGTGCGGCAGTACGGGGCGCCGCGCTGGAAGCACGCCATGCATCTGCTGCGGCTACTGGCGAGCTGCCGGGACCTGCTGCGTACGGGAGAGCTCAGGATCGGCGTGGGGGCGGACCGCGAGGAGTTGCTGGCGGTCAGGCGGGGCGAGGTGCCCTGGCCGGAGGTGGAGCGGCGCATGACGCGGCTGGCCGAGGAGAACGACGCGTCCGCCGCCGCCTCCCCGCTGCCCGCGGAGCCCGACCGGGCCCGGATCGAGGACTTCCTGATCCGCACCCGGCGGGCGTCGGCGCTGGCCGCGCTGCCGGCCGGGGGCGGTTCAGCCGGCTGACGCCGTGGAACCGCACCCGCGCCACCGGTTCGCACGACGCGTCGAACCCGCCCGTACCCATGGCTCAAGAGTCCCAGAGCGCCCCCAGCGACAGCAGGTCGCTGCGGTACTCGATCCGCTCCGACCACTCCTTGGGCCAGGCCCCCGAGCCCAGGTGCGCCCCGGCCAGTGCGCCGGTCAGGCAGCCGAGCGAGTCCGAGTCGCCCCGGGTGCAGGCGGCACGGCGCAGGGCGGTGACCGGTTCGTCGGGGAAGAGCAGGAAGCAGTGCAGGGCCGTGGCCAGGGCGTCCTCGGCGACCCAGCCGTCACCGGTCGCCTCGCAGGGATCGGTCTCCGGGGACGGGTCGCGCAGCGCGTCCTGGACGCGTTCCAGCGCGGTGAGGCACTCCTCCCAGCCCCGCTGGATGTAGAGCTCCGGCGAGGAGTCGCCCGCGTAGCGCCAGAGGTCGCCGAGCCAGCGCGTGAGGTAGTGGCTGCTGTTCTCGTACGCGTAGCTGCGCAGCTGCCCGATCAGTCCCACCGGTTCGGCGCCCTGGGCCAGCAGGTACACCGCGCGGGCCATCAGGTCGGACGCGGCGAGTGCGGTCGGGTGTCCGTGAGTGAGGGCCGCCTGCAACTGGGCGGCTCCGGCGCGCTGTTCGTCGCTCAGTCCGGGAACGAGTCCGATGGGTGCGACCCGCATGTCGGCGCCGCAGCCCTTGGAGCCGGTCTGGCTGGCCTCCTGCCAGATCCGGTCGCTGTCCAGCATCCGGCAGGCGGTCATGCAAGTGCGGCCGGGGGCGCGGTTGTTGTCGGGCGAGTGGTACCAGTCGACGAACTCGTCGCGCACCGGGCGCACCAGCCGCAGCGGGGTGAGCAGTCCGCGGTCCATGGCGGCGCGGATGCCGCGCCCCAGGGCGAGGGTCATCTGGGTGTCGTCGCTGACGATGGCCGGCCTCGGCAGCCGCATCTGGCGCCACGGCCCGCACTTGGCGAGGATCGAGGGGACGTTGTTGAACTCGGTCGGGAAGCCGAGGGCGTCGCCGAGCGCGAGCCCGGTCAGCGCGCCGGTGGCGGCCTGTTTGGTGATGGTCCTGGTCACGATCACGTGCTTCTTCCTTCCGGTCGCAGCAGTGGGGGGTGCAGGGCGGTAGCGGCGCCCGCCCCGTAGAGGGCGGCCGGTTTCCCGCGTCCGCCGGTGCGGCGCGGCGATCCCTCCACGGCCTGGACGAAGCCGGGCGTGGTGAGGACCTTGCGCCGGAAATTGGGCCGGTCCAGCTCGACGCCCCAGACCGTCTCGTACACCTGCTGGAGTTCCCCCAGGGTGAATTCGGGCGGGCAGAACGCGGTGGCCAGACAGGTGTACTCGAGTTTGGCGCCGATCCTGATCTGTGCGTCGGCGAGGATGCGGTCGTGGTCGAAGGCGAGCGCGCCGAGCTCTCCGGCGTCCCACCACCCGGCGCTGGCCGCGTCGCCGCCGCCGCGCGGTTCGGGCAGATCGGGTACGAGCGCGGCGTAGGCGACGGACACGACGCGCATCCTCGGGTCGCGGTCCGGGTCGCTGTAGGTCCGCAGCTGTTCCAGGTGGAGGGCCGAGACGGTGTCCTCGTTCAGCCCGGTCTCCTCGGCCAGCTCCCGGCGGGCCGCGCTCCCGGCGGACTCGCGGGGCAGGACGAAGCCGCCGGGCAGCGCCCACTGGCCCTTGTACGGGTCCTCGCCCCGCTCGACGAGCAGGACGTGCAGCCGGGTGTCGCGGACCGTGAAGACGGCCAGGTCGACGGTGACCGCGAACGGTTCGAAGGCGTGCGGGTCGTAGCCCTCGGGGGCGGCGGCGCTCATCGCCGCTCCGGGAGGGGTGCGGCGAAGTCCCAGCCCTTGGCGAGCAGGGCGTCGACCGCCTCGACGGCCGTGGCAAGGCGTTCCTGGCGGCTTCCGGTGAGCTCGATGAAGTTCCTTCCGGTACGGGTGAGTTCGGCGCGGAAGCGGTCGGTCGTCCAGGGCCGCAGCTCCTCGCCGTCGCGCAGCCCGTCGTCCTCAAAGGCGACGCCCTCGTGGTCGGTGAGCAGCCACAGGTGGTGGGTGACCCGGTCGGCCGCGCGCTCGACGAGCGGGTTGCGGCCGCCGGCGTACCGCTCGTGCCTGACCGCGGTGGCGAAGGAGTCGGTGTCGCAGACCAGCACCGGGGACCCGGTGCGGGCGGCCGCCTCCTCCCGGGCGTTCTGGACCTCGGCGATCAGCGCGAAGTCGTCGGTGGTGAGGACGACGTCCTCCCACTGGGCCCGCGGCCACCGGGCGCGCAGCGCGGCCAGCTCCTGTTCGCCGAACTCGCGCCCGTACTCGGCGACGTACCCGGTGAGCGCCCAGACTCCGCCGCGCCGGCGGTAGTGGGCGGCGAGGGCGCGGGCCAGCGTGGTGGTGCCGGTGGACTCGGCGCCCAGGACGACGACGCGGCGGGTGAGCGCGGCCCGCACCGGCGGTTCGAGGAAGTCCCAGCAGCCCGCCGGGTCCTCGCGCACAGCGCGGCCGGAGACCGGGAAGACCGTGCGGCCGGGGTCGACGCGGACGGGCTCGGCCCCTAAGCGGCGGGCGAGTTCGTCCCCGTACGGCTCCGAGGTGAAGACGGCGTCCACGGGCTCGGGCACGGCCGTGGTGAGGACCGCCAGGCGGGCGTCCCGGATCGCCGGGTCGTGGAGATCCGTCCGGAGGTCGTCGACGGCGCCCACCACCGTCACGTCCGGGTGCACCTCACGCATCCAGGCGACCCGGTCGGCGAGCGGGACCGACTCCACCGAGGCGGCGCGGACCAGCACGGTCAGCCGTTCGCAGCGGTCCTGGGCCGTGCGGACGAGGTGGTGGTGGCCGGCGTGCGGCGGGTAGAACCTGCCGGGCACCAGTCCGTGCGTGAAACGGTTCACCTGCCCCCCGTCCCTTAATGGTCATTATGACTATAAAGGTCGAACGCAGGTAGCAAAAGGCCCGCGGCCGGTTTCTGTCCGAAAATCGGAGTGCAGGAACCGGCCGCGGGCCGTGAGCTGTGGGTGCGGGGTGGTCTACAGACCGACCTCGCGCATCAGCATGCCCACCTCGGTGTTGGTGAGCCGGCGCAGCCAGCCCGACTTCTGGTCGCCCAGCGGGATCGGCCCGAACCCGGTCCGCACCAGCCGCTCGACCGGGAAGCCGGCCTCGGCCAGCATCCGGCGGACGATGTGCTTGCGGCCCTCGTGGAGGGTCACCTCGACCAGGTAATTCTTGCCGGTGTTCTCGACGACGCGGAAGTGGTCGGCGCGGGCGTACCCGTCCTCCAGCTGGATGCCGTCCTTGAGCCGCTTGCCCAGGTCGCGCGGGAGCGGTCCCTGGATGGCGGCCAGGTAGGTCTTCTTCACGCCGTACCGGGGGTGGGTGAGACGGTGGGCCAGCTCGCCGTGGTTGGTGAGCATGATGAGGCCCTCGGTCTCGGTGTCGAGCCGGCCGACGTGGAAGAGACGCGTCTCACGGTTGGTGACGTAGTCGCCGAGGCACTGGCGGCCGTCCGGGTCCTCCATGGAGGAGACGACGCCGGCCGGCTTGTTCAGCGCGAAGAAGAGGTACGACTGGGTGGCGACGGTCAGGCCGTCGACCTTGATCTCGTCCCTGTTCACGTCGACGCGCTTGCCCTGCTCGACGACGATCTCGCCGTTCACCTCGACGCGGGACTGGTCGATCAGTTCCTCGCACGAGCGGCGCGAGCCCATTCCCGCACGGGCCAGCACCTTCTGCAGGCGCTCGCCCTCCTCCTCGGCGCCCGGGTTGGTCCTGGGCGTCTTGATCTCGGGCTTGTCCGCGTACCTGTCGCGGTTGCGCTGCTCGATCTTGGCGTCGAGCTCGCGCGGGCGGGCCGGGGCGCCGTACGGGGCACGCCGGCCGGTGCTCCTGGCGCCGCCCGTGGCCGCCTTCGGGCCGCCCTTGGCGCCGCCGCGGGCCGCCGCGCCGCGGCCCTTGCGGGTGCCGCCGTCGCCGCCCGGCTTGTCGTTGCCGACGTCGTAGCGGCGCTCCTCGGGCCTGGGACGGCGGGGGCGCTCATCCTTGTCGTCGCGACCGGATCCGGAGACCCGGGGGTTCGGGTTGCCGCTCCTGCCGCCGCCACTCCTGGCGCCGCCGCCACTGCTGCCGCCGGCACCGCTCCTGCCGCCGCCGTTGCCGCCGCTCCGGTTGCCGCCGCTGCCGCCGCTCCTGCCGCCGCCGCTGCCGCTTCCGCTGTTCCTGCCACTGCTTCGCATCAAAATTCCGTCTTGTCGTCTGCGTGAGTATCCGGGGTGTCCGGTGCGTCCGGATCGAACGACGGCACACCCTCTAGCGTCTCAGCCTCGATCGCGTCCGCCTCGGGGAGGAAGGGCGCGAGCTCCGGGAGCTCGTCCAGGCCACGCAGGCCCATTCGCTCCAGAAAGTAGTTCGTCGTCCTGTACAGGATCGCACCTGTTTCGGGTTCCGCGCCCGCCTCCTCCACCAGCCCCCTCTGCAACAGGGTCCGCATGACCCCGTCGCAGTTCACGCCGCGCACCGCGGAGACCCGCGAACGGCTCACCGGCTGCCGGTAGGCGACCACCGCGAGGGTCTCCAGCGCCGCCTGGGTGAGACGGGCGTGCTGGCCGTCCAGGACGAAGCCTTCGACCGCCGCCGCGTACTCCGGGCGGGTGTAGAACCGCCAGCCGCCCGCGACCAGCCTGAGGTCGAAGCCGCGGCGCTGCACCGTGTACTCATCGGCCAGCTCGCGCAGCGCGCCCGCGACGGCCCGCCTGGGCCGCTCCAGCACCTTGGCCAGGTGCTCCTCGGTGGCGGGCTCGTCGACGACCATGAGGACGGCCTCCAGGGCGGGCTTGAGGTCGAGGTCCGCGACAGTGGATCCGGTGACGTCCTGCTCGCTCATGCCTTCACATCCTGCCGCTCGTCCTGCACGTCCGGTGTCTCCCGGTCGAACTCGTCCGTCACCATGGGCTCGGCCCCCCGCTCCCCGGACCGGCGCACCATGAGCTCCCCCAGCGCCTCGTCCTGGTCCAGGACCACGGCCTTCTCCCGGTAGAGCTCCAGCAGCGCGAGGAACCGCGCGACGACGGTGAGGGTGTCCGGAGCGTCCTCGGTCAGCTCCCGGAAGCTGATCTCCCCCGCCTCCCGCAGCCGCGCCATCACGATCCCGGCCTGCTCGCGCACGCTGACCAGCGGGGCGTGGATGTGGTCGATGTAGACCTGCGGCCGGGGTCTGGGCTGCATCGCCTTCACAGCCAGCCGGGCGAAGCCCTCGGCCCCGATGCTGATCACGACGTCGGGCAGCAGCTCCGCGTGATGCGGTTCGAGCCCGACGGTACGGGGGAAGCGGCGGCCCTCGGATTCGAGACGGGCGCTGAAGATCTCGGCGATGCGCTTGTACGCGCGGTACTGCAGCAGCCGCGCGAAGAGCAGGTCCCTGGCTTCGAGCAGCGCCAGGTCCCCCTCGTCCTCCACCTCGGCGGTGGGCAGCAGCCGGGCGGCCTTGAGGTCCAGGAGGGTCGCCGCGACGACGAGGAACTCGGTGGTCTGGTCCAGGTCCCAGTCCGGCCCCATGGCCCGGATGTGGACCATGAACTCATCGGTGACCTTGGACAGGGCGACCTCGGTCACATCCAGCTTGTGCTTGGAGATGAGCTGGAGCAGCAGATCGAACGGCCCCTCGAAGTTCGCCAGCCGGACGGTGAAACGACCGTCGTCGGCCGCGGGGGCGGGGACGGGGACAGGGATATCGACCGAGGGGGCCGGGGTGTCCAGGGGCTCCGGGGCGTCGTCCGGGGCTTCCGGGAGCGTTTCGCCGGCTTCGGAGGAAGGGGGCGGGGCGGGAGGTTCTTCCTCCACACCGTCGCCGTTCCCCGCCCGTCCGGGCACGGGCCCGCCCCCCGGCCCGCGGCCCAGCGGGCGGCGGGCGGTGCGGGTGGGCTCGTCGGGTGGGGGCATGAGGATCCAGGGTGCGGCGGGACACGGGCGACGGACGGCGGCCCGCCCTCCGGGGCAGGCTACCGGCGCCGCGCCCGTCAGCGGCCGCGCAGCCGCCGTACGAGGATGCTCGCGTCGCCCCGCGACTCCAGGTCGGCGAGGACGACGGCGACCGCCTCACGGACGATCCGCCCGCGGTCGATGGCCAGCCCGTGCTCGCCGCGCAGCACCAGCCGCGCGTGTTCGAGATCCATCAGCTCCTCGGCGGAGACGTAGACCGTGATCTTCTCGTCGTGGCGCTCCCGGCCGCTGGGCCTCCGGTTCGCGCCGCGCCCGCCACCGCGTCTGCGCTGCTGCTGGACGACGGGTGCGGGAACCGGCTCCTGCGAGGACGGCGGCTGCGGACGGCGTCCGGCCTGCGCGGCCGCCGCCATCCGGTCGTTCTCACCGCCGCGGCTGCGCGAGTCGCCCGCGTCGGCCCTGGCCGCGGAGTGCTCCTCGCGCGTGGAGGGAGCCGTCGCCGCGGGAGCCTCGGAGCCCGTCCCCGGGGCGTCGGCCCCGGAACCGCTCTCGCCGGGGGCCGGTGCGGGCACCCGGGCCTCGCCGTTCGCCTTGCGCCGCCGTTCCGCGGGGGACGAGGACTGCAGCCCCATCCCCCCGGTGGTACGGAACAGTTCGTCGGCCCCCGGCAGACTCACTCGGCGTGACACCGGGCGAGCACCTCCCTGGCGAGCTGGCGATAGGCGGCGGCACCGACCGAGTTGGACGCGTACGTGGTGATGGGCTCGCCGGCGACCGTGGTCTCCGGGAAGCGCACCGTGCGCCCGATGACGGTGTGGTACACGTGATCGTCGAAGGCCTCGACGACGCGCGCGAGGACCTCGCGGCTGTGCACCGTACGGGAGTCGTACATGGTGGCGAGGATGCCGTCGAGCTCCAGTTCCGGGTTGAGCCGCTCCTGGACCTTCTCGATGGTCTCGGTGAGCAGCGCCACGCCTCGCAGGGCGAAGAACTCGCACTCGAGCGGCACTATCACCTTGTGCGCGGCCGTCAGGGCGTTCACGGTGAGCAGGCCCAGCGAGGGCTGGCAGTCGATCACGATGTAGTCGTAGTCGGCCATCAGCGGCTTCAGGGCGCGCTGCAGGGTGGACTCCCGGGCGACCTCGCTGACCAGCTGGACCTCGGCTGCCGACAGGTCGATATTGCTCGGCAGCAGGTCCATGTTGGGCACGGCGGTCTTCAGGAGGACCTCGTCGGCCGCCATGCCCCGCTCCATGAGCAGGTTGTAGACGGTGAGGTCGAGCTCCATCGGGTTCACGCCGAGACCGACCGACAGGGCTCCCTGCGGGTCGAAGTCGACGAGCAGGACACGCCGTCCGTACTCCGCGAGCGCGGCACCCAGGTTGATGGTCGACGTGGTCTTGCCGACGCCGCCCTTCTGGTTGCACATCGCGATGATCTTCGCGGGACCGTGATCGGTCAGCGGGCCCGGGATAGGGAAGTAGGGCAGGGGCCGGCCGGTCGGGCCGACTCGCTCGCGGCGCTGCCGGGCGGCGTCGGGCGCGAGAGTGGCCGCGTACTCCGGATCGGGCTCGTACTCGGCGTCGGGGTCGTAGAAGCGCCCTTGGGGCGCCTCGTCGAAGTCGGCGAAGTGGGCGGTGTCCCGGCCACTCTCGTTGCCGGCCGTGGCGTTCACGTGTAGGCCGTCCATCATCTGGGGGGCTGTCGTCATGTGCTGGTGGGTGGCGAAGGTGCGGACAGCGACGGAGCCGACAGCCTCCAGCCCGATCGGGCTCTGGCCCCGTGCAGGCATCCCTGAATGAACACCCCCGGGAGTAAATGTCGACTCATTCACAAGTCGTCTTACCTCCTTGGACGTGACCAGGAAACTTATCGATAGGTCAGCGTGGCACCATGCCGACGATTGGCGACTCTATGGCGTGCCACCGCTCCGCAGCAACACAATCCGCCGGACCCGGCCCGATGTGTCGGCAATCGAACACCCCTCTGTCAAGGGTGCGCAGCCCCCCGGGGGCACTTTTCACGGGTGCACGAATCGGTTAAAGGGTTACGTTCGAGGCGAGTTGCGCGGGGCCCGCGAGAGCCCGGACACACGTCCGGCCGGACCTTGCCGAGCAAGGTCCGGCCGGACGCACGAGGTTGACGGGAAGCGGAGAGGAACCCCTCCCACGCCCGCCGGGAGATGGGGGACCGTCAGCCGAGAAGCGTGCTGAGTTCGACGTGGTCGAGGCCGTGCGCCTCCGCCACCTCGCGGTAAACGACCTGCCCGTCATGGGTGTTGAGCCCCTTGGCCAGTGCGGCGTCACGGCGCAGCGCCTCGGCCCAGCCGCGGTTCGCGAGCTCCACGATGTAGGGCATCGTCGCGTTGGTGAGGGCGTACGTGGAGGTGTTCGGCACCGCGCCCGGCATGTTGGCGACGCAGTAGAAGACCGAGTCGTGAACCATGAAGGTCGGCTCGGCGTGCGTCGTCGGGTGGGAGCTCTCGAAGCAACCGCCCTGATCAATTGCAATGTCGACAAGTACACTTCCGGGCTTCATCTTGGCGACGAGCTCGTCGGTGACCAGCTTCGGGGCCTTCGCGCCGGGGATCAGCACGGCGCCGACGACCAGGTCCGCCTCGACGACGGCCTTCTCCAGTTCGAAGGCGTTGGAGACGACCGTCTGCACCTTGGTGCCGAAGATCCTGTCGGCCTCACGGAGCTTGTTGATGTCCTTGTCGAGCAGCGTGACGTGGAAGCCGAGACCGACGGCGATCTGCGTGGCGTTCCAGCCGGAGACACCGCCGCCGATGATGACGGCCCGCCCGGCGGCCGTACCCGGGACGCCGCCGGGCAGCACACCGCGGCCGCCGGCCGAACGCATCAGGTGGTACGCGCCGACCTGCGGGGCCAGCCGGCCGGCGACCTCGGACATCGGGGCGAGCAGCGGCAGCGCGCGGTTCGCGGTCTCGACGGTCTCGTAGGCGATGGCGGTGGTGCCGGACTCCAGCAGCGCGTCCGTGCACGCACGGGAGGCGGCGAGATGCAGGTACGTGAAGAGGGTCTGGCCCTTGCGGAGCCGGTGGTACTCCTCGGCGACCGGCTCCTTGACCTTCAGCAGCAGGTCGGCGGTGGCCCATACCTCGTCGGCGGTGGGCAGTATCTGCGCCCCGGCGGCGACGTACTCCTCGTCCGTGATGGAGGAGCCGGCCCCGGCATTCTCCTCGACGACGACCTGGTGGCCGTGACGGACGAGCTCGTGCACACCGGCAGGCGTGATCGCCACGCGGAACTCGTTGTTCTTGACTTCGCGGGGGATGCCGACCTTCACGTCGATCACGGTCCTTGGCTCAGAGGGTTACCCGGGCACAGCGATACATACCCGCATATACGCAGCGTAAATGGAGACACCGCGAACACCCGCGGCAGAGCCAGTCTAATGAAGGGCTTCCCGCTGTCTAGCCTTACAAAGCATTAATTTTTCGTCGACCCACTACGGATTTCGTAGGCTGCGCTCTCCTCGCCCAGCAATCTGTCGGCTGCGCCCCGGTGCAGTCCCGCGGCGGCCGGGTCGCCGAGCCGGTCGAGTGTGTCGGCCAGCCGCAGCTCAAGGGCGGCCTGCAGTCGTACGTCCTTGGCCTGCCGCGCCCATTCGACGGCCTCCCGGCAGGTCTGCAGCGACTCCTGCGGACGGCCCGCGTACTCCTGGACCCGGGCGACCTCGCTGAGCGCCCGCGCCTGGGCGGGCAGATCGCCGAGTCTGCGGTAGCCGGCCGCCGCGGCCCGCCAGTTCCGCAGCGCCTCGCCGTACCGTCCGGAGTAGGTGTGGACGGTGCCCAGCCGCCCGTACAGCCGCGCCTCGTCGGCCTTCTCGCCCTGGGTGAGCCGCTGGGCGAGCGCCCGGCCGTACCAGTCGGAGGCCCGGTGGAAGTCCCCCAGCTCCGCATAGGCACCGCCCACGGATTCCATCGCGCGTCCGGTGGCGTACAGGTCCTTCGCGGCCCGTCCGGCATCCAGCGCCGCCCGGTAGCGGGCCAGCGCCTCCCGGGTCCGGCCGGTCCCTGCGTCCAGGTCGGCGAGGTTGAGCAGGGCCGCCGCCCGTTCGCGCGGCAGCTCGCGCCGTTCGGCGACCGCCAGCACCAGACCGTGCAGTCCGTACAGCTCGGGTGCGGCTGCCTCGGTGCCTTCGTGCACCGCCAGCGCCCGCACCAGTGCGGCCACCAACCGTCTCGCCAGCGTGTCGAGTTCACCGTCCTGCACGGCGATCCGGGCGGAGGCGAGCAGTGCGGGGCGGCGGATCCGCAGCCATTCGGCGGCGGCATCGGGACCGGGGAAGCGCAGGGAGCGCGGCAGCCCGGCGAGTCTGCGCCGGGCCGGGGAGCCCTCGGGTTCGGTGACCGCCCGGCAGGACTGGAGCCGGCGCACCGTCCGCTCCAGCATCCTCGCCTGCGCGAGCTGGATCTCGGCCGGCCGGTCCCGGTCCTCCAGGAGCGCCCGCAGCAGCGGGGCCAGACAGCCGGGCACCTCGTACTGCGGCCGGCCGGCCGCGTCACCGCGCAGCACTCCGAGCCGCACGAAGTCGTCGAGCGTGGTCTGGGCGGCCGAGACGGAGCAGCCGGCCAGGGCGGACGCGGTGTGGGCGTCGGCGAGTCCGGCGGGGGCGAGGGAGAGCAGTCGCAGTATCCGGGCGGCGGTCGGCGGCAGTGTGTCGTGGATCAGCCGGAAGGCGCGGGCCAGCGGGCGGGCGCCGGTGGACTGCTCGGAGTCGTCCGGCAGTTCCCGCAGCTGCTTGGTGACGTCGGCCACCGAGGCCGTCGGGTGCGCGGCCAGCCAGCCCCCGACCATGACGAGTGCGGCGGGCTGTCCCCCGCACTCCTCGGCCAGCGTCTCGGCGGTCCGCGGATCGACGGTGATGCGGACCTGTCCGATGGTGCGGGCGAGCAGCTGGACCGCCGGGCCCGCCTCCAGTCCGCCGATGGTGCAGGGCCGGACGCCGGGGATGCCGGTCAGCGGGCCCTGCGCGGTGGCGACGACCAGGCAGTCCGGGTTGTCCGGGAGCAACGGATCGACCTGTTCGGCGTCCGGTGCGTCGTCGATCAGCAGCAGGGACCGGCGTACGGCGAGGGCCTCGCGCACCATCTCGGACAGTTCGTCCTCGTCCGCGCCGGGCGGTCCCACCACGTCCAGCTGGCCCAGCAGGTCCCGGGCGGCACGCTCGGTGGGGACCGGGGCGCCGCCCGGTTCGGTGAGCCGCACGCGGAGCAGGCCGTCGGGGTAGTCGCCGGTGGCGAGCAGCCGTCGGGTGAGTTCACCGGCCAGCGCGGTGCGGCCGGAACCGGGACGTCCGGCGATCAGCAGGACCCGGGCCCGGCCGCTCTTGCGCCCGGCGATGGTGTCCAGTCCGGCCCGTTCGATGTCGGCCCGGAGCTCCTTCAACTCGCGCTCACGCCCGAAGAATTGAGGGGGTTCGACGGCTTCCGGCTCCTCGGTCCCCGCTGCCTCGGCCGGGCCGCTGGTGTCCACCGCCTGATCCGTCACGGGCCACGCTCCACTTCGCTGCACGCGTCGCCCGCCGGGACTCCGGTCAGGGCATTCCGAGCGTAGTTCAGGCGGGTGGGCGAATCCGGTGGAGCGCGGCGGGTACGTCCCCCGATCGGATCAGCATCTTTTCCGATCGGGGGTGATCCGGGACGTTCCGGGGTGGTCCTGAATGGCTCAGGACGGTCCGGGGGGAGCGGCTGTGCGGCGGCCGCTCCCCCGGTTCTCCCGGAACCCCGACGGCCCGTCAGGCCTCGAACGGGCGGGCGGGCCAGGGCGCCTCGGCGGGCCGCAGCGATTCGACCCCGTCGCCCGCGAGCACGGCGGCGAGCGACAGCACGCCCACCACCAGGCAGTTGTTGTGCAGGTCCCCGGCGAGCACCCCGCGTACGAGGTCCTGGAGCGGCACCCGGGCCAGCTCCATGTCGGCCTCCTCCTCGGAGACCTCGAAACGCTCGCCGTCCGCCTCGGAGATGTTCCGGGCGAGGAAGATCCGTACGGCTTCGTCGCAGCCGCCCGGCGTGGTGTAGACGTCGGTCAGCACCCGCCAGTCCTCGGCCTTGACGTACGCCTCCTCGTAGAGCTCGCGCTGCGCGGCGTGCAGCGGGTTCTCACCGGGGATGTCGAGCAGTCCGGCCGGGATCTCCCACAGCTTGTGGCGCACCGGGTGGCGGTACTGGCGCAGCACCAGGACGCGGTCCTCGTCGTCGAGTGCGAGCACGGCGACCGAGCCCGGGTGGACCTGGTAGTCGCGGCGCACGACCGTGCCGTCCGGCATGGCGACGTCATCGGTGCGGACGCTGGTCTTGTTGCCCCGGAAAGGAGTCTCGGTCGCGGTGACCGGCCACTCCTCGGGCGTGTCCTGGAAACGCATCTACGTCCTCCCACAAAAAACAGTGACCGGGGTACCCGTCCTCGAAGGACGCGTACCCCGGTCAACCGTAACGCCTGCGGGGGCGCCGTTACTTGCCCGGCGTGCCCTCGGCCGCGGCGCCCGTCCTGCGCGCGACGGCCGCCTTCACCAGGCCCGCGAACAGGGGGTGCGGGCGGGTCGGGCGGGAGCGCAGCTCCGGGTGCGCCTGGGTGGCGACCAGATAGGGGTGGACCTCGCGCGGGTACTCGACGTACTCGACGAGCTTGTTGTCCGGGGAGGTGCCGGAGAAGACCAGACCGGCCTTCTTCTCCAGTTCGGCGCGGTAGCTGTTGTTGACCTCGTAGCGGTGGCGGTGGCGCTCCTCCACGTACGGCTGGCCGTCGTACGCCTCGCGGACCAGCGAGCCCTCCGCGAGCTTCGCCGGGTAGAGGCCGAGCCGCATGGTGCCGCCCAGGTCGCCCGCGCCCTCGACGTACGCGAGCTGCTCCTCCATCGTCGAGATGACGGGGTGGGCGGTGGCGGCGTCGAACTCGGTGGAGTTGGCGTCGGGGATCTCGGCGAGGTTGCGCGCCGCCTCGATCACGATGCACTGGAGACCGAGGCAGAGGCCGAGCAGCGGCACCTTGTTCTCACGGGCGTACTGGATGGCGCCGACCTTGCCGATCACACCGCGCTCCCCGAAGCCGCCCGGGATGCAGACGGCGTCGACGTCGCCGAGCTGCTTCTTGGCGCCCGCCGGGGTCTTGCAGTCGTCGGAGGCGACCCACTTGACCTTGACGCGGGCCTTGTTGGCGAAGCCGCCGGCCCGGATGGCCTCGGTGACCGAGAGATAGGCGTCGGGCAGGTCGATGTACTTGCCGACCAGGGCGACGGTGACCTCGTGGTCGGGGTTGTGGACGCGGTCCAGCAGATCGCCCCAGACGGTCCAGTCGACATCCCGGAACGGCAGGTCGAGCTTGCGCACCACATAGGCGTCCAGGCCCTCGGAGTGCAGCACCTTCGGGATGTCGTAGATCGACTTGGCGTCCGGGCAGGCCACCACGGCGGCCTCGTCGACGTCGCACATCAGCGAGATCTTGCGCTTGATCGCGGTCGGCACCTCGCGGTCGGCGCGCAGCACGATCGCGTCCGGCTGGATACCGATGTTGCGCAGCGCCGCCACGGAGTGCTGGGTCGGCTTGGTCTTGAGCTCACCGGACGGGCCGATGTAGGGCAGCAGCGAGATGTGCACGACGAAGACGTTGTCCCGGCCCACCTCGTGGCGGACCTGACGGACGGTCTCCAGGAACGGCAGCGACTCGATGTCGCCGACCGTGCCGCCGACCTCGGTGATGACGACGTCGACGTCGTCGGTGGCCATGCGGCGGATGCGGTGCTTGATCTCGTTGGTGATGTGCGGAATGACCTGCACCGTGTCACCGAGGTACTCGCCGCGCCGCTCCTTGGCGATGACCTGCGAGTACACCTGGCCGGTGGTGACGTTGGCGGAACCGTCGAGGTCCACGTCGAGGAAGCGCTCGTAGTGGCCGATGTCCAGGTCGGTCTCGGCGCCGTCGTTGGTGACGAACACCTCGCCGTGCTGGAAGGGGTTCATCGTGCCCGGGTCGACGTTCAGATAGGGGTCGAGCTTCTGCATGGTGACCCGAAGGCCGCGCGCCTTGAGCAGGGCGCCGAGGCTGGAGGCAGTCAGACCCTTGCCGAGGGAAGAGGCGACACCCCCGGTGACGAAGATGTGCTTGGTCGTCGTGGATGAGGGCTGCATAGCCAAAGGGGGCTCCCGTGGTCGCGATCGTGAGGTGCGTTCCGGCGTTGCCGTCCGGAGATTTCCGGAGGCGCCGTCGCTGCGGTTCGGGGGCCTCGTCTGCTGTCGCCAGACGACCACCGGTCCACGGGCTACCAGGGTATCAGCGACGAGGGGAGCCTGCTTCCGGCCACACCCGGCACAGTCACCACACACGATCACCGCATGTATTTCACGCCACACCCGTTCGGCTCATCTCTCTTCCCAAGACCGTCGCGCGGATCACCCAGGTGCGTCGTATCCTGCTCGCACACTCGCCCAGGGCGAGGTATGAGCTTGCAGATTCCCCCACTTCAACCCCTAGCAACGACCTCTTGACCCGCAGTAAGCGCCCCACGGGGCGACATGGCCGTTCGACTGGAGATGCACGTGGCCGGGCGCATCGAGGATTACGCACTCATCGGAGACATGCAGACCGCAGCCCTGGTCTGCCGGGACGGTACAGCCGACTGGCTGTGCCTGCCCCGCTTCGATTCACACGCCGTGTTCGCGGGACTTCTGGGTACCGAGGAGCATGGCTTCTGGCGCCTGGGGCCGGCCCGCGCCGAGGGCGCGGAACCGCCCTCCGCGGACCGCCGCCGGTACCGCGGTGACTCACTGATCCTGGAATCGGAGTGGGACACACCGCGCGGCACGGTCAGGGTGACCGATTTCATGCCGCCGCGTGACGGCGCACCGCAGCTGATCCGGATCGTGGAGGGAGTCAGCGGCCGGGTGCCGATGCGCTCGGAACTGCGGATGCGGTTCAGCTACGGGCGGGTCACCCCGTGGGTGCACAAGGTGGACGGCCGTACGGTCGCCGTCGCGGGCCCCGACTCGGTCTGGCTGGACACCACGGCCGAGACCTTCGGCGAGAACCTGACGACGTACTCGGACTTCATCGTCGCCCCCGGTGACCGGATCGCGTTCACCATCAGCTGGCAGCCCTCGCACCACGGACCGCCCGCGCTCCCGGACCCGGAGGGTTCGCTGGAGGCGACCGCGGACTTCTGGCACGAGTGGGTCGCCCAGTGCACGTACCACGGGCCCTACCGCGAGGCCGTGGTCCGCTCGCTGATCACCCTGAAGGCCCTGACGTACGCGCCGACCGGGGGCATCGTCGCCGCGCCCACCACCTCGCTGCCCGAGGACATCGGTGGCTCCCGCAACTGGGACTACCGCTACACCTGGCTGCGCGACGCCGCGATCACGCTCTCCTCGCTGCTGCGCACCGGCTACCGCGAGGAGGCCCGTGCCTGGCGCGAGTGGCTGCTGCGGGCGGTCGCGGGCGACCCCGAGAACCTGCAGATCATGTACGGGATCGCGGGCGAGCGGGAGCTGGGCGAGGCCGAGCTGGAGTGGCTGCCGGGTTACGAGGGCTCCGGCCCGGTCCGGGTCGGCAACGGCGCGGCGGGCCAGCTCCAGCTGGATGTGTACGGCGAGGTCACCGAGGCGCTGCACCTCGCGCACATGACGGGGCTGGCCCGCAACGACTACGCCACCGGCCTCCAGCTCAAGCTGATCGAGTACCTGGAGAAGCACTGGGAGGAGCCGGACGAGGGCATCTGGGAGGTGCGCGGGCCGCGCCGGCACTTCGTGCACTCCAAGGTGATGGCCTGGGTGGCGGTCGACCGGACGATCAAGCTGATCGAGGCCGGGGACGCGGACGGGCCGCTGGAGAAGTGGCGCGAGCTGCGCGACGACATCCACCGTGACGTGTGCGACCGCGGGTACGACAAGGAGCGCAACACCTTCACCCAGTCCTACGGGTCGAAGGAGCTGGACGCCTCCCTTCTGCTGATCCCCCAGATGGGCTTCCTGCCGCCCGACGACAAGCGGGTCATCGGCACGATCGAGGCGATCCAGCGGGAGCTGTCCACCGAGGACGGCTTCGTGCTCCGCTACCCCACCACCGGCGAGAACGCCGGTGTGGACGGTCTGGAGGGCGACGAGGGCGCGTTCCTGGCGTGCTCGTTCTGGCTGGCGGACGACCTGGCGATGATCGGCCGGGTCGACGAGGCCCGCCAGCTCTTCGAACGGCTGCTGTCCCTGCGCAACGACCTGGGCCTGCTGGCCGAGGAGTGGGACTCGCGGCTCCAGCGCCAGGTGGGGAACTTCCCGCAGGCGTTCAGCCATGTGCCGCTGATCGACACGGCACTGCGGCTGACGGCGAGCGGGGCGTACGTGGGGTGACGTTGTGGGATCCCAGATCCCCTGTCCTCGTCCCAGCGGTGGTGTCCACCGCGTGGCCAATAGGACAGGGGGATGGGATTCATGCCCAGTGTGCGAGTAGTTCCCCTCTTTGTGTACAGGACCTCCCCGGTCGTCGTCTGCGTACGCGGCAGGGGCAGGACTTCGGCGTCCGGCGGCCAGTGGGGTCGCCTCGGAACGCACGGGGTTGATGGTCTGATGGGTACAGCGGTGGCCGCACCGGTACGGCTGAGTGTCCGGCGTGATGACGTGGCCGTGGTGGATGACCTGGAGTGGTCGTCGGTGCCGCTCGGGCTGCTGCGGGAGGCTCGGCCCTGGCGGACGTTCCGCTGGTTCAAGGGACAGCAGCACTATTCGGGCACGTACTGGTCGGCCACCATGGGCGACCACGTGATCTACGAGTCGCGGCTGGAGCTGGGGCGGCTGCTGTTCGCTGACTTCGCCCCAGAGGTGCGGCACATCGTCGCCCAGCCGTTCCTGCTCAAGACCGATGTTGACGGCAAGATCCGCAAGCACATCCCGGACTACCTGCTGCTGACAGACGACGGTCCGGTGGTCGTGGACGTCAAGCCGCGCCGCTGGCTTCAGAAGCCGGAGGTCGCCTTCACCTTCGCCTGGACGCGCGAGGCGGTCGCGTCGCGCGGGTGGCAGTACGAGGTGTGGAGCGAGCCGGATCCTCACGTGCTGGAGAACATCCGGTTTCTGGCCGGCTACCGCCGCGACTGGCTGTTCGACCCTGATCTGGTGGCCGCGCTGCGGACCGCTGATCTGGACGGGATGCCGCTGGGCGATGCCTTCCGGCTGCTGCCGGAGTGTCCCCAGCCGCTGGTGAAGTCCGCGGTGCTGCACCTGTTGTGGTCCGGGCATGTGACGACCGCACTGGACCGGCCGCTGAGCGCTGCGCACGTGTTGCGGAGGGCCGCATGAGCGGGGCGGCGACGAAGCTGGGGGTCGGCACGCACTTCCGGCTGGACGGCGAGACGGTCGAGGTTGTGGAGTTCGCCAGCCTGGCCACGGGCATGGAGGTCGTCCTCAAGGACGGACGCAACCGACTGGCCCGGATGTCGCTGCGCGAACTGCTGACCTCCGATCGCGTCGAGCTGATCCACGACAGGTCGGGCCCGTCTGCCGCCGATGACGAGGACGTCGCCGCGGTGGTGCTGAGCCGGCTGACCAAGGACGAGCAGAAGGACGTCCTGAAGCGGACCGCGCACGTCCGGGAAATGCTGACGGGCTATCGCTCTGGCAGCGAGGACCTTCCGCAGCCTAATGAACCGCGCCCTCAGTACGCCGCCGGGTTGCCGCTGAAGGCCCGGTATGAGGCCAAGGCGGTGGAGATGGGAGTAACCGAGCGCACGGTGCGCCGGTGGGCCCGCGCCTTCCGCGAATTCGGCGAGGCGGGGCTGGTGCCGAAGACCGCGCAGTCGGACGGCGGGCTGGGCAACGCCGACCCGCGCTGGGTTGAGGCCGCGGTAGAGGTGCTGAAGGAGTACGAGCGGGAGTCGCGGCCCTCGGTGAAGGTGGTGCTGGAAGAGGTCGAGGCCCGCGTCAAATCCACGTTCAAGCTGGTGAAGGTGCCGGTGCCACCGCGGACGACGGCATATCGGTGGATGCAGGAGCTGGAACGGCGCCATCCGACCTTCCGGCTGAGTACCCAGCGCAACCGGGACATCGCCGACCGCCCGCGGAAGGTCTACGGCAAGCTGCGGCCCACGCGGCCGGGCGAGTACGTGCTGATGGACACCACCCGGCTCGATGTGTTCGCCCTCGACCCTGTGACGTTGCGGTGGATGCAAGCGGAGCTGACCGTTGCGATGGACTGGTACACCCGCTGCATCATCGGCCTGCGGGTGACACCGGTGTCGACGAAGGCGATCGATGCCGCGGCCGTTCTCTATCAGGCATACCGTCCCCAGTTGGTTCCGGAGAGCTGGCCGAGAGAGGCCGCCTGGCCCGAGCACGGGATTCCGCGCGGGGTTCTGGTGGAGGCCGAGGCCGTCCACGGGCCCGTCACCGGGGTATGGGGGCCGAAGGTGGCGCCGGAGACGCTGATCGTCGACCACGGAAAGATCTACGTGTCGGCGCATCTGACCAGCGTCTGCCGCCGGATGGGGATCTCGGTGCAACCAGCGAGGCTGCGGACGGGCCGGGACAAGGGGCCGGTGGAGCGGTTCTTCCGCACCCTGCGGGAAGACCTGCTGCAGCGGCTGCCCGGCTACAAGGGACCGGACATCCACTCGCGTGGGCTGAACCCGGAGAAGGACGCCTTCTTCTTTCACCACGAGTTGGAGGCGATCATCCGCGAGTGGACCGCAGTGACGTATCACCGCAGGCCACACGAGGGCCTGCTCGACCCGCATCTGCCGAAGGTGGAGTTGTCGCCGGCGGCGATGTTCGAGCACGGCCTCGCGCGGGCGGGCTACATCGAGGTGCCTCGCGACCCGCATCTGGCCTACGAGTTCCTCGACGTCACGATGCGGACCGTCCAGCACTACGGCGTCGAGATCAACGGCCGCCGCTACAACGGCGGCTGCCTCGATGGGCTGCGGGACATGGCCGGTTCCGACATCGATCTGGACAAGCGGCGGCTGCCGTTCTTCGCCGACCCAGACGACGTCACCCGGATCCACTTCCGTGACCACGAACGCGTCTGGCACACCCTGCAGTGGGAGCACGCCCCCAGCCTGAACATGCCGCTGAGCGAGGAGGCTCTGCAGTTCGCCCGGCGCCTGGCCGCGAAGGAACACACCTACCCCGACGACCGGCTCGCCATCGCCCTGCTGCTGAAGCGATGGAACCTCGGCCTGGGAACATCCCTGGTCGAACGGCGGATGGCGCTGCGGCTCTCCCGTGAACAGACGGCCCTGGACCTCCCAGGAACGCCGGCCGACGACGTGCGGTCGCTGCCGTCGGTCGCCCGCGTGCTGTCCCTACCCGAGCAGCTGGCCCCTCCGCCGATCGAGACCGTCCAGGACCGGGAGCCGGAGGCGGGCGATGACGACGCCGACGGCCTGGAGGAACTGGAAGAGGAACTCGACTTCTACGCCACCGCCCTGAAGGACATCGATGACGACGAGTAAGCGGCCCCGGGCCCAGGGCGAGGAAGCCGATCTGCGCTCGCGACTGGACCACCTCACGCTGTCCCGCAAGGAGGGCTTCGGACGCCTGGCAGACGCACCGCCCCGGCCACGTCCGGAACCTCTGTCCCGTCGGCAGTTGAAGTCGCTGGGAGAGGCGGCCCTTGCCGAATACAACCGCGGGCGCCGAAAGTGGCATGCGAATCTCGGCCCGCTGGTGACACCGCAGATGGAAGAGCTGCACGAAGATCTCTCGGACATCTTCGACAGCAACGACCAGGACAGCGACAAGGTCAAGGGCGGTATCGCACTCGACGCCTTCCCGGGCTGGGCAAGACCACAGCCGTGCTCGCTTTCGCCCGGAAACTCCACCGTCGCATCCTCCAGGAAGAAGGCAAGTACACCGACGAGGGACATGAGCGGTGGCCCGTCTGCCGTGTCGGACTGACCAGCAATACAGGAATGCGGGACTTCAACCGGTCCATTCTTGAGTACTACGGCCACCCAGGACGCTTCCGCGGGACCGCCGCCGACTTCGGCTACCGCGCGCTTGATTCCGTCCTGTCCGCAGAAACGGAACTCTTGATCGTGGACGACCTGCACTTCCTCAAGTGGAGGAACAAGAACGGGATCGAAGTCAGCAATCACTTCAAATACATCGCCAACGAGTTCCCCGTCACCTTGCTACTGATCGGCGTCGGCCTGGAGAAGCGCGGACTGTTCAGCGAAGGCGAAGACTACGAGGACGCAATCCTCGCGCAGACCGGACGCCGGACAACACGACTCGGCATGGCCCCGTTCACGATCGACTCCGAGAAGGGCCGCGCCGACTGGCGCAACACCCTTCTCGCGATCGAAGAGCGCGTCGTCCTTGCGGACAAACACCCCGGAATGATCGCGGACGAGTTGTCCGACTACCTCTTCGCCCGCAGCACCGGCCACATCGGCTCGCTCATGACACTGATCAACCGCGGCTGCCAGAGAGCCGTACGCACCGGCGTCGAGCGCCTGGACAAGAAGCTGCTGAACCAGGTGAAGAACGATTCCGCATCCGAACAAGCACGGGGGAGCTGCAGCAGGCGTTCGACTCCGGCCGGCTGGTCAGCCGGCCAGGAAGCAGGGCCGCGTGAACGAGCTCCGCACCCTGGCCATCCGCGTCCTCCCGCTGCCCGGGGAAAGCATCGACAGCTGGCTTGAGGCCCTTGCCCGACGCTCGTGGACGTCGCTTTCTGCCCTCCTAGAGGCTCTCGGCCACCCCGTCTATGAGCGCACCCACCGCATGCTCGTCGCCCCGTCGTCCGAGATGCTCCGTCAGCTGGAGCTCCAGACAGGGCTGTCCCCGGGTCACCTGGATCAGACCGTCATTCCGCCCGGTCTTGTCGGCCGTTACGCACCCCGCTGGCGGTTCTGCCCGCAGTGTCTGCGTGAATCGGACGGACGCTGGCTCACACGCTGGTGGCTTCCCTGGTCCCTCGCCTGCGCCAAGCACGAGGCACTCCTGCAGAGCGTCTGCCCGAGTTGCCTCAAGGAACCGCGCGAGTTCCTGCCCAGGCCAGTCCACGTCAACACCCCTGGACGCTGCTTGCGCCCCATCGGTCCGCGGAGCCTCTGCGGAGCCGACCTGGGCGCCCTCCCCGCACTGGAGCTGGAACGGGGGCACCCCCTCGCCCAAGCCCAACTCGAACTCGACCGCGTAGGGGTCACCAGGACCACGAATATCAACTCCGTCTTCACACATGCGGAAGAGTGCCTCGACCGGCTGACGCAAGCGATGTCGAACTCAGACCTTCCGGCTCTGGAAAACCTTCTCGGAGAAGCATGGGATCGCCTGTTCATTACGACGCCAATCCCCCTTACCGAGTTCGCCGCCTGGCGACTGCGCGAGCGCGGAAGCAAAATCCTCACCCGTGAACTCCTCCGGCAGGAATACCAGCAAGATGGAAAGCCACTTCGCCAGATCGCTGAGGACTACTCATTGCCTCGTAAATACGTGGTTGAGCGGGCAAGGGAACTCGGTATCCCTGTCTATCGCGGGAACCGGCCACACATCTTCGACGACGAGTGGCTCAGCGATCAGTACGTCAACCGGGCCCGCTCTGCTGATGACCTCGGACAAGAACTAGGAACAAAAGGTGATGTCGTCCGCCGAAGACTCGATCACCTCGGAATCCCGCGCCGCCCGCAATTCATAGGAACCTACACCTGCTGTGGGATCCCGTTTCCCGTGTCGGATACCACGCGGAGATGTCGTAGCCGTGTCGGATCCGACATGTTAGCGGGATTCATGCCTCCTGTTCTTGTAGGGTCTCAGATTTCGCTGCGCAGTCTCACGCTCCGCTTCATATCGGCTGCACTTATGAAGCGGCCGTGAGACAAGCAAGTCGAGTCAGCCCGGCTGCTGAGCGTCTTCTGCTCCGAACTGCGAGCCGATGTTGTTCCACATGAAGCCGTTCTTCCAGTCCGCCTTGTTGGCTGCCCAGCCGAGCATGGCGGTCTGCACCTTCTCCTGGAAGATGGTCCGAGTCTGATAGTGCTCGGCCGCCACGCCGTCCCGGAATTCGAGTTGGTACGTGTTGTCGTCGCGCAGCAGTACCTGGACATACCAGCTGCCCCCCATACCCTCCTCCACGCGTTCCAGGACCAGGTGCGCGTTCCCGCGCTGGAGGTTGGCCAGCATCCTGCCTATCGCCGGTTTCGTGGGCTTCTTCACCACGCGCCCCGCCTCGTCAGTTGCAATCAGCATGGCGTGATCCTCCAACACGGCTCTGACATCGACTCGACGAGTAGCCAGAGGGCTCCGCCATCATGGGCTGGTGACGACATGGATGCGCTGCCATTGGGACGAGGAAGACGTCTGGTTCTACTTCGAGGTCGACACCGAAGGCTGGGTGACCCGGCAGATCGAGCTCGAAGGGCCTGCGCTGACCCCGGTCGCAGCAGCCTCCCTCGCGGAATGGCAGCGGGCCTACGACGCAGGCCGCCTCGACGAGTACGACAGCAGGTTCGGGATCACAGCAGAACTGCCCGTCTCGGAGTGGGAAGGCCATGATCCGGAGCAGCTGACTTCCGAGGAGTTCGAGGAGGTCTGGGACTCAGCTCGTCAGCGGATCACTGCCCGGCCATCATGACTTCCGAAGCGGGCGTGAGGAAATGCCGTCTGCCCCACGACCATGACCCGAAGGGCCAAGCTGCACGGCATCCCCGTGACCAAGGTGAACGGACACACCCGCCCTGAACTTGCGCAGTTGGCCGCTCAGGCCAGAGAGGCACCGGAAATCCTCCGTCCTGCCTTCACGGGGCCCGGCGCGTGGGACCGCCTCCGCGAGTTTGCCGCAGTGTCCCGCTATCGGACGCTCAAGGAAGCCGCCGAAGCACTCGGAACCCACCACACGGCCCTGATCACGAGAGTTGGAAGACTGCGTCGCGAGATCGGACACCCACTTCTCACTCGTACAACCACGGCATCACCGATGAAACTGACCCAGATCGGTGAAGCCGTAGTCGCAGCGATCCACGCCACGGGGCCACGGAACCAAGGATGGCTGTGTGCCGACCTACAGGACACGCCCGAGCTCGGCCCGGCTTAGCTTCCGGCCATGGCGATGACCAGTTTGCCGCCCTTCGGGCGCTGCTCGCGCTCCAGCTCCGTCAGGGCGGGAATCGCCTCGGCCAACGGGACCGTACGGGCGATGGGCAGGCGCAGGGTCCGGGCCACCTCCTCCAGGTCGGCGGTCACCGGTCGGCCCATCATCGCCCGGAACGGGCCGGGCAGTGCGCTTCTGATCATTTTGGCCG
The DNA here is from genome assembly GCF_040655445.1 of Streptomyces sp. NPDC050423. Taxonomy (NCBI): domain Bacteria; kingdom Bacillati; phylum Actinomycetota; class Actinomycetes; order Kitasatosporales; family Streptomycetaceae; genus Streptomyces; species Streptomyces sp. NPDC050423. The sequence continues at coordinate 122,812 of NZ_JBFAJY010000020.1, forward strand.
GGGTCGGGACGATGTCGACGATGGTTCCGCCGGGCTTCAGCAGCGTTCGGGCCGCGGCGAAGGGAAGCATGCCGGGCGTGTCGAGGACGAGATCGAACCGTTCCGCGAGGGCGGCCGGGTCGAAGCCGAAACCCACGACCGGCTCGACGCCGAGCTCGTGGGCCTCGTCAGCCGCAGGGTTGCGGCAACTGCCGGCGACCGAGGCTCCCCGCGCCCGGGCAAACTGGACGGCGGCCCGGCCCACCCCGCCCAGGCACCCGTTGACGAAGACCGCCTGCCCGGGACGGACCTCCGCCGTGGCCTGGTAGGCGGTCACGCCCACGGTCGGCAGCGCGGCGGCCTGCTCGTACGAAAGGTCCACCGGTTTGAGCACGACCGCCTTCTCCGGGACCGTCACCATCTCGGCGAACGCCCCCGCCTGCCGGAAACGAGCCCCGCCGAGTACCGCGTCGCCGGCCTTCAAGCGGGTGACGCCGGCGCCGACCGCCTCGACGACTCCGGCGAAGTCGTGCCCCATCGCCCGGGGAAAGGAGCGACCGGTCATCAACTTCATCTCGCCGTTGCGCATCTTCCAGTCCAGCGCGTTGGAAGCCGCCGCTCGGACGCGGACGAGAACCTCGTCCGGACCCGGGCGTGGTGGCTCGAACTCAGCGAGCCGCATCACCTCCGGGCCGCCGTAGCGGTCGTATTGAAGGCGCTTCACGAGGCGTATTCGTTCGAGATCTCGGTGGCGTAGTTCTTCCAGAGCGGTTGCATGGTCTCGGCGTTGACCGGCTGCCCGGAATCGATCATGGCCTTGAAGTCGCGGAAGTACTGCACATACAGGTCCGGCGTGAAGGTGTTCAGCATGACCGCGTTCTCGTCGCCGACGTTGGCGAACGTGTGCGGCGCCCCGGTCGGCACGATGACCCAGGTGCCCGGCCCGGCGTCGTATTGGTCCTCGCCGACGGTGAACCGGAAAGTTCCCGCCAGCACGTAGAAGCCCTCGTCATGCTGGGCGTGGCGATGCTGCAACGGGCTCGGGGTGCCCGGCGGAATGGTGACCTCGGCGAACCCCAGCCGGTGGTCGGTGTGCTCGCCGTTCTCCAGGATGCGGATCTGCTGCGCCCCGCTGCCGAGGATCTCGCCCTCACCGGGGCGGACGATGTTTACCTTCGCCACGACTTCTCCTATTGCTATTGCCTGCCTTGGTCACCACCATCCTTGTCCGGGCCGGCTGTGCGCGTCTTGGTCGTCTGTGCACGGTTGCTGGTTACCAGTGCACGGGCGTTGTAGCCGTACGTCGCCTTGAAGAGCTTGCTGAAATGGGTGGGATCGGAGAATCCCCACCGGGCGGCCACGGCGGTGACCGTACGTTTACTTCCGGTCAGCTCGGCCCGGCAGCGCTCCAGGCGGCGACAGCGGATCAGGGCCGCGACGGTGAGCGGCTGGTCCTCGAACAGCTTGTGCAGCCGGCGTACGGATATGTTGTGGGTGGCGGCGATGCCAGGCGGGGACAGATCGGGATCGGCCAGCCGGGTCTCGATGTAGCCGGCGATCCGGCTCCGCAGCCACTCGTCCGGGGCCGGCTGTTCGTCGCCGAGCCGGGCCTCCAGTGCGACCGCGATCAGCTCGACGACGGCCGCCGCCGACCGCAGCGCCTCCGCCTCGCGGAACTCCGTCGCCGACCACGCCGACTCCCGGGCCAGCACGGAGACGAGAGCGCCCGGGCCGTGGCTGCCGTCGATGCGTACGCCGATGAGCCGGTCGATCTGCGCGGGCCGGATCCGAAGCTCCCGGCGCGGAACCAGGATGGTGACGTGCGCCGCGGCGGTGCTCTCGAACCGGAGCGTACGCGTGGGATCGAGCAGTACCAGGTCGGTCGGCCCGAGTTCGGCGTCGCCGCGCCCTTGCTCGATCCGCGTCCGGCCCCGGATCATCACCTTGACCGCCAGGTTCTCGCCGTCGGAGGCGTCGCGCTCCCGCCCGATGCAGGCGCTCTCGGGCGTGTCGAGGGAGACCAGCCGCAGCGGCCCGAGGTCACGGGTGGCGATCCCGCCCCGGAAGCCGGCCCCGGCCAGCTTGTTGACCAGCGGCGGAAACCCGCTGGCGGCCAGCTCGTCCTGAAACGACTCAAGGTTGCCGATCACCGGTCAATGATAACGGCGACACTTCTCCTCAGGCACCTGTTCGGCGGGGGGTTACAGCGGCGCCGGCCCGCATCTGCTCTACCAGGCTCTGGTGCACGCGGTGGACGGCTCAGTCGCGCCGGCGACCGACGGCGCCGAACGGTGAGCGCAGCACCGATATCGGAATCGGTGGCAACCGCCGCGATGGACTTCGAGATGCGTTCACGCTCGTTGGCGGTCAACTGGAGTCCGCTGGTGGACGCGGCTGTGACGGCCAGCCTGCCGACACCCATAACCGCCGGCCGGGTACCGGGTTGCGAAGCCCCGTCATCTTGAGCGCCGGCCGGTAACGTCTGGTGAGCACCACCGCAGTCACCGCCGCAAAGAACGCGGCAGCGAGGATCGCGCGTGGTTTTCGTGATCGCATGAATGAGTGTCTCTTTTGCCGGTCAGCCTAGCGTTATGCGCGCACGACGCTGGGAAGCCGGGAATGGGAACGGCACCGATGCTCGGACAGATCGGACCTGCCGATCTGCGGTCGGCGGCATCGTTTCGACGTTCGAGGCCGGTCACTCGGTGTAACCCCGCGCGGTCTGGCGAGGTGGGTGAAATCGGGACTCTGTTCAAACGGCGTGGATGTCGATCAGCGGAGCCGGTCGATTGTTGAGCTCGCGGGATCGCGCTCACCAGCCCGGAACGCAGCTACTACCGCTCAGAAATCATCATCGCCGCCATCGTGTTATGGCTGCGTGCCGACCTACAGGACACGCCCTAGTCCATACCAACCGTCGCCTCAATGGGGCCTGGACCCAGCGCTACGAACACGGCGTTCCCGTCAGTGACCTTGAACCCGTCGAGGTCGATGGCACGACCGGGACGCCGGCCCATTTCAAGCCGGACGAGTCGCTGGGTTCGGTGCCCCTGCCGGAGGATGCCGATCTTTCGCGCCTGGCCACAGCCTGGCCTCATCTAGAGGTTCAGGTCAATGACCAGCGGCTGCGGCGTCACGGGCCGAGGTCCGCCGACTGGAGCCGCCATCAGTGAGCGGCCGTTGGCTCTTCCGTTCGCTGAGGAAAATGACACGAAAGCGGGACTGTCTCACTGGCACGACCGCGGAATCCGGCCTGAAAGTGCAGGTCACTGCAGCTCCAGAGGACACGGCTCGCCGGAACCTACACGTGACGGCGACGCCGCGGTGTGCCGGAGGGCGCACCGCGGCGGGGGGCGGGCGGCCGGGGGCCCCCCGCCGGGGCGGCCGGGGGCCGGCCCGACGGGGGCGCGGGGCGCGGGGCGTCGCCCCAACCGCCAGGAGCCGGCGGACCACGCCCGCGCG
>NZ_JBFAJY010000021.1:0-18716 GCF_040655445.1 Streptomyces sp. NPDC050423
CCGGACAACGAGCTGACCGTGCCGACCCCGATCGTCAACCCGAACCCCGGCGGGAAGGTGAGGGCTCCGTCGTGCGTACGGAACGACGTCAGATCTCGTAGACCGCGCCCGGGACCGCCAGCTCCGTCGGGCCGTCGAAGACCTCGCGGGCGTCGCACAGGTTGCGGCCGGCGTCGGTCCACGGCGGGATGTGGGTGAGGACCAGGCGCCCCACCCCGGCGCGGGCGGCGAGCTCGCCTGCCTCGCGGCCGTTGAGGTGGAGGTCCGGGATGTCCTCCTTGCCGTGGACGAACGACGCCTCGCAGAGGAAGAGGTCGGCACCCTCGGCCAGCTCGTCCAGGGCCTCGCAGGTACCGGTGTCGCCCGAGTACGTGAGCGACCTGCCGCCGTGCTCGATGCGGATGCCGAACGTTTCGACGGGGTGCCGGAGCTTCTCCGTACGGACCGAGAAGGGGCCGATCTCGAACGAGCCGGGCTTCAGCGTGTGGAAGTCGAAGACCTCGCCCATCGCGTCGTCGGACGGGGTGTCGGCGTGGGCGGTGGTGAGCCGCTGCTCCGTGCCGTCCGGACCGTAGACCGGGATGGGGGCCAGGCGTCCGCCCTCGTGCGGGTAGTAGCGGACGACGAAGTACGCGCACATGTCGATGCAGTGATCGGCATGGAGGTGACTGAGGAAGATGGCGTCGAGGTCGTAGAGACCGACGTGGCGCTGCAGCTCGCCGAGGGCGCCGTTGCCCATGTCGAGGAGCAGCCGGAAGCCGTCGGCCTCTACGAGGTAGCTCGAGCATGCCGATCCCGCGGACGGGAACGAGCCGGAGCATCCGACGACGGTGAGCTTCATGGAGCGTGAACCTCCGAGACGTGGGAACGGGGAGGGTTCGTGCGGTTCGTGGAGCGGTTTGTTGAGCGTAAGGCGCGAAAGACCTGGTCGCTCCTCCGGGGCCTGCCGTTGTGGGGGAACTCACCTGCGCTGTCACCGGTTCGATGGAAGGGGTGCGGGTGGGGCGCGCGGGTGGGGGTCCGCCCGCGGCGGGACTTGCCCCCTCCCCGCCCCTTCCCGCAGCCGGCGCTCCGAGCGAATCAAGCCCCTCCGGCGATCGAGGAGCGGGGGTCCGGGGGCAGCGCCCCCGGGAACGGCGAAACGCCGGGGGCCGGACCGGTGTGGTCCGAGCCCCCGGCGTCCGGGGTGGGTACAGCGTGCGGGCCTACGCCCAGAGCTGGCCCTGGAGCGTTTCGATCGCGGCCTCCGTCGTGGGCGCCGTGTACACGCCCGTGGACAGGTACTTCCAGCCGCCGTCGGCGACGACGAAGACGATGTCGGCCGGTTCGCCGGCCTTGACCGCCTTGTTGCCCACGCCGATCGCGGCGTGCAGCGCGGCGCCGGTGGAGACGCCCGCGAAGATGCCCTCCTGCTGGAGGAGTTCGCGGGTGCGGGTGACGGCGTCGGCGGAGCCGACGGAGAAGCGGGTGGTGAGGACCGAGGCGTCGTAGAGCTCGGGAACGAAGCCCTCGTCGAGGTTGCGCAGGCCGTAGACCAGGTCGTCGTAGCGCGGCTCGGCCGCGACGATCCTGATGCCCTCGACGTGCTCGCGCAGATAGCGGCCCACGCCCATGAGCGTGCCCGTCGTGCCGAGGCCCGCCACGAAGTGGGTGATCGACGGGAGGTCGGCGAGGATCTCCGGGCCGGTGGTGGCGTAGTGGGCGCCCGCGTTGTCCGGGTTGCCGTACTGGTAGAGCATCACCCAGTCGGGGTGCTGCGCCGACAGCTCCTTGGCGACGCGGACGGCGGTGTTGGAGCCGCCGGCCGCCGGGGAGGAGATGATCTCGGCGCCCCACATGGTGAGCAGGTCGCGGCGCTCCTGCGAGGTGTTCTCGGGCATGACGCAGACGATGCGGTAGCCCTTGAGCGTGGCCGCCATGGCGAGCGAGATGCCGGTGTTGCCGCTGGTGGGTTCGAGGATGGTGCAGCCGGGGGTGAGCCGGCCGTCCTTCTCCGCCTGCTCGACCATGTGGAGCGCGGGGCGGTCCTTGATCGAGCCGGTGGGGTTGCGGTCCTCCAGCTTGGCCCAGATGCGGACGTCGTCCGACGGTGACAGCCGCGGCAGGCGGACGAGCGGGGTGTTGCCCACTGCGGCGAGCGGGCTGTCGTAGCGCATCAGTTCATGCCGCCGGCGACGGCCGGGAGGATGGTGATGCTGTCGCCGTCGCTGAGCTTGGTGGAGATGCCGTCGAGGAAGCGGACGTCCTCGTCGTTGAGGTACACGTTCACGAAGCGGCGGAGCTCCTCGCCGTCGACGATGCGCTCACGGATGCCGGTGTGGCGCGTCTCCAGGTCCTTGAAGAGGTCGGCGAGGGTCTCTCCGTTGGCCTCGACGGCCTTGGCGCCGTCGGTGTAGGTGCGGAGGATGGTCGGGATGCGGACCTCGATGGCCATGGCGTGGGCTCCTGTCGAAGCGGAGTGGTGGCGGTGGGCGTGGGACGCGCGGCTGTGCCCCCGCGCAGGGTGGTGCGTGTGTCCGGTGGCGCCCGGCCGGGGCGGCGCCGGGCCTCGGCCCGGCTCAGGCCTCGCGGCCGGCGGTCCGATGGTTCGTACAGATCGCGCTGGAGAGCCGGCACAGATCGACGTGCAGGCGCGCCACGAGCAGCGTGCCCGGCGTCTTGTCGCTCACGTCATGGAGAACCATGCGCTCATCGTATCGATTCCCGGTCCGGAATCCGGAATGTGATCTCAGCTGATGGATGGCCGGCGTTCGGCAGGTGGACAGGGCCGCGGTGGCGGCCCTGTCCGGCCGCAGAAGCGGGTCCCGGTGGCCGGGGTCAGGCGGCGCTGTAGGCGTCGACGACCTCGACGTCCTCCTCGGTGATCTCGCCGTCCACGATGCGGTAGGAGCGGAACTGGAAGGGCCCCGCGTCGTCGATGTCGGCGGTCGACACGAGGACGTAGTGGGCGCCCGGTTCGTTGGCGTAGGTGACATCGGTGCGGGAGGGGTAGGCCTCGGTCGCCGTGTGCGAGTGGTAGACGATCACGGGTTCCTCGTCGCGGTCGTCCATGCCTCGGTAGAGCTTGAGGAGATCGGCCGAGTCGAATTCGTAGAACGTGGGCGAGCGGGCCGCGTTGAGCATGGGGATGAAGCGTTCGGCGCGGCCCGTTCCGGCCGGCCCGGCGACCACGCCGCACGCCTCGTCGGGGTGGTCGGCGCGGGAGTGCGCGACGATCTGGTCGTACAGCGCCTGGGTGATGGTCAGCATGGCGCCCAGGATAGGACGACGGGCCCCCGTGTACCGAGGAGTGGTACGCGGGCGCCCGCATCGTGGACGCGACCCTTGGGGCGACTGCCCGGCCGGCCGCCCGACCGGGGAGGTGCCGGTGGTCTCAGCGGCCGGCGAAGGCCTTGTTCCCGGGGTTGCGGGCCCTGAGCACCAGGTACGAGACGCCGAGGACCAGGGCCCACAGGGGGGCGCAGTACAGCGAGATCCTGGCGTCCTTGTCGATGCCCATCATCACGATGACCATGCCGATGAAGGCGAGGGCGAAGACGCTGGTGTACGGGGCGCCGGGGGCCCGGAAGCCGGACTGCGGGAGGACGCCGCGGTCGGCCAGCCTGCGGTAGCGGAGCTGGCTGATCAGGATCATGATCCAGGCCCACATGCCGGAGATGGTGGCGAAGGAGACGACGTAGGTGAAGGCGTCACCGGGCCACTGGTAGTTGATCCAGACGCCGACGAGCATGAGGGCGGCCGAGACGGTGGTGCCGACGAGCGGGGTGCCGCTCCTGGTCAGCCGGGTGAAGGCCTTCGGGCCCTGTCCGTTGAGCGCGAGGTCGCGCAGCATCCGGCCGGTGGAGTACATGCCGGAGTTGCAGGAGGAGAGGGCCGCGGTGAGGACGACGAAGTTGACGATGCCCGCGCCGAGGCCGAGGCCCATCTTCTGGAAGGCGGCGACGAAGGGCGAGATGCCCGGCTGGAACTCGGTCCAGGGGACCACCGAGAGGATCATGACGAGGGCGCCGACGTAGAAGACGGCGATGCGCCACGGCACGGTGTTGATCGCCTTGGGCAGGACGCTCTTCGGGTCCTTGGACTCGCCCGCGGTGACGCCGACGAGTTCGACGGCGAGGAAGGCGAACATCACGATCTGCAGGGTCATCAGGGTGCCCGAGATGCCGTGCGGGAAGAAGCCTCCGTCGGCCCAGAGGTGGGTGACGGACGCGGAGTCACCGGCGTCCGAGAAGCCGAGGGTGAGGATTCCGGCGCAGATGAGGATCATGCCGACGATGGCGGTGACCTTGACCATCGAGAACCAGAATTCGAGTTCGCCGAAGACCTTCACGGAGATCAGGTTCACGCCGTACAGAATGATCGTGAAGATCAGTGCGGAGACCCATTGCGGGATGTCGAACCAGAACGTCATGTACTGGGCCGCCGCGGTGACTTCGGTGATTCCGGTGACGACCCAGAAGAGCCAGTACGTCCAGCCGGTGACAAAGCCGGCGAAGGGCCCGATGAATTCGCGGGCGTACTCCGAGAAGGAGCCCGAGACCGGGCGGTACATGAGGAGTTCGCCCAGGGCCCGCATGATGAAGAAGATCACCAGGCCTGCGACGGCATAGGCCAGGACGAGGCTGGGACCGGCCTTGGCGATGGCCTTGCCCGCACCGAGGAAGAGGCCGGTGCCGATGGCCCCGCCGATCGCGATCATCTGGATCTGGCGTGCCCCGAGAGCGCGTTGATAGCCCTCGGCCGAGGTCGCGTCCACTGCCGCGGCCTGCGGTTCCTCCTGTCCCTCTTCGACCTTCGCCGATGTCATGTGGTGCGCCTTTCTCCACGCCGGTCCGCGCCTTGCGGCTGCGGACCAGGCCCGATCCACCGGACATTACGTGGCACACACCACAGGAGAAAGCGGACAAAGGCATTCGGGTTGCACGAGGAAGGTCGATCAGGTGACGTGACCGCTATTCGGATTCGAGCATCCCCGAGCGAACACGGAACGGGCCGGATCCGGCCCTCGGCCGGGCCGCGTTACGGCATCAAGGTCTCGATGAGTGTTTCCTGGAGTGCGCCCAGCCAGAGATAGGCCATGACCATGGGCTTGCGCGGATCGCTGTCGGGGAGCCGGTAGAGGGAGCCTTCCTCGCCGTCGTCCTCGTCGGAGACCTCCAGCCGGGCGCCGATGGTCAGCCGCAGGTCGTTGAGGGACCCCAGCCAGCTGCGGCACTCCTCGGCGGTGAGCCGGAGCACGGCGCCGCCGTCCCCGGCGGGCGCGAGCCCGTCCAGGGTGCGTACGACGACGAGGGCGTCGTCGCGCTTGCGGGTGCGCAGGTCGTTCTCGGTGAAGCGGCGGAACTCGGCGGAGGCGGCGCGCAGTTCGTCATCCTCGTCGCCGTAGGCCTCGGGGAAGAGACGGGCGAGGGCGGGGTCGGTGGGCGGTTCGCTGGGGCCCTCGGCGAAGAGCGCGGCGAGCGGGTCCTCGCCCTCGGCGGGTTCGTCGCCGGGGCCGATGAGCTCCAGCAGCTGGACGACGAGGGAGCGCAGGATCGCGATCTCCACCTCGTCGAGCGCGACGGCCGCGCCGCCGCCGGGGGTGGCCTCGAAGTGGCCGGCCATGGGTTCTCTCCGATGGTGGTCGGGCGGGGCGGGGCAGTCTGTTAGTTGCGGTCCTGGGTGAGTGTGGCCCACAGCCCGTAGCCGTGCATCGCCTGGACGTCGCGCTCCATCTCCTCGCGGCTTCCGCTGGAGACGACGGCGCGGCCCTTCTGATGGACGTCGAGCATGAGCTTGTGGGCCTTGTCCTTCGAATAGCCGAAGTAGGCCTGGAAGACATAGGTCACATAGCTCATGAGGTTGACCGGGTCGTTGTGGACCAGCGTCACCCAGGGGACGTCGGGCTCGGGGACGACGAGGTTCTCCTCGGCCGATTCGGGACGTTCGATCTCTACGGGGGCGACGCTCACGTACCCCATGCTGCCATCCGGGAGGGGGCATCGCACAAACGGCACCGGCACCGCGCCGGGCGCTGCACCCCCATCTCGTCACTTTGACGAAATAGAGGTAGCATCCCCGGCATGAACTCTGCGGACCTTGGGCGACGGGTCGGTGTGCCCTCGACAGCTCTCTTCACCGACCAGTACGAGCTCACGATGGTGCAGGCCGCGCTGAAGGCCGGCACCGCCGACCGGCGCTCGGTCTTCGAGGCGTTCACCCGCCGGCTGCCCGAGGGGCGGCGCTACGGCGTCGTCGCGGGCATCGGGCGGGTTCTGGACGCGGTCGAGAACTTCCACTTCGACGACGAGATGCTCGCCTTCCTGCGCGACCAGGACGTCGTCGACGGGCCGACACTCGACTATCTGGCCGATTACCGCTTCAGCGGGGACATCTGGGGCTACCCGGAGGGCGAGGTGTACTTCCCCGGCTCGCCGATCCTGCGGGTCGAGGGCTCCTTCGCCGAGTGCGTGCTGCTGGAGACGGTGATCCTGTCGGTCCTCAACCACGACTCGGCGATCGCCGCCGCGGCCTCGCGGATGTCGTCGGCGGCGGGCGGGCGCGGGCTGATCGAGATGGGCGCACGACGCACCCATGAGCTGTCGGCGGTGGCCTCGGCCCGTGCCGCGTACATCGGCGGTTTCGACACCACCTCCGACCTCGCCGCGGGCTTCCGCTACAACATCCCGACCGTCGGGACGAGCGCCCACGCCTTCACCCTGCTGCACGACTCCGAGCGCGACGCGTTCCGGGCCCAGGTCGACTCGCTGGGGCGCGACACGACGCTGCTGGTCGACACGTACGACGTGACGGCGGCGGTCCGTACGGCGGTCGAGGTCGCCGGGACCGGGCTGGGCGCGGTCCGGATCGACTCCGGCGACCTGCTGCTGGTCGCGCACCGGGTGCGCCAGCAGCTCGACGAGCTGGGCGCGACGGACACGAAGATCGTGGTGACCTCGGACCTGGACGAGTACGCCATCGCCTCGCTGGCCGCGGCGCCCGTGGACGCGTACGGGGTGGGCACGCAGCTGGTGACCGGCAGCGGGCAGCCCACCTGCTCGATGGTCTACAAGCTGGTGGCGCGGGCCGCCTCCGCCGATCCGGCGGACCCGCTGCGGCCGGTGGCGAAGAAGTCGCTGGGCGCGAAGACCTCCATCGGCGGCCGCAAGTGGGCGGCGCGACGGCTGGACGGGGACGGGGTGGCCGAGGCCGAGGTGATCGGGACCGGCCCGGTGCCGCCGGAGCTGGCCGGCCGGCAGCTGCTGGTGGAGCTGGTCAGGGCCGGTGAGGTGGTCGCGCGGGAGCCGCTGGACGCGGCCCGGGAGCGGCACATCGCCTCGCGGGCGGGGCTGCCGATGTCCGCGATGCAGCTGTCTCGGGGCGAGCCGGTGATTCCCACGGAGTACGTGTGAGGGGGGTGCGGACGCCCTCGGGCTCGCCGGACCCGTCCCGAACGCGCAGGGCTCTCCCTGAGGCCCGTCCGAGTCTCTAGGCTCGTAGTCACCCCCGTAACCGCCGTTGCGCTGTTCCCTCCCCCACCGAAGGACACCCGCCATGCACCGCGCCTTGATCGTCGTGGACGTTCAGAACGACTTCTGTGAGGGCGGCAGCCTCGCGGTGGCGGGGGGTGCCGATGTCGCCGCCGCCATCACGGACCTGATCGGCGAGGCCCAGCCCGGCTACCGGCACGTGGTGGCCACCCGTGATCACCACATCGACCCCGGCGGCCACTTCTCGTCGGCGCCGGACTTCGAGCACTCCTGGCCGCCGCACTGTGTGGCCGGTACGGAGGGAGTGGGCTTCCACCCCAATTTCGCGCCCGCGGTCGCCTCCGGCTCGATCGACGCGGTCTTCGACAAGGGTGCGTACGCCGCGGCGTACAGCGGCTTCGAGGGCCTGGACGAGAACGGCGTGGGGCTGGCCGAGTGGCTGCGCGACCGCGGGGTGACCGCGGTCGACGTGGTCGGTATCGCGACCGATCACTGCGTCCGGGCCACCGCGCTGGACGCGGTCCGCGAGGGCTTCGCCACGCACGTACTGCTCGACCTGACCGCGGGCGTCGCCGAGGCGACCACGGACCGGGCGCTGACGGAGCTCAGGGAGGCGGGCGTGGCGCTCGCCGGCAAGCCCGTGGTGTAGCGGGGCCGGGTCAGCTCTGCCGGGCCGGCAGGGCGGGCCTCAGGAGCGCCCGGATCGGGTGCCAGAGTTCCTGGGCCCGCTCGGGTCTCGCGCGCCACAGCACGCCGTCCGGGTGGTGCAGGACGGCGGTGATCTCGTCCGGGGTGGGTGGCTCGGCGTTGCCGCGGAGGTAGACGGCGCGCAGTCCCAGGTTGCGCAGCCGGGTCAGTGCGCGGGCCCGGTTGGCCGCGTGCACCAGGACGCGGACCGGTGTGTCCGGCCCCACGCTCTGCGCCGGACTCGGCAGTGTGATCGCGACGACCACACTGCCGTTCGGCAACTTGCTGAATCCTCCGCCTGCCATACTCCGCGCTCCCCCGTGAGACGTTGTGTCAATAAGAATCGGAACAAGAGGCACCTAAACACGATCGGCCGCCGCCCGCTAGAGGGCGACGGCCGATCATGCTCTGACCTGCGGTGATAACGGACTACTTGTGCGAGGCGCCAACCCGGACGGTCATCGTGGAGCCGCTGAGCGGCTCGCTGATGATCGAAATCCTGGTGTTGGTGTCAGCGACCTGCACGCTTCCGGTCTTGTTCTCCTTGTACCAGTAGGTTCCCTTGTGGTCGTCGAAGACCGGCACGCCGAGCTGCGGCTTGATCTTCGTGGCCACGTCACCGAGGTGGAGCGTGAAACCGTCGGTGGGGTACCAGCTGAACGGAGCGTCGAAGGGCTGGATCTTGTTGCGGATGACGGTGCCGTCAGACCACTTCAGCGGCTTGGCGTGCGCGTCGACCGGCAGGATCAGGCCCTGGCCCGGGTGGGCCGAGACGTTGTTGTCCTTCTGGGAGGTGTCCCAGAGCCAGACGAGCAGACCGTTCTGGTACGGGAAGTGCTCGACCCAGTCCGGACGGGTGTTGGAGAAGCCGAAGTTGTACGGGCCGACCTTGAGGGTCTGGTCGTAGCTGACGTACTGGCGGTTCTCCGCGAGGTAGTACTGCGGGTAGTCCTTGGTGAACGACTTGCCGACCCGCGAGAAGCCCTTGGCGGTCCAGCCGTTGTCGTCGCCCTCGGCGTTGTCCGTGAAGAGCGCGGCACCGTCGGCGTTGACCGCGATGGTGTCGGCCGCGAAGCCCACGCCGCCCGCGCCGCCGTCGGTGGCGTAACGGAAGCGGATGTCGATCTTCTTGCCCGCGTAGGCGTCCAGCGGGAACGAGAGCTTCTGGTACTTGCCGGAGACGTCGGTCAGGGCCGGCTTGTCACTGGCGTCGCGCGGGATCGCCTTGCCGTCGGCGGTGCCGTCGATCGCGGTCCAGCTGGTGCCGCCGTTCTCGGAGACCTCGGTGTAGAGGTAGTCGTAGTCCGCCTCGATGTCCCACCAGCCGGCGAGGTCGAGGGAGGCCTTGGACTTGCCGGTGAGGTCGACCGGGCGCGACAGGGTGTTGCTGAGGTTGTCACCCATGTCGCTCCACCACTGCTTGGTGCCCTCAGCGGGCTCCGTGACGGCGGTGGTGACGGCCTTCTCGGGCAGCGTGACGACGAGCGCCTGCTTGTCCTTGGTGTTGTACTCGGACACGCCCAGCTTGTGGGTCGACTTCGTCGCGGCCTTGGCCTCGCCGTAGTTGAGCCAGCCCAGCTGGAGCTTGTCCCAGGCGGTCATGTCGCCCGGCATGTCACCGATGCTGTTCTTACCGGTGCCGAGCCAGGAGCCCGCCGACATCAGGGACCAGAAACCGACCGAGTTCTCGGCGGTGTTGGTGGTGTCGTAGAGGTCCGGCAGACCGAGGTCGTGGCCGTACTCGTGGGCGAAGACGCCCAGGCCGCCGTTCTCGGGCTGCGCGGTGTAGTCGCCGACCCAGATGCCGGTGTCACCGATCTGGGCGCCGCCGGCCTTGTTCTCTGCCGGGCCGGTCGCGCCGGCGTCCGTGCCGTAGGCGTACCAGCGGTGCGCCCAGATGGCGTTGGTGCCCTCGACGCCGCCGCCGGCCGACTCGTCCTCACCGGCGTGCACGACCTGGAAGTGGTCGATGTAGCCGTCCGGCTCGTTGAAGTCGCCGTCGTTGTCGTAGTCGTAGCGGTCCCACTGGTCGTACTGGGCGAGATCGGTCTTGATCTGCTCGGGCGTACGGCCCTTGGCCTTCTGGTCGGCGGCCCAGGCGTTCACGCCGTCCTTGACCATGTCCCAGGCGTTGGCGCAGTTGGTCGAACCGCAGTAGTTCGAGCCGTAGCGCGCCTCGTTGTACGGGACCTTGACCCAGTCGGAGACCTCGCCGTCCACCGAGTAGCGCCCGGAGGACGTCTTCTCGTAGTACGTCTTGAGCGAGTTCTTGCCGGCACCCGTGCCGAAGTACAGGTCCTGGAAGTGGGCCTGGTTGTAATCGGCCTGCCAGGCGGTGCTGTTGTCCTTCTTGGGGTCCGGCTTGGCTATCTTGTTGTGCGCCGGTCCGGGCGTGCCGCCGTACTTCAGGACGGGGGGCTTGGGGCCTTCGCCGTCCGGGTCGTACGTGGTCGTGCTGTCGACCTTGTCGCCGAACTCCACCAGGACGGTGAAGATCTTGTCGGTCTTCTCGCGGCCGAGCTCGACGTACTTCTTGTCGTCGAGCTTGACGACGTTGGAGCCGCCGCGCGTGGTCACCTTCTTGTCGCCGGATATGACCTGTTCCATGGCGGCCTGACGCTGAGCGTCCTGCTGCTTGCTGAACGGACCTTCCAGGTTGTGCGCGTTGCCCTCGGCCGACCCCGGGTCCCGGCGGTCGACGGCGGAGGCAGCGGTGCCTGACGCCTTGTCATCAGCCTGAGCGGTGGCGAAGGCGGATGCGGTGGCGGCGGTCGCGGCCATGGCCACGACAACCGCTCCGGTGCGAAGCGCCCGTCTCTTAATGATCACGTGATGCAGTCCTCCCCGGCGCCCGCGACTGCGGCCTTGGAGTGTGAGAGGGCCGCGCGCGGAAACGCGTCACAAGTGACGACATTCGACCGGAGTTACGTGAGAAAAGACAGACCTTGACTTGAACAGACCAAGTGCACTATGCAGGAGCACATTTCCGCTATCCGGACGACTGCTCCACGCCCAACCGGCGCGCCGAAGCAGTTCTTTGGCGCGGAGAATGACTCCGTGCGCCCCCCGTGCTCCGGCACTGTGGGTTAGGTCATGCTTACTACCCGTTCCGCGAGGGCATCCACCGTCGTAGAGTCGCTTGACAGTGCGACCCGTGTTGAGAGACCGCCCATCCGACGCCCCGAGGACGGATAACGCCATGCCGCGTCCTACTGCTGCACAGCTCTCCTACGGTTCGGTCACCGTTGTCTTCTCGGCCCTCGCCATGCTGCTGCTGTCCCGTGCGAGTTCGGACCTCGGCATCGCCGTGATCACTACGGCCGCGCTCGCGCTCGGCCTGCTGGTGGCCGTCACCGTGCCCGCTCCGGCGCGCCGCAGGACGGCGACGACGGGTGACGCGGTGTCCGCACACCAGGAGACCCGCCCCGTCGCCGAGCCCGACGGCCGCACCCTGGGCCATGTACAGCGCACGATCCCGGCCGCACGCGCCTCCGCGCGGGTGGGCGAGCACTCACTGCGGCGCTGACGACCGGCGCGACCGGCGGAGCCGGGAAGGCCACGAGAGCCGCGAGACCCGGGAGAGTGCCGACACGCCCTCCCGGCCCGGCCTGCCCCGGACCGTACGGACCACACCACGCGGCTCTGCTCTCAGACCGCGCCCTGGTTGCTGGTGGTCACCACCACCGTCTTGGCCGCCTTGTCCTGGAGGCCCTGCCGGTACGGCTTGTCCGTGAACATCAGCACGATGTTGATCAGCCACCACAGGCACGGGCAGCACAGCAGCGCCGGCAGCCACAGCACCACGGCCCGCAGGAACGAACTCCCGGTGTCCGGCACACTGCCGTCGTTGAGCATCGCGACCCGCAGCTTCAGCAGCCGCTTGCCGGGCGTGCGGCCGTCCTTGTGCGTGAAGTACGTGTCGTACCCGACGTAGATCACCAGGCCGATCAGCGACCAGAGCAGCTGATGGCCGCTGTACGTCTGGGCGAAGAGGTCACCGACACCGTCGTTGCCGTTGTTGTTGTTCGAGACCTCCACCGCACCGCCCCAGGGCAGCGAGATCAGGTACAGCGGGATCGAGATGATCAGGAAGTCGATCAGCCGGGCCAGGATGCGCTTGCCGGGCTCGGCGAGCGGCGGCATGCCCGCCAGCGGATCCGCGGCACCGAACTGGCCTCCGCCATGCGGGCCGGGGCCGTACGGCGGGGGCGGCGGCGCGCTGTCGTAGGGCGAACCCGATGACGGCGGCTGGGGCTCGTGCGGCTTCTTGAGGAACGGGTCGTCCTCGGGCGGCTGACCGGACGTCGGCTGATCGTTGCTCATGGGGGCAGTGCACCCCGCCCCACGGGCGCCCGCAACGGCTCAGGTGCTTTCGGGGGAACGGAGACCGTCCGGCGGCCCATCACCCGATGAGCCGTCAGCCGTACGGGGCCGCGCCGGCCGCGAGGGTACGGACCCGCTCCGCCGGCCGAGCAGGTACGTCCCGCTCAGCCGGCCACGAAGGTGCGGGCCGCCTTGTCGTGCCAGCACTGGCGCCACGGCTTGTCGATCAGGCACCACAGCACGTTGACCGCCCCGATCACCAGGACGCCCAGCACGCCGTAGACCAGCCAGCGGCGCAGGGCGGCGCCGAAGGTGGGCGCCGAGCCGGACTCGATGTCCCGCACGTCGAGTCCGCAGAGCTTCTTGCCGAGCGTACGGCCCCACTTCGCGGTCGGCAGCGCCTCCAGGAGGGCGCCCAGCACCAGGAACGCGACGAGGACCGCGGCGGCCAGGCCGGCCGTGGTGGAGTCCAGCAGCCAGACGGTGACCGTCTCGCCGGACAGCTTGGCCGCGTCGATCTTCTCGTTGATGTGGTCCGTGGCCCGCGTCGTGAGGGGGAGGGCGACGGCGCCGACGAGCGCGGCCAGCACCGCGGTGTCGATGAGCCGGGCGGCGAACCGCTTGCCGAGCGCGGCCGGCCGGGCGGCCGTCCGGGCCGCCGCGAGCTGCTGGAAGTGGTCGTTGACCGGGGGCTTCCAGGGCACGACGGGCTGGTCGGGCTGAGGCGCCTGGGACTGTTGGGGACCGTGGGGCTGGTGAGGAGCCTGGGGCTGCTGAGCTGCCCGGGACTGGTGAGGAGCCTGGGACTCTTGAGCTGTCCGGGGCTGCTGAGGCGCCTGGGACTGCTGAGGGAAAGCGGCCTGCTGCTGCCGCGCGGGCGCCTGAGGCAGGGCGGGCTGTTCGGGCCGGGCCTGCTGCGGGGCCTGCTGCGGGGCCTGCTGGGCCCAGGAGGTGCCGGGGCCGCGCGTGGGCGGGCCGTTGAGCCGGGCCGGGTCCTGGGCGGCCGGGTCCTGCCGCGCGGGGCCCGGAGCGGGCGCGGAGGCCCGGGACGGGGCCGGTGCGGCGGGCGCGGAGGCCTGCGGGGCGGCCGGGGAGACGGCCGGGCCGATCGCGCGGATCGCCATGGTGCCGTCGACGGCGAGCTGTTCGGCGGGCTGCTGTTCCGCGTCGCGCGGGACCGGGGGCCGGCGGCCGGGTCCCACGGCGCGGATCGACACCGTGCCGTCGGCGGGCGGACGCCCCGCGTCGCGGTCGCCGCCACCGGAGCGGTCGGGGCGCAGCGCCCGGATGGCGACGGTGTTCCCGGCCGCGTCGCCACCGCCGTCCCGCATGCCCGGCACCACGCCGCGCTCGGGGTCCGGCGGCACGGGCCGGCGCGGGTCCGCGGGAGCACGGTCGGCGCCGGGGCGGACGGCCGGCGAACGGTCGCCGGATGGGCGGACCGCCAGGGAGCGGTCGGCGGGCGGGCCGGCTGCCGGGGAACTGCCCGCGGGCGTACGCGGGTCGGGGCCGGACGCCGGCTGTTCGTCCTGGTGTGCGGGCTGTCCGCCGCCCCAGGAGACCCGGCGGTCGCGCTCGCCGCCGAAGCCGTTCTGCCGGGAGACGTCGGCCTGCCAGGCGTGCGACGGTCCGGGCCGGCCGCCGTCCTGCGGCTCCTCGTCGAAGAACAACGGACCGGTCTCGTCCACCGGGGCAGGGTCGGGCCGCTGCGGTTCGGAGCGTTGAGGTTCGGGGCGTTGGGGTTCCGGGCGTTGGGGTTCGGGCCGCTCCGGTTCGGCCGTCTCCGGGACGGGTGCCGAGGGCATCGCCTCGCCTCGCTGCGGGGCGGGCCTGCTCGTACCGGGCACCCACGAAGCGCCGTTCCAGTACCGGACGTATCCGGGAATGGACGGGTCTGGGTAGTACCCCTCGCGGGGGCTTTCGTCACCGGGTGCCGGGGTTGGGGCGCTCATCACCGTGGTCCCGTATCTCTTCGAGTCTCAGTACAGGGGTCCACATCTACCAGACACCCGCGCACCCCCGTGCCGGTCCGGGTGTTTGGGCCGGTTTCCGGTCGCGCCGAACTTTTTTCCCGAAGTCGCGTAATGGATGGCGGGGAGGGCGCTCTCTCCCTGTGAAGGCCGGTCACGGGACCGGCTCACAGGTCTCGAAAGGACGCCTCATGCACACCGTCGTGGAACGCGAGCTGGAGCTCAAGCTGGTCCTGTCGCCCGAGCGCAGCATCCCCGTGCCCGCCCGGCTGACGTATCGCTCCCAGGACCCGTACGCCGTGCACATCACCTTCCACATCGGCTCGGACGCCCCCGTGTACTGGACGTTCGCCCGCGATCTGCTGGTGGAGGGCGTGTTCCGGCCGTGCGGACACGGGGACGTGCGCATCTGGCCCACCAAGATCGACGGGCGCAACATCATCTGCGTGGCGCTGACCTCGCCCGACGGCAACGCCCTGCTGGAGGTGCCGTCCGCCGCGGTGGCCGCCTGGATGGAGCGGACGCTGCGGGTGGTTCCGCCGGGCACCGAGTCCGAGCGGCTCGGCATCGACGAGGGCCTCGCCGAGCTGCTGGCGCCGCTGCCGGCCGACGACCTGTGGATGAGCGATCCCTGGCCGTCGGACGAGTCGCAGGACGGGGAGAGTTGAGCGGGGGCGCCGGGTCAGAACACCTTGCCCGGGTTGAGCAGCCCCAGCGGGTCGAAGGCCTGCTTGATGCCCCGGTGCAGTTCCAGGCTCACCTCGCCGAGTTCCCGGGCGAGCCACTCCTTCTTGAGCACGCCCACGCCGTGCTCGCCGGTGATCGTGCCGCCGAGTTCGAGGCCGAGCGCCATGATCTCGTCGAAGGACTCGCGGGCCCGCCGGGACTCGTCGGCGTCGGTGTGGTCGAAGCAGACGACGGGGTGGGTGTTGCCGTCGCCCGCGTGGGCGCAGACGCCGATGGTGAGGTCGTACTTCTCGGCGACCGCCGCGGTGCCCTCCAGCATGGCGCCGAGCTTGGAGCGCGGTACGCACACGTCGTCGATCATCGTGGCGGACTTGACGGTCTCCAGGGCGGTGAGCGACATCCGCCGGGCCTGGAGCAGCATCTCGGATTCGGCCGCGTCCTCCGCCGGGACGACCTCGGTGGCGCCGGCGGCCGTGCAGAGTTCGGCGACGGCGGCCAGATCGGCTGCGGGGTCGGGCGTGTCGAAGGCGGCGAGCAGGAGCGCCTCGGTGGAGTCGGGGAGGCCCATGTTCGCCATCTTGTTGACGGCGTGGACCGTCGTACGGTCCATCAGTTCGAGGAGTGACGGGGTGTGACCCCGCTCCATGATCGCGCAGATCGCGTCGCAGGCACTGGCCGCGCTGGGGAACTCGGCGGCCAGGGCGAGCTGCCTGGGCGGCTTCGGCTTGAGCGCGAGCACGGCCTTGACGACGATCCCGAGGCTGCCCTCGGAGCCGACGAGGAGCCGGGTGAGGTCGTAGCCGGCGACGCCCTTCGCGGTGCGGCGGCCGGTGCTGAGGAGGCGTCCGTCCGCGAGGACGACGTCGAGGCCGAGGACGTATTCGGCGGTGACCCCGTACTTGACGCAGCACAGGCCGCCGGAGGCGGTCCCGATGTTGCCGCCGATGGTGCACATCTCCCAGCTGGAGGGGTCCGGCGGGTAGTACAGCCCGTGCGCGTCGACCGCGCGGGACAGCACCGCGTTGATGACGCCGGGTTCCACCACGGCGATCCGGTCGACGGGGCTGATCTCCAGGATGCGGTCCATCCTGATCAGGGAGAGCACGATGCAGCCGTCGGAGGCGTTGGCGGCGCCGGACAGGCCCGTGCGGGCGCCCTGCGGGACGACCGGGACGCGCAGCGCCGTGGCGGTGCGCATGATGTGCTGGACCTGCTCGACGGTGCGTGGGAGCGCGACGACGGCAGGGGCGCCCGCGTCGCAGAAGCTCGCCATGTCGTTGGCGTAGGAGGCGGTGATGTCCGGGTCGGTGATCAGGGCCTCGGCCGGGAGCCCCGCACGCAGCAGTTCGAGAAGATCGTCCATGATCCAAGACTGGCACCCGGGCCCATTGGTGTGAACCCGTATGCGCCAGCCATCCCAAGACGCGGTGTGATCTTCGTACTGACGCAGAGTGATCGGCATGGACGTCACTCCGCAGCAGACCCCGGCGGCCCCCGGGCCGGACCACTCCCCCGACACCGCGTACGCCCCGCCCTGCGAATCCCCTCCGCGCCTGCCGCCGGACCTCGCGTCCCTGGCCGAGCCGCCGCCCGCCTCGCTGCGCACGACCCTGCGCCGGGCCGCGTTCGGCGTGGTGGCGGGTGCGGTGCTGGTGACGGGTGCCGTGGTCGCCGTGCCCGACGAGGACAAGGACGCGGCGCCGCCCGTGGCCGGTCCGGTGTCGCGGGCGATGACCGCGACGGCGGCCGGCTCCCCCGCCTCGCTCTCCGATCTGACGGCGCTCATCGGGGACCGGCAGGCGTGGGTGGGCACCCATCCGTCGGACGCGCGGTCGTGGGCGGTGCTGGGGTCGGCGTACGTGGAGTGGGGGCGGCGGGCCGCGGACGCGGCGTACTACACCCGGGCCGAGCAGGCGCTGAAGCGCTCGCTGAACGTGCAGCCGGGTGACCGGGGGAACGAGGCGGCCTGGGTGGGGCTCGCCTCGCTCGCCAACGCCCGGCACGACTTCGTCACGGCGAAGAAATGGGGCGAGACGGTACGGGCCCGGCTGCCGAAGCAGTGGACGGTGTACCCGGAGCTGATCGACGCGTACAACGGCCTCGGCGACCTCAAGTCGGCGACCACGGCGGTGGAGAAGTACGCGTCGCTGCGCGCGGGCGTCCCGTCGCTGGGCCGGACTGCGGAGATGTACCGCGACCGCGGCTGGCGCGAGGACGCGCTCGCCACCGCGCAGGACGCCGCGAACCGGGCGAGGACGCCCGCGGAGAAGGCGGCCTGCCTCTCCCGGCTGGGCGAGCTGGCCTGGGAACGGGGCGAGCCGGAGGAGGCCGTGGCCCAGTACGGGGCGGCGCTGCGCACCGACCGCGCCCACCACGCCTCCCTCGCCGGCCGGGCGCGCGCGCTGGCGGCCCTCGGCCGCACCGACGAGGCCCAGCGGGACTACCAGGCGGCGCTGGCCAAGTCCCCCCGGCCCGAGTACATGCTGGAGCTGGGCGAGTTGTACGAGTCGCTCGGCCTGGACGGCGACTCCGTCAACCAGTACACGCGGCTGCGCGAGGCGCTGTCCCGCGCCGGGACCCAGGGCGTGGACGAGGCCCTGCTCCTCGGCCGCTTCGAGGCCGCCCACGGCGACGCGGACGCGGCGGCGGAGCAGCTGCTGGCCGACTGGGACCGCGGGCACCACAGCGCGGCGGTGGCCGATGCGCTGGGCTGGGCGCTGCACCGCTCGGGCGACTCGGACTCGGCCCTGGAGTACGCGCGGAAGGCGGTCGACTCGGGCGGCCAGAACGCGTCGTACGCGTACCACCTGGGCATGGTCCAGCGCGCGTTGAACGACTTCGGTCCGGCCCGCCGCAATTTGGAGGAGGCGCTGCGCACCAACCCGAAGTTCTCGCCGCTGGACGCCCCGAGGGCGCAGGAGGCCCTGGACACCATGGGCCTGCCGCCGGCGGGCGGCCCGCAGGACATGCGGCCCGCGCCGCCGCCGGCGCCGCCGCGGGCCGACCAGCCGCAGGTACCGGCCCCGTCCCCCGCACCTCCGGAGCAGGGCGCGGCGGGCGCGGCGGGCCCACCGGCGGCAACCGCGGCCAAGCCGTCCGCCGCGGGGGCCGCGGCCGGCCGCTGACGTCCCCCCGGGCGGTTCCGCGCCCGCGCCGGATCACTTGAGCCTGCGACAGGCTCCTCGGGTCAGCGGGTGCAGAGGGTCAGGTTGATCGTGTCGCCCGGCGAGACGCTGTGCGGGCTGTGCGGCGAGACCCCGATGACGGAAGTCGGCTTGCAGTTGGGCACCGCCTTCTCCGTCACCGTCCCCAACTTCAACCCCGCCTGAACCAACGCGGCCTTCGCGGAACCCGAATCCCAGCCCGTCATGTCGATCTTCTTGCCCGAGATCATCACGGTCGTCGCGTCCGTGTTGCTCGCGGCGGTGGAGCAGAGGGTCAGGTTGATCGTGTCGCCCGGGGAGACACTGTGCGGGCTGTGGGGCGAGACCCCGATGACGGAAGTCGGCTTGCAGTTGGGCACCGCCTTCTCCGTCACCGTCCCCAACTTCAACCCCGCCTGAACCAACGCGGCCTTCGC
>NZ_JBFAJY010000021.1:18811-122331 GCF_040655445.1 Streptomyces sp. NPDC050423
TTCGCGGAACCCGAATCCCAGCCCGTCATATCGATCTTCTTGCCCGAGATCATCACGGTCGTCGCGTCCGTGCTGCTCGCGGCGGCGGCGCTCGATGTGTTCGGGCTGCTGCTGGTGGTGATGGCGGCCAGGGCGGTGCCGCCTCCGGCGACGGCCACTGCGGCGGCCACACCGGCGATGAGCCCGGCACGCTTGCGGCGGGAGCGGCGCTGGATGCCGGTGGCGTCGAAGTGCGGTGCGGGCGAGTTGTTCGCGAAGTCGTTCAAGGCGGATACCAGTTCCTGCTCGAAGGAGGTGTCACCGGCGCAGCCGTCCAGGGGCCGCGGTCCGTAACCGTTCATCGGGTTCCCTTCCGGAGCTGCGGTGACGAAGGTTCGGAGAGTGCGGGCGCCTGGGCCCGGAGTTTTTCGAGGCCACGGGTGATCTGGGACCGGACGGCGCTCGGCGAGATCCTGAGGTCCTCGGCTATCTCGGCATCCGACAGGTCGTGGAAGTAACGCAGCACCACGACGGTGCGCATTCCTATCGGCAGACCTTGCAGAGCCCGGACGAGCTGGTCCCGGCTGTCGATACGCCCGTAGTCGTCACCAGGGTCCGGCCGGTCGTCGCCCGTGTCGTGCCGGGGCACGACACGGCGGAACCGCCGCCATCTGTCGTTGGCCAGATTGACCATGATGCGCCGCACGTACGCGTCCGGAGCATCCTTTTCGGCGATGGTGCGCCAGCGACGGCAGGTACGTTCCAGAGTCTCCTGGACCAGATCCTCGGCCGCCTCACGGCTCCCGGTCAGGACCAGCGCACCCCGGAACAACGCGCCGGAGCGGGCGGCGACGAAGGCGTGAAACCCCGTCCCCGGATCCGTGGACGCCTGCGCCGGAGCCGACCGGTCAGGCACGTCGGGCCGGGCCGCCTCGGACCGCAGCGAGCTCCATTGGGTTGCCAGATCCACAGCGCTCCTCCCTTCCTGTCCCCCTCTTGACGGCGCGGGCACCTGGTCTGCTGCACGCCCCCATGGAGACCTACGTCACAGAGCCGACGGAAGGGAGGAGCGACAGCGCAGGCCCGAGGCCGCTCACCGGTAGGCCGTGACACACTTCTGCCTCGAACGCGGGGGCCGATCGATCCCCGCGACTTGGCGATTGGACGACTGTGAGCAGGACGAAGTGGGCTGCCATGGCGATAGCGGTCATCGCGCTCGGGGTCACGGGCTGCGGCACGAGCGACGCCGACACCGGGGCAGCCGCCTCTTCGGCGCCGGCACCGCCCCGGCCCAAGGGCACGGGACCTCTCACGGAGAAGGTCGTGCGCGCGGACCTCGACTCCTCGGCCGCGAACGCGGGCGTTCCGGACAACGCTCCGGATTACGCCCGCTCGGCCGAGGAACGGACGGACGACTCGCTGGCGTCGTGCGGCGTCGCGTTCAAGGGCTTCGGTACCAAAACCACGCCCGTTGACCTCACCCGATTCGAAAAGGTGGTGAGCGAGCTCCGCGAGCGCGACTGGCGGCCGCCCCGGAAGGACCTCAAAGGCGCGGACGCCGTCGGCGAGACCCGGGTGGTCCTCAAACAGCGCGGCTGGTCCATGGTGGCGTCGCACATGGACATCCAGAAGGGCGTGGTCACCCTGCTGGCCACCGAAGACGCGTGCGTGAAAAGGATCGGCATCGACGCGGGTGTGCTCGGCTGACCAGCCGCCCTCATGGCTTGGCAAACGGCGCGTCAGTGGCGGACCTCGTGCACCGCGACCGCCCGCAGCAGCCCCACGCGCAGGGCCAGGAACCCGGTGTGCCCCGTACGGACCACGTGCTCGGCACACCACAGGTGCCGCACACCAACGTCCTGCGACGCGGCGGGCTCCGGGCCCTCGCCGCACGTGGTGCACTCCGTTTCGTGCACCGCCGGGCTGTCGGACGCGTCCTCGACGAGCACCCGGCCCGGCGGCCTCGGCGGCTCCGGTAGCGGCACCGTGACCAGGTGATCGACAGGCACCCGCAGCGGACGGCCTCCTCCGGCGAAGGTCAGTACCACCGCCATGCCGCCGGTCGCGTACCGGTCCAGCCGCACGGCACACACCTCACGCCACTCCCCCTGTACGTGTACGAGATCGCCGCGCCTCATCCGTACCGCGCACCGGAGCTGTTCAGACGGCATCCACCACACCCCCGTCCCCCAGGGGAAGCGCGCACTCCGCCCAGACGACCTTCCCCGGGCCGTTGCGGTCAGCTCTCCCCCACCGGTCCGCCAGCGCGGCCACGAGAAACAGCCCGCGCCCGTCACACGCGTCCAGCGCGGGTTCGCGGCCGGCCGGGCGGACGGACGAGGCGTCGTGCACCTCGATCCGCACCCCCGTCCGGCAGCCGGACGAAGCGGGTCTCGATACCTCGGACTACGCCCATGCCGTCATTTCCGCACCGCCAACAGACATGGACCAGGCCGGGGTTGATGCCATGGTCAAACCGCCCCCGGCCACCACAGTTCTGCGTCGTTCTGAGCGAAGCGGCTCTTCGCCTTCAGGTAGGAGGCGCTGCTGTCATGCGCAGGCAGCTTGAGCACCTGGCGAAGATGACGGAGCATCCGAGCGTGGAGGTACGAGTCGTCCCTGACCGTGCTGGAGCACACGCCGGCCTGACCGGATCGTTTGTACTCTTCAGCTTTCCGCACTCATCGATCACGGATGTCGTCCGTCTGGAGCATCGGGCTGGGACCTCTACCTGGAGAGTCCCAACGAGACAGAGACCTACAGGCGCGCCTATGGCTCCTTCCAAGCCACCGCACTGAGCCTCAAGGACAGCAAGGACTTGATCGCCAAGGTGCGACGAGACATGTAACAGCCACTCAAGATCAGAGGACGACCAATGTGATCAACCCCGCTGCGATCGAGACCACTCGGTGGCGCAAGAGCAGCTACAGCAACCAGGGCGGCGACTGCGTAGAGATCGCTTGGTTCACCACCCGCACCGCCGTCCGCGACAGCAAGAACCCCACCGGCCCCGCCCTCATCCTCGGCGACCGGGCCTGGGCCGCCTTCGTCGCGGACGCCAAGCAGCTTCCCTGAGCGCGCGACAACCACCACAACCAGGATGGGAGGGGACCCCTGGAGCCGCGCGGGCCCTGGGCCGGGGCTGTGCCACCAGGACGGACTCGTATCCGCCGTGTCGCTGTACGCGATGGATGTGACGAACGGCCGTCGAGCGCGGCATTCTGAGCGGCATGGAATTCCAGCCGGTTGAGCGCACCTCGGAGGCGTTCCAGCAGTCACTGACCACCCAGGAGATTGGGAAGATCGCCGCCGGGCCTTCGGACCTGCGGCCGTGCCCACCTCTGCAGTCGAGCTGAGCACGGGGGATGTACACAACAATGTCTACTGCGTGACGCTGGCCGGGCGGGCGGAACCGGTGGTCCTGCGGGTCGCCCCGGAGGAAGGCCGCCAGTTCCGCAGCGAGCGCCACCTGATGCGAAACGAGTACGCGAGCCAGCCCTGGCTTGCGGTGATCGCGCCGCTGATGCCGCAGGTGCTCGCCACGGATTGGTCGCACGAGGTGATCGGCCGGGACTGGATGATCCAGACCTGCCTGGACGGCGTCCCGGCGCCGGAGCAGTTGGGGCGTATCCGCGTACGACGCGGTCGGCGTTCTTCCGGCAGATGGGTGCTATCGCCCGTTCCGTTCACGGTGTGGCGGTCCGCACTTCGGCCCCGTCGACGGTCCGGGGCACGGAACGTGGAGCGAGGCCGTGCTCGCGTCGCTGGAGGAGATCGTCACAGACCTGGACGGTGCCGGTCTTGACTCGGACGACGTACGGAAGGTCGCCGCGGTGGCCTCGCGCGGCCGGGCCGCGCTCGACGAGGTCACGGAACCAAGGCTGCTGACCGGCGATCTGTGGACCGTCAAC
Organism: Streptomyces sp. NPDC050423; assembly: GCF_040655445.1. Classification (NCBI taxonomy): domain Bacteria; kingdom Bacillati; phylum Actinomycetota; class Actinomycetes; order Kitasatosporales; family Streptomycetaceae; genus Streptomyces; species Streptomyces sp. NPDC050423. The sequence continues at coordinate 22,702 of NZ_JBFAJY010000021.1, forward strand.
GCACTGCTGGACCCGAAGGCCCCACAGCCGGTGATCACCGGGGTGCTGGACTTCGATCGCGCCTGGTTCGGTGACCCGGCGGCCGACTGGACCATCCGCATGGCGACGGCCAAGGAGGACGGGCGGACCGCGTTCTGGGAGTCCTACGGCGCTTTGGACCGCTCGCCCGCCGCTGTGTGGCGCGCGAGGATCTATGAGGCCCGGCACCTGAGCGCGATCCGGCTTGAACGGCACCGGCTGGGCAAGGCGGACGCGGTCCGCGAGAGTTACGACAACCTGGCCGGAGTGCTTGGCGGCCTGGCCTGACTGGCCGGTGTGCGGATCAGATCCGCTGCCCGACGGAGGTTTCGTCAAAATACCGGCAGCCCTCGATCTCGCCCCCAACCAGCCCGAGCAGCGCCACCCGCACTCACACCAGCGCCGCTGACCATCAACCTTCAGGATGGTGGATCTTCATGGACATTGGCCTAACGGGCCGTCACAATAGCTATCGCTTCGTACCGCTGGGAATGCGGTGCGTAGCGACCAGAAGTACAGGAAACGCTAAAACAGGAGGTTTTGCACATGCGGAAGGCCTTTGCCCTTGCCATCGCCGGCATCAGCTTGATAGGGGCGTTCGCTGCTGCACCCAACGCCGCAGCCTCAGCCCCGAGCCCGGGCGCCCCGGCCCCCGTAGTGACGACATTCGACACCACAGCGCCTGTCCCTGAGTGGGCGCACAGCCTGTCGGACAAAGCAGGTACAACAAGAGCCACGGCCGGAATCGTCGCCGTGTGGGACAAGAACTTCCTCAATAAAAGGGACAACACCAAGTGCCTGGACGACAGCACCGGAAACGGGCTGCGGGTGCACACATGTAACACACCGAGCTTCAACAATGGCTTCCAGAAGTTTACGGCGGTCATGTACGACGACAGCTACATCAACTTCCAGAACGCGGCCACGGGGGAATGCCTCGACGGCAGCACTGCGCACGGTGTGCGCACTCACACATGCAGCAGCGCCAGCTACGTCAACGGTTACCAGCGTTGGTTTGTCAACGATCAGATGGATGTCTACGGATGGGTTTCCTATAGGAACGTGGCTACCGGAAAGTGCCTGGACTACAGTCCTGCCCACGGCCTGCGCCTCCACGACTGCAGCCGCGCCGCCCTCGAGAACGGCTACCAGGGGTGGAACTTCTGAGCCAACGGGGATGCCGCATTCGATCCGGGCGGTAGGGCACTCGCCCGGTGAATAGCGGATTCCGGCGATCATCTGCCGCGCAGTTCGATCCCGTCAGGAACGCCTGGTCCTCCATTGAAGATCCACCATCCTGAAGGTTGATGGTCAGCGGCGCCGGTGTGAGTGCGGGTGGCGCTGCTCGGGCTGGTCGGGGGCGAGATCATTACCAGGTGATCGTCCGTCATGGGTCTGTTTCCCCGAGCGCCCGGTGCCGACGGCCGCTTCTTCGTACGCTCCGTCTCGGAGAGCCGGTACGGGAGGGGAACAGGGATGGCGGACGTGTTGACGTGGACGATGGAACAGCGGTTTCAGCTGGAGGAGCGTGCTGAGCTGCTGCGCATGGAGCTGGCAGAGATCGAGGCGCAGGTGGCCCGGCTGGAGGCCGCCCAGGCGGTGTTCGGACAGTGGGCCGAGGAGACCGACTGCGGCGGCGGTCGTCGGCCACCACCCTCACCGGCTCCGGACCCGGACCCGGTGAGGGTGGTGGCCGGTCCGGGTACGGGTGAGATGCGGCTGGTCCCGGACCGGCCACTGAGGGTATGGGGGTGGAGGCCCTGACCTCGGAGTATCGGCGGATCATGGAGATCGTGGCCGGCGCGGACGGGCCGGTGATGGCCAAGGACGTTGCGAGGGCGCTGGGTCGTGAGCTCACGCCGGGGACGGTCGAGCGGTCCGAGGGCAGTTGCGTGAACTCGCTGACCGGGGCTGGCCGGCCCGCACCGGAGTGGGCCGCTACCTTCCCCGCTGACCGGCCGGTACGACGGCGGACCGGCTGATTCCTGCCATAACACGAGGGCCCCCGGCGGAGGTTGGTGAATCTGTGACGAAAAACCAGCCCGCCGAGGGCTCTCAGTATGCTGTCTACCGGGTTCAGCTTCCGGTGTCGAAGCGGACCCTCGACCTCGTCGGTGACCTGATACGCCGTGAACGTAATCGGCTGGGCACCCGCTGGCGCAAGGTCCCTGCGGCGCCCAGCCGTTGATCGTGCTCGCCGTCCTCCGCCATGACCAGCAGCTTTCCGACATGGCCGGCGGCAACCAGTTCTCCTCCTCCACCGTGCGCCGCTGGGTCTGGGAGGTCCTGCGTCTGCCGGCCGCCCGCGCCCCGCGCCTGGACCGAGCGTGTAAGAAGATCGCCAAGAAGGGCAGGGTCGTCGTCCTGCTCGACGGCACCCTGATCCGCACCCGACGCCGCACCGGGACGGAGAACCGCAAGAACTACAGCGGCAAGCACAAGTCCCATGGCCTGCTGTTTCTCACGCTGACCGACGAGAAGGGCAACCTGATCTGGATCTCCTCCGCCCGGCCCGGCCGGTCCAGCGAGATCACCACCGCCCGCCACGACAAGATCACCGCACACCTCCGCGAGGCCGGCTTCGTCGGCCTGGACGACGACCCCGACGACCACCCCGTGATCATCACCGGCCCCCGCTGACCGCCCGGCCACCGATCACGCGCCACGACAGCGACCCCATCGCCCGGAACACCCACGCTGCCGCCCCAGCAGCACGCTCACCTGCTGATGTCGGCCAGTTCATCGAGCCGCGTCAGCTTCCGGGGGTTCCGCACCACGTAGATCCGGGTGATCCGCCCGTCCTCCACCACGAGGCTCACCGCGGAGGATTCGCCGTCGAACTCGATCCGGCCCGCGGGTGCGCCGTTGAGCCACACGGTCGTCGTCCTGAGCACGCCCACCTTCTGGTTCAAGCCCGCGAGCAACCGCGCCACCACATCGGCCCCGTGGATCGGAGCCAGCGCGGCGGGCACGATCCCGCCGCCGTCGGCGATCATGACCACGTCCGGCGCCATCACCTCCAGCAGCTCCTGCAACTGCCCCGTCCGCAGCGCGAGCAGGAACCGCTCCACCACAGCCCGCTGCTCCGACCGGCCCACTCGCACCCGCGGCCGACGGGCCGCGACGTGCTCGCGGGCCCGGCGCGCGATCTGCCGCACCGCGGCCGCGGACTTCCCGATGGCCTCGGCGATCTCGCCGTACGGCATCTCGAAGACCTCGCGGAGCACGAACACCGCGCGCTCGGTCGGCCCGAGCGTTTCGAGGACGGTCAGCATCGCGATCGAGACGCTCTCCGCGAGTTCGACGTCCTCGGCGACATCCGGGCTGGTCAGCAGCGGTTCCGGCAGCCACTCGCCCACGTAGTCCTCACGGCTGCGCGACAGGGCTCGCAGGCGGTTGAGCGCTTGCCTCGTGACGGTCCGGACGAGGTACGCCCGCGGCTCGCGCACCTGCGACCGGTCGACATCGGCCCACCGCAGCCAGGACTCCTGCAGCACGTCCTCCGCGTCGGCCGCCGACCCGAGCATCTCGTAGGCGACGGTGAACAGGAGGCCGCGGTGGGTGACGAACGGATCCTCGGTCGTCATGACGTCGACGCCGCGCCGGAGTCCTGGGGGCGTGCGGCGAGGGGGATCTCGCAGGCTTCGGAGAGGCCCTGCGACGAGATCCCGTTCGCGTTGTTGTTCCTGGTCGCCATGTTCACGAAGGCGATGTACGCGGTGAGTTCGACCATCGCCGCCGCGCCGAGCCGGTCGAGCAGGCTCGCGTGCAGTTCGTCGGTGACGGTCGGGGGCGTGTTCGTCATGGCCTCGGCATACTCCAGGACGTCCCGCTCCAGCGGCGTGAACACCTCCGACTCCCGCCAGCGCGGCACCTGGCTCGCCTTGGTCAGGTCCAGGTTCTGATTCTGTGCCTGGAAGTAGCCGACGTCGAGACACCAGGCGCAGCCGACCTGCGACGCGACGGCCATGTGCGCGAACGACTTGAGGCTCGCGTCGGCCGCTTTCCACTCGCCCAGCCTGGCCGAGAACTCCAGGTTGGACATGGCGACCTCGGGGTTGTGCCACACCACTTCGACGGGCTCGGCCACAACGCCGAGCTGCTTGATCATGTTCTCGCTCATCTCGGTGCTGAGCTCGGCCTTCGGAACGCGGGGCGCCATGGTGTTCTCCTCAGTCGATTCGCCTGTCCGGCTGTTCGGCATGAAGACACCGCCGGGCCCGCGGATGTGACAGCCACCATGACGGCAAACGGGCGGGCCGGAAGCTCCGGCCCGCCCGCCTTCGTACCCCCGCACCGCTCAGAGGTTGCCGCGGCGCTCCTGCTCGCGCTCGATCGCCTCGAACAGGGCCTTGAAGTTGCCCTTGCCGAAGCCCATCGAGCCGTGGCGCTCGATCATCTCGAAGAACACCGTCGGCCGGTCCTGGACCGGCTTGGTGAAGATCTGGAGCAGGTAGCCGTCCTCGTCGCGGTCCACGAGGATCTTCTGCTCGCGCAGGGTCTCCACCGGTACCCGGGTCTCGCCCGCCCACTCGCCCAGCGTGTCGTAGTACGAGTCCGGGGTGTCCAGGAACTGGACGCCGGCCGCGCGCATCGCGCGCACGGAGGCGACGATGTCGTTCGTGGCGAGCGCGATGTGCTGGACGCCCGCGCTGCCGTAGAACTCCAGGTACTCGTCGATCTGGGACTTCTTCTTGGCGACGGCCGGCTCGTTGATCGGGAACTTGACCTTCAGTGTGCCGTCCGCGACCACCTTGGACATGAGCGCGGAGTACTCGGTGGCGATGTCGTCGCCCACGAACTCCTTCATGTTGGTGAAGCCCATGACCTTGTTGTAGAAGCCGACCCACTCGTTCATCCGGCCGAGCTCGACGTTGCCGACACAGTGGTCGATGGCCTGGAAGGTCCGCTTGGCGGGCGTCTCGACGATCGGCGCGGCCGCGGTGTAGCCGGGGAGGTAGGGGCCGTCGTAGCCGGTGCGCTCGACGAGGGTGTGGCGGGTCTTGCCGTACGTGGCGATGGCGGCCAGGACGACGGTGCCGTGCTCGTCCTTCACCTCGTGCGGCTCGGTGAGGCCGAGGGCGCCGTGCTCGACCGCGTAGGCGTACGCGGCACGCGCGTCCGGGACCTCGATGGCCAGGTCGACGACGCCGTCGCCGTGCTCGGCGACGTGGTCGGCGAGGAAGCGGCCGTGGTCCGTGGCCGCCTTGATGACGGAGGTGAGGACGAAGCGGGCGGAGCCGTTGGTCAGGACGTAACTGGCCGTCTCGCGGCTGCCGTTCTCCGGTCCGGAGTAGGCGACCAGCTTCATGCCGAAGGCGGTCGAGTAGTAGTGCGCGGCCTGCTTGGCGTTGCCGACGGCGAAGACGACGGCGTCCATTCCCTTGACCGGGAAGGGGTCGGCCTGCCGTGCACTGTCGGGGATGCTGTGCGTCGTCTCAGTCATGTCCGAAGGTTCTCGCCGCTTTGCAAGGTGCGCAACAGTTCGCGAAATCGCTGGGCAGTCTGTGCAGTGGATGGCCATGATGGTCGGGCTATCTGTACATGCTGACCATCGCAGGACTTCCCGGAGGCCGACCGTGGCGATCGATCATCTGGACGGGCGGCTCATCGTGCTGCTGGCGCGTGAGCCCAGGATCGGGGTACTGGAGGCTTCGCGCCGGCTCGGCGTGGCGCGCGGGACCGTGCAGGCGCGTCTCGACCGCCTTCAGTCGAATGGCGTCATTCGCGGATTCGGCCCGGACGTGGACCCGGCGGCCCTCGGCTACCCGGTCACCGCTTTCGCGACGCTGGAGATCAAACAGGGCCAAGGAGCCGATGTACGGGCGCACTTGGGCGGCGTACCGGAGGTGCTTGAACTGCACACCACCACCGGGCAGGGCGACATGTTCTGCCGGCTCGTGGCCCGTTCCAACGCGGATCTTCAGCGGGTGATCGACCTGGTTGTCGGATTTGATGGCATTGTCCGGGCCTCCACGGCCATCGTCATGGAGAACCCCGTACCCCTGCGCATCATCCCGCTCGTCGAGCAGGCGGCGCGGGACACCGACTGAGCCGAGGAGTGCCGTGTGAGCTTCTGGGAGTATCTGGGCAATCGGCACCAGCAGCTGCTCACCGACGCGTTCCAGCACGTCAGCGCCGTGTTCCAGTGCATGGTCATCGCGACCGTGCTGGGCGTCCTGATCGGCGTCCTCAGCTATCGCAGCGGCTGGGGCGGCTCGCTGGCGATCACCTCGACGGCGGCGATCCTGACCATTCCGTCCCTCGCCGCGATCGGTCTGCTGATCCCGCTGGTCGGGCTCGGTGTGGCGCCGACCGTGATCACCCTGACGCTGTACGGGCTGCTGCCCATCGTCCGTAACTCCATCGTCGGTCTGCGCGGCGTCGATCCGGCGCTCGTGGACGCGGCGAAGGGCATCGGGATGTCGCGGATCGCCCGGCTCTGCAAGGTGGAACTGCCGCTCGCCTGGCCGCCGATCCTCACCGGCATCCGGGTCTCCACCCAGATGCTGATGGGCATCGCCGCCATTGCCGCGTACGCCTCGGGGCCGGGGCTCGGCAACGAGATCTTCCGCGGTATCGCCTCGCTGGGCAGTGCCAACGCGATCAATCAGGTGCTCGCGGGCACGCTCGGCATCGTCGTACTCGCCCTGCTCTTCGACGCCGCGTACGTCCTGCTGGGGCGGCTCACCATCCCGAGGGGGATCCGTGTCTGAGACCGCGGCGGAAGCCGGACAGAAGCCCGCCGTGAACGCCACCTCCGGTGCCACCATCCAGCTGGAGAACCTGACCAAGCTCTACCCGGGCAACCCGAACCCGGCCGTGGACAACGTCTCGATGGACATCAAGGCCGGCGAGACCGTGATCCTCGTCGGCCCGTCCGGCTGCGGGAAGTCGACCACCCTGAAGATGATCAACCGGCTGATCGAGCCGACCTCCGGCCGCATCCGGATCGGCGACGAGGACGTCACCGACATGGACCCGGTGAAGCTGCGCCGGAAGATCGGGTACGCGATCCAGTCGTCCGGGCTCTTCCCGCACATGACGGTCGCGGAGAACATCGCCCTGGTCCCGAAGATGATCGGCTGGTCGAAGACGAAGGTGAAGGACCGGGTCGAGGAGATGCTCGATCTGGTCGGGCTCGACCCGCGCGAGTACCACGGCCGCTATCCGCGCGGCCTCTCCGGCGGTCAGCAGCAGCGGGTGGGCGTGGCACGGGCGCTGGCCGCCGATCCGCCGGTGCTGCTGATGGACGAGCCGTTCGGCGCGGTCGACCCGATCACCCGCGACCACCTCCAGGACGAGCTGATCCGGCTCCAGCACGAACTGCACAAGACGATCGTCTTCGTCACCCACGACTTCGACGAGGCCATCAAGCTGGGCGACCGGATCGCCGTGCTGCGCGAGCGCTCGCACATCGCGCAGTTCGACACCCCGGAGGCCATCCTCACCAACCCGACGGACGACTTCGTCTCGGGCTTCGTCGGGGCCGGTGCGGCGCTGAAGCGGCTCAACCTCACCCGGGTGCGGGACGTGGAGATCGCCGAGTTCCCGACGGTGACGGTCGACGACCCGCTCCAGTCGATCTTCAACAAGCTGCGCAGCGGCCCGCACAACGAGCTGCTGATGCTGGACCGCCGCAACCGCCCCTACAAGTGGCTGCGGCGCGGCGACCTGATGCGGGCCCGCGGTTCGCTGGCGCGGGCCGGGCAGCTGGTGCACGACACGGTGACCAGGGACGCGACGCTGCACGACGCGCTGGAGGCGGTGCTGACCGACAGCGGCGGGCGGGTCGCGGTGACCGGGCGGCGCGGCGAGTTCATCGGGGTCGTCGACATGCACACCCTGATGAACTCCGTGCACGAACTGCTGGAGGCCGACCGGCTCACCGCCATCGAGCACCAGCACGAACTCCAGGAGCTGCGCAGCCATCAGACCGTGCAGGAGCTGGAGGGCGGTGCGGACGTATGACTCCCAGCTCCCAGTCCGGCCGCCGGCCCACCGGTCCGGTCCCCGCGTCCGACCGGGACCGTCCGCCGGGCGAGCACGACGTCAAGGGCCATGCCTTCCGTGACGAGGAGGCGGAGCCCTCGCCTCCCCCGGCCCGGCCGGCCCGCCGGATCACCTGGCGCAAGCTGGTGGTGACGCCGGCGGTACTCGCGGTGGTCCTGATCCTCACGTACGTGTGGATCAACACCATCCACCTCGACGCGATCGCGCGGAACTCGCTCGCGGGCGACACGGTTGAGCTGCGCTGGTGGCAGCACGTCAGACTGACCGCCATCTCGACCTTCTGGGTGCTGATCATCGCCATTCCGCTGGGCATCGCGCTGACCCGGCCTGGGCTGCGCAAGGGCGCCCCGGTGGTCACGTCGATCGCCAACATCGGGCAGGCGACCCCGGCGATCGGTCTGCTGGCGCTGCTGGTGATCTGGCTGGGCATCGGCCCGTCGACCGCGATCACGGGCATGGTGATCTACGCGGTGCTGCCCGTGCTCTCCAACACGGTCGCCGGCCTCAAGGCGATCGAGCCGACCCTGGTGGAGGCCTCGCGCGGGATCGGGATGTCGGCGATGGGGACGCTCACCAAGGTCGAACTGCCGCTCGCGGTGCCGCTGATCCTGGCCGGGGTACGCACCGCGCTGGTGCTCAACGTGGGCACGGCGACCCTGGCCACGTTCGGGGGCGGCGGCGGGCTCGGGGACCTGATCACCTCGGGCATCCAGACCCAGCGGATGCCGGTGCTGGTGCTCGGTTCCGTACTGACGGTGGTGCTGGCGCTGCTGGTGGACTGGCTGGCCTCGCTGGTCGAGGTGGCGCTGACGCCGCGCGGACTGGAGGTGGGGTGATGGGCCCGGCGGGGAAGCGTACGAGGCGCGGGGCGCGGACCGGCGGGCCGCGGACCTGGCTGGTGGGCGCGGTGGCTCTGGCACTGGCGCTCTCCGGGTGCGGCCTGAAGAGCGGGTCGCCGATGGTCGACGACGTGACGCCGGGGTCCGTGGGGAAGGGCAAGCCGCTGAAGGGTGCCTCGCTGACCGTCACCTCGAAGAACTTCAGCGAGAACATCATCCTGGGCCAGATGATCGGCCTGATCTTCAAGGCCGCCGGGGCCGAGGTGCTCGACCGGACCAACCTGCCCGGGTCGATCAGCGCACGCGAGGCGATCATCCAGGGCGACGCCGACGCGATGTACGAGTACACGGGAACCGCCTGGATCACGTATCTGGGCCATTCGAAGCCGATCACCAACCCGCTGAAGCAGTGGGAGGCGGTGCGCGACGCGGACCGGAAGAACGGGGTGACGTGGCTGCCGCAGTCCACCCTCAACAACACGTACGCGCTCGCCATCAGCAAGAAGAACAACGCGAAGTACCACCTGAAGACGCTCTCCGACGTCGCCGCGCTGTCGAAGAAGAACCCCTCGGCGGTGACGATCTGCGTGGAGAACGAGTTCGCCTCCCGCAACGACGGGCTGCTGGGCATGGAGAAGGCGTACGGGATGTCGGTCCCGGCCGGCAACATCAAGAAGATGGACGCCGGGATCGTCTACACCCAGGTCTCCAAGTCCAACTCCTGCCTGCTGGGTGAGGTGTTCACCACCGACGGCCGGATCAAGGCGATGAAGCTCGACGTGCTGACGGACAACAAGCACTTCTTCCCCAACTACAACGCGGCGCCCGTCATCCACACCCCGACCTTCGACAAGTACCCCGTGATCGCTTCCCTGTTGGACCCGCTCAGCGCGCGGCTGACCACGGAGGTCGCGCAGGAGCTGAACGCCAAGGTGGACGTCGACGGGGACGACCCGCACGAGGTGGCGAAGGACTGGCTGGTGGCTGAGGGGTTCATCAAGGTGGGGTGAGGGGGCGGGGGCCCCGGCCGGAGTTCCAAAGAAACTGATGCAAAGAACATGTTGCAAAGAGTTCTTTGTAACTCTATGGTTGGGGCATGGCAGAGAACGAGGCCGGCCCGGACGACAGCCCGGACAGCACGCCGGCAGACGCCCCGAACATCCACATGGTGAACGCCCGCACCCTGCGCGGGCTGGCCCACCCGCTGCGGCTGCGGCTGATGAACACCCTCCGGGAGTTCGGGCCGGCCACCGCGTCCGGACTCGCCGACCGGCTCGGCGAGTCGAGCGGCGCCACCAGCTACCACCTGCGACAGCTCGCCTCGTACGGCTTCGTGGAGGACGACCCGGAGCGCGGCAAGGGCCGCGAGCGGTGGTGGAAGGCGGTCCACATGGGCACTGCCTTCGACAGCACCGCGGACTTCCTCCGCGACCCGGACCCGGAGATCCGCGGCGCCATGGGCGTCGTGCTGCACGAGATCGCCACCCTGCACACCCAGGAGCTGAACACCTGGCTCGGCACCATGCACGACTGGCCCGAGGAGTGGGTCCGCTCCTCCGACCTCAGCGACTTCAAGGTGCGCCTCACGCCCGAACTCTCCCTGGAACTGGCGGAGAAGGTCCACGAACTCATCGAGAGCTACCGGGACCGGGTCCCGGAGGGCACCGAGGGCTCCGCCCTGGTCCGCACCCATCTCCACGTCTTCCCCCGCCCCACCGACCGACCCACCGACTGAAGGGACCACCACGCCATGCATCCCGAGACGCACCTTCAGCTGCACGTCATCCGCTCCGCCGAACTGCGGCGCCAGGCCGACGACTTCCGCCTCGCCCACCCCCGCACCGCCACCCGCGCCCCGCGCACGGGCATGCGGACCCGGCTGGGCTGGACCATGGTCGAGCTGGGCCTGCGGGTGCTACCGGACCGGTCCGCCGCGCCGTCCGGCGCCCCTCGTACGGCCTAGTCCGTGGGCGGGGGGAAGAGCACGCCGGACCGGGTACCGCTCGTAGCCGTACTGGCCGCCAACTCCATATCGACAGCCGGTACTTCACTCACCCTCATCGGCGTTCCGTGGTTCGTCCTGGAGACCACCGGCAGTGCCGGCCGGGCCGGGTTCGTCGCCTTCTGCGCGACCCTCCCGATCGTCGTCTCCGCACTGATCGGCGGGCCACTCATCGACCGGATCGGCCGGCGCCGGGTCTCCGTCGCCTCCGACACGGTGTGCGGACTCGCCGTCGCCGCGGTCCCGTTGCTGTACTACGCCGACGCACTCGCCTTCTGGATGCTTTGCGTCCTGATGGCCGTCAACGGCCTGTTCCACACGCCCGGCAACACCGCGCGCTACGTCCTGGTCCCCGACCTCGCCGACCACGCCGGCACCACCCTCCCCCGCGCCGCCAGCCTCTTCGACGCGGTCTCGCGCGGGGCCAGGATGGTCGGGGCGGCGCTGGCCGGGGTACTGATCGCCCTGGTCGGCGCGGAGACCGTGCTGCTGCTGGACGCGGCGACCTTCCTCACCTCGGCCGCGCTCATCGCGGCAGGCCTGCGGGGCGTACGCGCGGCCGAGCCCGTCAAGGCCGGGGCACCCGTCTCGCTGCCCGCCTACAAGCGTGAACTGCGCGAGGGATACGCCTACTTGCTCGGCAACCGGCTGCTGCTGGGCGTCGTCGTGATGGTCCTGTTCATGAACGGCACCGACCAGGGCTGGAACGCCGTGCTGCTGCCGGTGCACGCGTCGGCCGAGCTGGGCGGGGCGCGGGATCTCGGGCTGCTCACCGCACTGTTCGGCGCGGGCGGGCTGACCGGGGCCCTGCTGTACGGGGCGGTGGGGCACCGCTACTCGCGGCGGGCCGTGTTCAGCGTCTGCGTGATCCTGTGCGGGGCGCCGAGGTTCCTGGTCGCGGCGCTGACCGGGACGACGCTGCCGCTGGCCGTGACGATGGTGCTGAGCGGGATCGCGGGCGGCGTCCTGAACCCGATCCTGGCGACGGTGATCTACGGGAGCGTCCCCGACGCGCTGCGCAGCCGGGTCTCCGGAGCGATCACCGCCGGGTGCGAGCTGGCCATGCCGGTGGGCGGGCTGGCGGCCGGGCTGCTGGTGGAGAGCGCGGGCGCCTCGGGGGCACTGCTGGCGATGGGCGGGGTCTACCTGCTCGCGACGCTGAGCCCGCTGGTCTTCCCGGCCTGGCGGACGATGGACGACGAGCCGTGCACCGGTCCGGATGAGCCCTCGGGCCCTGTGGAGCAGCCGGTCAGCAGCTCGGGACCTTGCCCCCGTGATCCAGCGCCCGCAGCGAGGAGACCGCGCCCTTCAGGGTCGTGACCGGGATCAGCCGGAGCCCGCCGGGAAGCTCGGCGTGCGCCTCCTTGCACTCGGCCTTCGGTACGAGGAAGACGCTCGCCCCGTCCCGGCGGGCCGCCTGCGTCTTGAGCGAGACACCGCCGACCGCGCCGACCTTGCCGTCCGCCTGGATGGTGCCGGTGCCGGCGATGGTGCGGCCGCCGGTGAGATCGCCCCCGGAGCCGTCGCCGTCCAGCTTGTCGACGATGCCGAGCGCGAAGAACAGGCCCGCGCTGGGGCCACCCACGTCGGCGAGGTGCAGGGTGACGTCGACCGAGCCGGGCTTCCTGCCGAGGTAGTTCAGGGCGGCGTCCACCGCCGAGTCCTGCGACTTCACCATGTCGTCGAGGTTGTGCTTCTCGATCTGCTTCTCGGAACCGCCGGTCGGGTAGACGGAGTCGCGGGGCATGACCGCCCGGTCCGTACGGAACCAGCTGTCGAGCACGTCACCGATCCCCACATCGGCGGTGGGCCCGGTCGCCACGATCGTCGTCATCCGCAGCTGGCCCTTGGTGGGCCGGGTGGGGGTGCCCTCGATGGTGATCACCGGTGTGCCGTGGTCGTCCCCGAGCACATTCGCCGTCGTACCGGGCTGCGCCAGCGTGAACGGCAACGGCGCGAAGGCGGCCACACCGAAGAGGGCGAGCACGGGGAGGGCGCAGAGGGCGAGGGTGCGGGGGCGCGAGAGACGTGTGAGCACCCGCCCAATCTATCCGGGGTTCCTTGGTGCGGGGTTCCTTGGTGCGGGGTTCCGGTCCGGGGTGCGGGGTTCCGTCCTCAATCGCCGGACGGGCTTGGGTGGCGTCGGGTGCCCCGCAGGGTGCACCTGCCCGGTGGGCGGGGGGCGGTGCCCCTCCGGGGCGTCTCCTCAAAAATGGCGTGTTCACCCGGGTCCGAGAGGGACCCGGGCCGTACGCCATTTCCTGCGGGGACTCCCCTGCACGTCCCCACCCCTGCATCACACGCGTCTGCACACCGGCCCGATGACTGCCGCAGACGCGGGACGGCCGGGTCCGGGGCCGTGCAGGGGAGTCCCCGCAGGACGACGAACAGATACCCGGGTCCGTTTGCGTACCCGCCGCACGTTCGTCGTCCGAGGAGACGCCCCGGAGGGGCACCGGACCCCCACCCACGGGTAACGCGCACCCTGCGGGGGCACCCGCACACACCAAGCCCGTCCGGCGATTGAGGACGGAACCCCGAGCCCAGGGAACCCGCGCTAACGCAGCGCGTCCGCGACCTCGCGGGCCGCGTCCACGACCCGGGGGCCGACCCGTTCCGGGACCGCGTCCGCGAGCATCACCACGCCCACGCTTCCCTCGACCCCCGTCACCCCCATCAGCGCGGCCGCCGCGCCGCTCGCCCCGGCTTCGAGCTCGCCGTGGGTGAGGGTGAACGCGGTCTCGCCCACCGGCTGCTGCCGTGCGGCGAGGATCGCCCTGCCCGCCGCACCCCGGTCGAGCGGGTGGCGGAAGCCGGCCCGGTACGCCACGTGGTAGTCCGTCCAGGTCGGTTCGACGACCGCGACCGCCAGCGCGTCCGTGCCGTCGACGAGCGTGAGGTGGGCCGTGGCACCGATGTCCTCGGCCAGGGAGCGCAGCGCGGGCAGCGCGGCCTCCCGGACGAGGGGATGCACCTGACGGCCCAGGCGCAGCACGCCCAGGCCGACTCTGGCCCGGCCGCCCAAGTCACGCCGGATCAGGGTGTGTTGTTCCAGGGTCGCGAGCAGACGGTAGACCACTGTGCGGTTGACGCCGAGTTTGTTGGACAACTCGGTGACCGTCAGTCCGTGGTCGGTGTCGGCAAGCAGCTTGAGGACACGCAGTCCTCGGTCGAGCGTCTGCGAGGTCTCCGCGGTCACGACGCCCTCTCCTCTTTGGTGAGCGGCAGCGGCTGATTCCCACGGATTGTGCGTCACCGGTCCCAGCGGCGACGCACGGAGAGGCCGCCGGCCTGGCCAAGGCACCGGCTGCGCTCCGCGGCGGCGTTGCCACGGGGCGTTCACATTTTTGGGACAGTAGCGAGCCAGTCCGCTCAGCGGAAGACCTCGTCCAGAATCCGGGCGCTCCCGGAAAAGCGTTTGTGCCGGACGAGCATAAGTGCCGGTCAGCGGGGCGTCGGCCGAATGGCGCACATCTACGCGCGTCCATGTCGGCCGACTCCCTCGCGACGCTCCGTACACCGGAGGTGAACCAGCGTTAACTCACGGTGAACAATTGCTGGACGGTTTTTCCGTTCACCAGTACTTCGCAGGCCCGGATCGACTTCGTCGCGGGGTCCCGGACGGTGAAGTTGAGGGCGAAGGTGCTGTCGAGTCCGATGATCCGGGTGACGTAGGAGTCGGCGGTCTGCTTCCCGTCCGCGGTGCGTCCGGTCACGGAGACCGTGGCGACGGGCGCGAAGCCGCGGCCCGTCACCTGGACCACCGTGCCGACCGGCCCTTCGGGCGGCGAGAGCGCGAAGGACGCCCCGGCCGGGACCGTGCCGTCCTGGACGGTGAAGGCGGCTGTCTCGGTGCGCGGGTTGACGAGGACCTCCCGGACCCGGATCGCGACGGTGTCGGCCGCGTTGACGGTGAAGGTCTGCGAGAACGCCCCGTCGAGGCCGACCACCTTGGTCCGCACCGAATCGGAGGTCTGTGAGCCGTCCGCCCGCAGCCCGACGATCGACACGGTCGCCACCTTCGCGAAGCCCTGTCCGAGAACGGTGACCGCGGTGCCCTTCGGCCCGGCCGCCGGGGTGAGGACGACGAAGGTCGGGGAGACCGTCAGCTGGGTGAGCGCCTCCGAGCCGCCCGCGGTGACGCGGAGCGCGTACACGTCGCGCGGGGTGGATCCGGCGACGGTGACCGTACCCGTGAGGGTGCCGTCGGCGGTGATCTTGAGGGTGGAGCCGCTGACGCGGGCCGCGTCGCAGCCGCTGCCGTCGGCTGCGCACAGCGCGGCGGCCGGGGTGACGCCGGACGGCCAGCCGTCACCGGAGACGCCGATGGCCCCGCCCGGTTTGACCTTGGCCGTGCCCGCCGAGAGTGTCGCGGTGGTCTCGGTCACGGTGAACGGCGCGGTCAGTACGGTCGCCGGGTCATTGCCCTCGTCGACCTGGATCGCGGCGATCGCCGGGTCCGAGACGGTGAGCTCGACGCTGAACTTCCCGTCGGACCCGCTCTTCACGTAGACAGCGGTGTCGTCGAGGGTCGCCCCGCTCGCGTCGAGGGCGACGGTGTTGATCCACCGGTCCTGGAGGTAGTTGCTCCCGGTGACGGTGATGACGCCGCCGACCGGCCCGCTGCCGCGGGACAGCGCGATCGCACGCGGCCCGTCGGGGACGAAGGCCCGGACGGTGAGGGGCGCGGTCGCCTCCTTGGTACCGTCGCCGACCTTCAGGAGGTACGAGCCGTCCGGCACGGCGCCCGCCTCGGCGAGCACAGCGTTGCCGGTCAGCTGGCCGGAGGCGTCGATCACGAGGGTGGAGGCGGCGAACTTGGCGGGGTCGCAGCCGCCGCCGTCCGCCGAGCAGAGCGACGGTACGGGACTTGCGGACGGTGTCCACCGGCTGCCCGCCAGGGTCACCGCGGTGGACGGCCGCACCGGGGTGGTGGGGGCGATCAGCGTGGGCGGCTGCCCGGCGCTGCCCTCCGCGGTGACGGTGCCGATGGACCCGCCGCCGGCGGTCACGACGCACGGTGTCTCGTAGTTGGAGCCGAGGACCTTCGTACGGGTCAGATTGCGCAGCGGGGTGAAGGAGATCGGCCCGCTCGCGTCGGCCGGGATGAGGAAGTCCCCTTCGTACGGCGGGATCTCGATCGGCTTCCCGGACGGGACGTCCAGGGAGACCTGGGGTCCGGTGACGGTCACCGTGCCGGTGGCGCCGCCGGACATCGCGAGGTCGAGGCTCGGGGTGGTGGGTACGTCGCTGAGGCTGAGCCCGCTGGTGGCGGGGGACGGGCCGAGCGTCACCTTCGCGTGGACCTTGCCGCCCGGGTCGACGACGTCGGGCGTGAGCTCGACGTTCATCTCCTGCGGCCCGGTCGCCTCGCCCTGGCCGGCCGGCAGGGTGCAGTGGACGGTCGGGGTGACCGTACCGGCGTGTGCGAGAGGTGCCAGGGCGGCGGATCCGCCGGTCCAGACGAGCAGGGTCGTGGCGCCGAGGGCGACGGCGCGGCGTAATGCCGAGCCGCCCGGCCTTCTCGGGACGGCGGGTCTGCGATGCGCGAACATACTGCTCCTCCAAAGGAAGCGGAATGCGAATGATCCGAATACGAGTGATCCGAACGCGGGTGATCCGAATGTGGACGGCCCGAACTCGGAAGGTCCGAACGCGGAAGGTCCGAACGCGGAATGGGAAACGCCCGTCCGCTCCATTGCCGTATGGAGCAGACGGGCGTCCGGACGGGCTTACCCCAGCGACCCCGTTACAGCAGGGTCAGGGTCAGAGTGGCGCTGTAATCTCCGGGCCGGGTGAATTCGGGAACCGTGAGCGTGAGACCGGCATCGGCGTCGAACCGGCCACCGGTGAACGGACGTGATCCGTCCGGATCCATCCGGCACAGGCTCGCCGCCCCGCTCCCGAGCGCGGCGGGCGATCCGGCGACCGGCGCCCCCGTGCTCCCGGACTGCGCGGTGCAGGCCGGTGTCCACCGCACGGCGTCGGCCGCGATGGTGTTCCCGTCGGCGCTCCTGAAGCCGGTGAGGGTGGCGGTCAGCGACCATCCGCTGTTGACGCCGCGGGCGTCCTCCACCTCGACCCGGTTGAGCCTGGCCTTCTGCACACCGGTGTCCGTGCCGAGCACCGTGGTGCCGAAGTCGACGGTGTCACCGGCCTGGGTCATGGACAGCGTCCCGGCCCTGACCTCGGTGGTCAGCCGCTGTTCGCTCTCGCCGCCGCCCCCGCCGCCACCCTCGGTGGTGACGGTGAACGGCGCCGTGCGTACGGTCGCCGGGTCGTTGCCCTCGTCGGCCTGGACGGCGACGACCGCATCGGAGATGACGGTGAACTCGACGGCGAAGGTGCCGTCCGGACCGCTCTTGACGTAGACCGCGCTGTCGTCGAGCCCGCTGCCCGCGGCGTCGAGGCCGATGATGTTGATCCAGCGGTCCGGGTTGTAGTTCCGCCCGCTGACGGTGACCACGCTGCCGACCGGCCCGCTGTCCGCGGACAGCGCTATCTCCCGGTTGCCGGCGGCGACGGCCTTGACGGTGAGGGGTGCGGTCGCCTCCTTCGTGCCGTCGTTGACCTTCACCTCGTAACTGCCGTCGGGCACCGCCCCGGCCTCGCCGAGGGTCGCGGTGCCGGTGAGCGTGCCGTAGGAGTCGATCCTCAGGGTGTGCGAGGCGAACTTCAGCGGATCGCAGCCGCCACCGCCCACCGCGCAGAGCGACGGTACGGGGGCGGCGTCCGGCGTCCACTGCGAACCGCGCAGCTTGACCGCGGTGTTCGGGCGCACCGGATCGGCGGGAGCGGTCAGGGTGGCGGGCTCGGAAGCGGAACCCTCCGCCGTGACGGTGCCGACGCTGCCCACGTCGCCGACGACGTCGCACGGTGTCTCGAAGACCGAACCGAGCACCTTGGTCTGGGTCAGGGTGCGGACCGGAGCAAGTGAGATCTCACCGGAGGCGTCCGCCGGAACCAGGAAGTCGCCCTCGTACGCGGGGATCTCGATCGGTTCCCCGGCCGGGACGTCCATGGTGAACTCGGCGCCCCGCACGGTGACGGTACCGGTGGCCCCGCCGGACATCGCGAGGTCGAGGCTGGGGATGGTCGGCACGTCCTCCAGGGCGATGGCGCTGGTGGCGGGGGACGCCCCGAGCGTCACCTCGGCGTGCACCTTGCCGCCCGGGGCGACGACCGCGGGCGACAGCACGACGGTCATCTCCTGCGGCCCGGTCGCCTCTCCCTGGCCCGCGGGCAGGGTGCAGTGGACGGTCGGGGCGACCGTGCCGGCCGCGGCCGCCGCGGCGTGGTATGGCGGGAGCGGCGCGGCGGCCCCGACACAGCCCAGCGACAGTACGAAGCAGGCTGCGAGCAGACCGGTCACCCCGGGTCTTCGACGTCGGATCACCTGACACCCTTTCATGGCCCATTGATTGCGCATATTGAGGAGGTCACGCGCAGAGAAGTCAAGAGAGACCGAATTGATCCTTTCGGAAATGCCCGAAAAGCATTTCAGCACGCGTTTCCTGCACATCTGTTGACATCTTCGAAGATCACCGTTTCACTGCACCCGACATGCCGGGCCCGGCACGCAGATCCGCAGGCTGGTGCAGCTACAGCGAATCTGCGGAATTCAAACCGGAAGGAGTTCCACCCGTCATGTCGATCTCTTCAGGCCACACCCCGAGCCGAAGACGCCTGCCGCTGGTGCTGGGCGCGGCGTGTTCCGTCGGCGCACTGCTCGCGCTGTCGTCCCCGACGGCCTCGGCCGTCACCCCGCTCACCGCGACGGCGAGCTACGACTGCGGCTCCTGGGGCAAGGGTCTCGCCACCCTGACCGCCGCCGACTCGGGCACGAGCAAGACCATCAAGATCACCTCCACGGCGATCACCATGCCGACCGGCACGAGCGCCGACCCGAACAGCATCACCACGACGCTGACCCTGGCCAAGACCTCGGGCGGCGTCACCAGTCAGGTCCAGTTCTCCGCGAAGACCAACCCCGGTCTGAGCGGCGGCAACCCCATCACCCTCGGCCCGCTGAAGCTCAGCTCCGGCACCCTCGCGGCCGGGGACAGCACCGACTCCGTGGTGCTGCCCACTCCCCCGACCACCTCCAACTGGTCGCTGCGGATCGTGGCCTCGTCCCCGACGTCGGCCACCGTGCCGTGCGTGGCGACGACCGCACAGTCCGCCGCGTTCCTCTGGTAGCGGCGGCCCCCTCATGACACCGGCCTCAGCCCCATGAAGCCGGCCCGCTCATGACACCGGCCCGGGGCGAGGACTGCTGTCCTGTACCCCGGGCCGGTGCCCGCGTGCTCCGGTGGGCTCACGTCATACGGGTGGCCCACTCCTGGACCTTCTTGATCCGCTGCTCGATCTGCCCGGCCGTGGCCTCCGCGCTCGGCGGCCCGCCGCACACCCGCCGCAGCTCGGTGTGGATGACCCCGTGCGGCTTGCCGCTCTGGTGCGTGTAGGCCGACACCATGGTGTTCAGCTGCTTGCGCAGCCCCAGCAGCTGCTTGTGCGTGACCACCGGCCGGTCCTCGGCCGGCTTCTCCAGCAGATCGGCCTCGGAGGCCGGCTTCTGGCGGCTGTGCGCGATCTGCCGGGTCTGCCGCTTCTGGAGCAGCAGCTGCACCTGGTCGGGTTCGAGCAGCCCCGGGATCCCGAGGTAGTCCTGCTCCTCCTCGCTGCCCGGGTGCGCCTGCATGCCGAACTCGGCACCGTCGTACAGCACCCGGTCGAAGACCGCGTCGGATTCGAGGGCCTCGAAGGGCAGCTGCTCCTCGGTCTCCTCGTCCTCCAGCTTCTCCGCGTCGGCGAGGAGCTTGTCCTCCTCGGCGAACGGGTTCTCCTCGTCACCGCCCTTCTTGGGCTTGTCGAGGACGTGGTCCCGTTCGACCTCCATCTCGTTGGCGAAGTCGAGGAGCATCGGGATCGTCGGCACGAAGACCGAGGCGGTCTCGCCGCGCCTGCGCGAGCGCACGAAGCGGCCGACGGCCTGGGCGAAGAAGAGCGGCGTCGAGATGGTGGTGGCGTACACACCGACCGCGAGGCGCGGCACGTCGACGCCCTCCGACACCATGCGGACGGCGACCATCCAGCGCGATCCGTCGTCGGTGAACTGGTCGATCCTCTTCGACGCGGCCTTCTCGTCGGAGAGGACGACGGTGGCCTTCTCGCCGGTGACCCTCTTGAGGATCTTGGCGTACTCGCGGGCGGACTCCTGGTCGGTCGCGATGACCAGACCGCCCGCGTCGGGAATGCCCTTGCGGACCTCGGTCAGCCGCTTGTCGGCGGCGCTGAGCACATTGGGGATCCAGTCGCCGGTGGGCGCCAGCGCGGTGCGCCAGGCCTGCCCGATGGCGTCCTTGGTCATCGGCTCGCCGAGCCGGGCGGCGATCTCGTCACCGGCCTTGGTGCGCCAGCGCATGTTGCCGCTGTAGCTGAGGAAGATCACCGGGCGGACGACGCCGTCGGCGAGCGCGTTGCCGTAGCCGTAGGTGTAGTCGGCCGAGGAGCGCCGGATCCCGTCGTTGCCCTCCTCGTACACGACGAAGGGGATCGGGTTGGTGTCGGAGCGGAACGGCGTACCGGTGAGCGAGAGCCGGCGGGTCGCCGGGTCGAACGCCTCCTGGCACGCCTCGCCCCAGGACTTCGAGTCACCGGCGTGGTGGATCTCGTCGAGGATCACCAGGGTCTTGCGCTGCTCGCACCGGTTGCGGTGCAGCATCGGGCGGACCCCGACACCCGCGTACGTGACCGCGACCCCGTGGTAGTCCTTGCTCACGGGGCCGGCGCTGTAGTCCGGGTCGAGCTTGATCCCTATCCGGGCGGCGGCCTCCGCCCACTGCTTCTTGAGGTGCTCGGTCGGCGCGACGACGGTGATCTGCTGCACGACGTGGTGGTGCAGCAGCCATGACGCGAGGGTCAGCGCGAAGGTGGTCTTGCCGGCGCCGGGGGTCGCGACCGCGAGGAAGTCGCGCGGCTGCTCCTGGATGTACCTCTCCATGGCGCCCTGCTGCCAGGCTCGCAGCTTCCCGGCCGTACCCCAGGGGGCGCGGCCGGGAAAGGCGGGTGAGAGGTGGTGGGAGGCGGTAGTAGTCACGGTCTCCGGTTCGGGTCTCTCGGGTACGTGGGGCGCTGTCCGCACGGGCCGGGACGGGCACCCACGCGATACGACAACCGGGCCACCCTACCGGGGGGCGGGGTGCGATCCGCCCTGGACTCCGCCACCCCGGGGCGAATTGCGACGGCTCTCACACGTGGTCGGCGACCAGGTCGCGCAGCCCCTGGGAGATGACCTTCACCTCGTCCGCCTCCCCCGTGGCAACGGCGATGACCAGGCGTTCCGCCGCGTCGATGTCCGGGCGGAGATCGACCCCGTTCATCGCGAGGAAGGTCACACAGGACAGCCAGGCGGTGCGTTTGTTGCCGTCGAAGAGCGGACGGTTGATCGCCAGGGACTGGAGCAGCGCGGCCGCCTTGTCCACGACGTCCGGATACGCCTCCTCGCCGAACATGGCCGCGGACGGCCGATGGGCCGCCGATTCGAGGAGCCCGGCGTCGCGGACCACGATCTGCATGTCAGGGCAGGCGTGTTCGGCGATGACGAGGATGTCTTCGGAGGACAGGTAGATACAGCTCACTTGAGCCGCTCCATGAGCTCGCCCCACTTGGCCGCCTGCTCCTTCGCCGTCTTGCGGACGATGGCCTGCTGGGCGGTCCTGGCCAGGTAGTCGTCCACGGCCTGGAGCAATATGGCGTGCATACTCGTCCCCTCCTGCTCGGCACGCTGCTTGAGGGCTTCGGTCTGGTCGTCACGAAGACGCAGGTTCATGGCCATACCAGAACGGTACCACCACGTGGGGCCAGACTGGTACCACTCACGGCTCCCGCACCCGCGTCGCCACCCACGCCCCCACCAGCGCGACCCCCGCCATCGGCAGGAACACCACCGCGAACGCCCCCGGATGCGAGCCGGACGCCCCCGCCTCGACGGCCTCGTGCACGGCCCCCACCGCTCCCCCGCCGAGCGCGCCGAACGCCGCGCCGCCCGCGGCCAGGAGCAGGGCGTTGGAGAGCCCGTCGGAGATCTGCAGGGCCGCGGAGTTCGCCCCCGCCTCCTGCGGCGCGGACAGCTTCAGCAGCAGCACGCTCGTCGACGCGATCACCGCGCCCATGCCGAGGCAGCCGACCGCCCAGGCCGCGGCGACCGTCCAGACCGGCACCCCGTCGATCAGCACGGTGGGCGCGGCCGCGATCGCCAGGGCGACCAGCACCATGCCGCCCACCATCAGCCGCTCGCGGTGCGGCTCCAGGCGCGGCCGGGACTGCAGGAACGAACCCAGCGCCCAGGTCGCGCCGCCGGCCGCGAGCGACAGCCCGGCCATCGTCGGGGACAGGCCGCGCTGGGTGACCAGCATCAGGGGCACGAACGACTCGGCGGCGATGAACGACCCGGCCGCCACCCCGCGCAGCAGCACCACCGAGGGCAGTCCGCGCGCCGCGCGGCCGGTGCCCGGGGGCAGCAGTCCGCGGACCGCGGGGACGAGCAGGGCGATCCCGGCGGCGGCCGGCAGCAGCGAGAACCAGTTCCGCTCCTGCCCGGCGTACTGGAGCAGCCCCGCACCCAGCGAGATGGCCAGCGCGAGCACGATGCGCCGGCGGTCGAACGGCTCGACGGGCGCCGCCGGATCGGCGGACCCGGACGCCATCCGCCGGATCGCGGGGAGCGCGAGCGCCAGCGGGAAGACCACCAGGACCGGAATGCCGACGAAGACCCAGCGCCAGCCCAGGTGCTCGGTCACGCTTCCGGAGGCCAGCGGCCCGACGACGGACGGGATCACCCAGCTCGCCGCGAACCCGGCCATGATCGCCGGCCGCAGCCGCTCCGGGTAGGCCCGGCTGACCACCACGTACAGCGCGACGATCACCAGCCCGCCGCCGAGTCCCTGCACGGCCCGCCCCGCGATGAACATCCACATGGTGCCCGCGGTCCCGGACAGCAGCAGGCCCACCCCGAAGGCGGTGATCCCGGCGGCGAGCGGCCCCAGCGGACCGCGCCGGTCGGCCCACTGGCCGGAGAGCACCATGGCGAAGAGGCTGGTGGTGAAGTACGCCGAGAACGCGAACGCGTACAGCGGGATGCCGTGCAGCTCGCGGGCGGCGACCGGCATCGCGGTCCCCACCGCGGTCGCCTCGAAGGCGATCAGGAACACGACGGAGACGATGCCGATGCTGAGCGCCCGATAGGTCCGCCCGAGCACCCCTTCCGGTACCGCGGCGACGACGGTCTCATGCAGGTCATCGGTGTCATCGGTGCGGGCCGAGACCTCGGCGTCACGCGGTTCCAGGGCGGTCATGAACCCTAGAGTAAGGGGCAAAACCCACCATGGCCCCTGTCCCGGGTCGGTCCGGTTCTGGTTCCTTGGTCGTAGGACCGGACGGCCGGGCGTGAACGGCGTGTGGCAGTCGCGTTGCGGGGCCGTCCGCACTCTTGGCGCCGGGACCCCCGGAGCATACGGTCGGGAACAGAACAACGCACGGCCGTGTGCCCGAGAGGCTTAGGGGCTCGACTGCAACTCGAGTTACACCGGTTCGATTCCGGTCACGGCCTCGGTGGAGACGCAGACCGCCCGCCCCTCATCCGTGAGGGGCGGGCGGTCTGCGTTCGGCGGGGGTCAGCGGGTGGACACCGAGTCCGGCTCGGGGGCGCCCTCGACCGCGGTCACGGCCGGCGCCGGACGGCTGCCGCGCGCCTTGCGCACCGCGTAAGCGACGAGAACGACGGCCAGACTGCCGACGCTGGTGAGCAGTTGGGTGCGCTGGTCGGCGATGACGGCCATGGCCACCAGCACCGCGGCGAAGCCGGCCATCACCACCCAGGTGAGATACGGGAAGAGCCACATGCGCAGGGTCAGCCGCTCGGGCTCCTCGCGCTCCAGCCGGCGGCGCATGCGCAGCTGGGACACGCCGATCATGAGGTACATGAAGATGGCGATCGCGCCCGAGGAGTTCACCAGGTAGGTGAAGACGGTGTCCGGGGACAGGTAGGCCAGCAGCACCGAGAACCAGCCGACCGCGGTCCCGGCGAGGATCGCGCGGACCGGGACCTGGCGCTTGTTCGTCGTCACCAGCCAGGTGGGGGCGTCGCCGTGGGTGGCCAGCGCCCGGAGCATCCGCGAGGAGACGTAGACCGAGGAGTTGAGCACGCTCAGCACGGCCGTCAGGATCACGACGTCCATCACGACACCCGCGCCCGGCAGCCCGATGATGTTCCAGGCCGCGACGTACGGACTGGTCAGGACCTTGGCGCTGTCCCACGGCACGATGGTGACCACCAGGACGATGGAGCCGACGTAGAAGAGGATGATCCGCCAGATGATCCCGGTGGTGGCACGGGCCACCGAGCGCTCGGGCTCCTTGCTCTCGGCGGCGGCGATGGTGACGATCTCGGCTCCGCCGAACGCGAAGATGACCACGACGATCGCGGAGAAGATCGCGGTGAAGCCGTTCGGTGTGAAGCCGCCGTGCGCGGTCAGGTTGGAGAAGTCGAAGGACGAGCCGGGCCAGCCTCCGAAGACGTAGAGGCCGCCGACGATCAGGAAGGCCACGATCGCGGCGACCTTGACGGAGGAGAACCAGAACTCGAACTCGCCGAACGACTTCACGGAGAGCAGGTTGGTCGCGGTCATCACGACCATCAGGCCCATGGCCAGCACCCAGAGCGGCAGCCCGATCCACGCGTGCAGGATCGCCGCTCCCGCGACGGCCTCCACGGCCACGATGATGACGTAGTAGTACCAGTACAGCCAGCCGATGGTGAAGCCCGCCCACGGCCCGATGGCGGTGCGGGCGTAGTCGGCGAAGGAGCCCGCGGACGGCTTCGCCACGACCATCTCGCCGAGCATCCGCATGGTGCACAGCACCAGCGCGCCGGCCAGGCAGTAGGACACGATCGCGGCGGGCCCGGCGGTCTTGATCACCGAGCCGCTGCCGACGAACAGTCCGGCGCCGATCGCGCCGCCGATCGCGATCATCGACATGTGGCGGTTGCGCAGGGAGCGGCTGAGTTCCGGTTGCGGGCTCTGCGGCTCTCTCTGCGGTGCGGATGAAGTCATGGCAGCTCCAGTCGTGGGCAACGTCGTACGGGGGCGCGGGACACCCCTCGGGGCAGGGGCGCGCCGTCGAAGCGGCGCGGCCGGGCGGCCTGTTCCGGGCCCGGCCGCGGTGTTCTCAGGTCCAGTCGCCCTCGCGACCGCCGCCGATCACCCAGCTGAGCGCCCGGAAGCGGCGCAGCGCCGTGACGGCGTCGGGGGTCTCCATGCGGATGGTCCGGGGGCCGGACAGTTCGACCCCGGACAGTGCGCCCGCACGGTCCGCGAGGTGCGGGCTGTCCACGTCGACCTCCACCACGTGCGGTGCGGGGCGCGGGGTGGGACGGGGCGGGGGCGCCGAGAGGGCCGCCGCGGCCTCGCGGCGGATGTCGGCCGCCGTGACGGCGGGGGTGCGGCAGACGGCCGAGTGCCGGGAGATCGCCTTCTTCACGGTGACGGTCCGGCAGCCGGGCGCGTACCCGGCGGCTTCGCGGCAGGTCACGTCGTCACCGGTGACCAGGACGACGGGGACGCCCGCCTCGGCGGCGACAAGGGCGTTGAAGTGCCCCTCGCCGGCCGGCTCGCCGTCGATGCGGACACCGAGGATGCTGTGCGAGAGATAGGTGTGCGCGAGGACACCCTGTTCGCCGGCACCGGTGTGGTAGCCGACGAACGCCACCGCGTCGATGCCCTCCTCCAGTCCTTCCATCATGCCGAGCGGCTTGTGGCGGCCGACGATCAGGACCGCACGCGGGTCGAGTTCCTCGATGAGCACGTTGTCCATGCCGCAGTGGGCGTCATTGACGACGATCTCTTCCGCGCCCGCGTCGGCGAACCCGGCGACCGCGGCGTTGACGTCCCGGGTGAGCAGCCGGCGGAAGCGTTCGTAGCGCGGTGTCCCCGCTGCGACGTCCGCCGGGGAGACGGTGCCCGTCGCCCCTTCCATGTCGGCGGATATGAGAACACGCTTCACCCCGCCACCTCCTTGTTCGTTCCTTGCTCCGGACCGTCCGCGCACAGCGCCACGAGGGCGTCCGCGTGGGAGAGGCCGCTCTCTTCGACGACTTCGCGCACGCTCTGGGCCTCACGGACCAGGGCGAGACGGACCTTCCCGGCGAAATCCATGCGATATCCGTACACAGCCGGTCTGGGCAGGGAATTGTATGAGAAGTGCGAAGAGAAGTAATACGCCCCTGTGTCGTACAGCGCCACCACGTCCCCGGGGTCGACCGCCGGGAGTTCGCGGGCGGTCGCGGTCAGGTCCCCGGCGAAGCAGCACGGTCCCGCGATGTCCACGACCTGGAGCGGCCCCTCCTTGGGGCGGCCCGCGGCGTCGAACACGCCGACGCGCAGGGGCCATGCCTCGGGCATGAACACGGTGCGGGTGGCCACCTGGGCTCCGGCGTGGGTGACCGCGATCCGCCGGCCGCCGGCGGACTTGGTGTACTCGACGACCGAGCCGATGGTGCCGCTCTTCGCCAGCAGCGAGCGGCCGAACTCGGTGACGAGGGTGTAGCGGCCGTCGAAGAGCCCGGGGGCAGCGGCGCGCAGTTCGGCCACGTAGTCGGTGTAGGTGGGGCGGTCGTCCTCGCTGTCGAAGTTGACGGGCAGGCCGCCACCGATGTCCAGGCCGGTGATCCGGGCGTGCCCCAGCTGTTCGTTGATCCGCTCCGCGAGCTCGTACGCGGCACCGACCCCCTGGGCGATCAGCGGCAGCGGGCAGCCCTGGGAGCCGACGTGCGCGTGCAGGCGGTTGAGCCAGGGCCGCCGGGCGAAGGCGTCGATCACCGCGTCGACAGCTCCCGGGTCGCGCAGCGCGACACCGAATTTGGACGTCGCGGTCGCGGTGCTCATCGCCCCGATGGCGCCGGCACCGACCTGGGGATTCACCCGCAGGCCGATGGGTCCGGCCGGCTCGCGTCCGGCCAGCAGCCGGTCGACGCGCGCCAGCTCCTGGAAGTTGTCCAGGTTGATCGCGATGCCGTGCTCCAGCGCGAACTCCAGCTCCTCGACCGTCTTCGCGGGGCTGTCGAAGACCAGCCGGTCCGGGCTGAAGCCGGCGGCGAGGGCCTGTTCCAGCTCGCCCGGCGAGGCCACTTCGCAGCCCATGCCGGCCTCGGCGAGCAGCCGCAGTACCGGCACCAGTCCGCAGGCCTTGGCCGCGAAGGTGTGGTGGACCGTGGCCGGCCCCTCGAACGCCTCGTTCAGCGCGTCCACCGCGGCCAGCACCCCGTCGACGTCGAGCAGGCCGACCAGGGGCGAGCCGGGGCCGAGCAGCCCCTCCTCGACGGCACGGGCGAGCGCCGCCTCTCGGGCGCGCTTGCGCTGGGGGGCCGGACCGGATGTCACCTGAACCACACTCCTACGTGATGGACCGCTCGTGCGCCGCGCTCAACAGGCCGCGGGCCGTTGTGCCCAGCTTCGGTGCGCGGAGCCCGGCATGTCTTCGTCGTTCACGACCAGGACCGGCCGGATCGCCTGTCCGGCCCAACAACTTAATGATCATGAAATACGTCATCGGGCCCGGCGTCCTCAGCCGTCGCGGCGGCCCAGCCGCAGCCCGACGTCCGCCAGGAGCCGCACGGCCGGGTCGGCCAGGTCCACGCCGAACAGCTCCCGGGCCCGGCGCAGCCGGTACCTCAGGGTGTTGGGGTGCACGTTGAGGCGACGCGCGGCGGCGGCCGTGTCGCCGAAGGCGTCGAGGTACCCGGCGACCGATTCGCCGTACCGCGCGCCGTGCGCCCGGTCGTGCTCCAGCATCGCGTGCACCGGCCCCGACAGCGTCTCCCACAGCGGCTCCACCCGGTCGAGCAGTCGCAGCACCGCGGCCTCGGCCGCCACCTCCGCGTACGAGGCCACTTCCGAACCGGCCCCGGCCGCGGGCAGCCGCGCGGCCCGCTCCGCCAGCACCCGTACCACCAGCTCCGCCGCCTCACGGGAGGCGGGCAGGTGCGCCAGGTCCGTCACCACGGGCCCGGCACCGGCGAAGACCACGCCACGGGGTACCGAACGGGCCGTCGCCAGCAGTGTGCGGGCGGGGTCCGTCTCGCCGTCCGCGGCCGGCACCAGGGTGTACAGCCGCTGTCCCGACCGTGCGGTCACACACCCCGGGCGGTAGGCGGCGGCCTGCAGCGCGAGGACGTCGAGCACCCGTTGCACGACGTCCCCGGGCGCGGGCTCCCGGCCTTCGTACACCTCCGCCACCATCACGGCGTACGGCCGGCCCCGTACGATCCCGACGTCGTGCGCCGCCTGGGTGCTGCCCGCCAGGAGCGCGTGCACCGCCCCCTCGCGCGCCCGGGTGGCGGCCCGGCCCCACGTCCGGTGGTGCGACAGATGCGGGACCGCCGCGCGGCCCGCCGTCCGCAGCGCCGCCACCGCGTCCTCGGCCAGCGGACGCCCGTCGGCGGCGGCCCAGATCGAGCCGAGCACTTCGGATCCGTGCCGCACCGCGACGGCCAGCCGTTCGGCGTACCGGTCGTCGGCGGGGCGCCGCACTACGTCGTCGGTGTTCCACAGGGTCTGGAAGAAGCCGCTCTCCCGCAGTTCGACGACCCGCCAGCGCGGTACCTCCTGGCCGAGGATGGTGAGGCGGCGCATCGGATCGGGCTCGTGGTCCATGCGCGAGTACGCCAGCACCCGCGACTGCGGGTCCTCGATCGTGATCGCGCCGCCGACCAGGTCCGCCACGGTGTTGGCCAGGCCCGACAGATCTCCCAGCCGCAGCCCGTCGACACCGCCCGCGCCCCCGGCCCCGTCCGCGACGCTGTGCACCAACGCGGTCCGCAGCCCGCCGAGCACCTCGGTCCAGCCCTGTCCGGGCCGCCGGGTCAGCAACGCCGTACGCCCCCGCTCCGCCGCCTCCAGCAGCGCCGCCCCCGGCCCCCGGACGCCGCGCCGCATCACCACGGCCACCGCGCCGGCCCGGTCCGCGGCGCGCAGCACGTCGACCGCCTCGGACGAGGCGACTTCCACACCGACGGCGAGCAGCACCAGCCCGGTGGCCGCCCAGACCTCCTCGTCCCGCTCCTCGCCCGGGTCGTGCAGCACCACGTCGGACACGGGTACGCCGGTGCCGCGGGGTGCCACGACCACGTCGAGCGTCCCGGCGGCGATCAGCGCGAGGAGCTGCGCGAGCGTGGGGCCGGGTTCGGGGCGGTCCGTCGCGGAGAGGTGCATCGGCCCATACTCGCCGCACGTCCCCGCGGCCCGCCATGTCCCCCGTCACGCACGGGGGACCGGATCAGGACCTGGCTGCCGCGACCGCTGCCTGGGGCCGGATCGGGAGCCGGTTGATGGGGCGGCCGGTGGCCGCGCGGACCGCGGCGGCCACGGCGGCCGGGGACGTCACCACGGGGGCCGCGGAAGCCGGCTTGGCGCCGAAGGGGGCCACAACGTCGCGTTCCTCGACGAGTCGGACGATGCGGATGTCCGGCGCGTCGAGGGAGGTCGGCAGGGCGTAACCGGTCAGGTCGGGGTGGCGGATCAGACCGCGTGCGGTGCGGAGGTTCTCCGTCAGGGCGGTGCCGATGCCCTGGGTGACACCCGCCTCGATCCGGGTCGCCAGCTGGGACGGGTTGAGGACCCGGCCGACGTCCTGGGCGACGGCCATCTCCACGACACGGACCGAGCCGAGCTCGATGTCGACGTCCACCACCGCGCGGATCGCACAGAACGCGAGGCCCACGAAGGCGTCGCCCTGCCCGGACTCGTCGAGCGGCTCGGTGGGGTGCGGGCGGCACTGGGCGGTGGCCCAGAGCTCCTTGCCGTCCATCGCCTCGGTGACGGTCGTGGACAGCACCCCGTCGTACGAGGTGATCTTGCCGTCGGCGATCTGGAGCAGCTCGGTGGACATGCCGAACTTGTGGGCCAGCGGCTGGAGCAGCTGGGTGCGGACCATCTTCGCGGCGCGTTCGACCGCTCCGGCGGAGACCCAGGTGTGACGGCCGTGCGTGGCCGGGCCCGCCGGGGGCTGGTCGGTGTCGACGGAGGCCACGTGGACCTCCTCGATGCCCAGGGTCTCCTGGACGACCTGGCGGGCCAGCGTCGAGAAGCCCTGGCCCGTCTCGACCGCGGCGCAGATGACGGTGGCGACCCCGTCGTGGACCCGGACCGTGGCCGTGGAGACCTCGTCGGCGCCCTCGGCGCCGAGCATGTGGACCATGCCGAGCGCGTATCCGACCCCGCGCCGCACCGCGCCGGGCTCGCCCGCGCCCTCCGGGCCGCCGGGCAGCAGCCAGTCGTCCTCCGGGGAGTCCTTGGGGAGCGAGGGGAGCGGGAAGTCCCGTACCGAACCCAGGAGTTCGGCGACGGGGGCGGGGCAGGTCACGGTCTGTCCGGTGGGCAGGATGTCGCCGGTGGACAGGACGTTGCGCAGCCGCAGCTCGGCCGGGTCGATGGAGAGCTTGGCGGCCAGCTTGTCCATCTGGCCCTCGTACGCGGCACAGACCTGCATCGCGCCCTCGCCCCGGACGTGGCCGGACGGCGGGTTGTTCGTACGGACGGCCCAGCCCTCGATGAAGGCGTGCGGGACGACGTAGGGCCCGCAGGCGAACGCGACGGCGGCGGCCAGCGACTCGGACGAGGCGTCGGCGTACGCGCCCGCGTCGAGGAGGATCTGCGCCTCGACCTTCACCAGCCGGCCCTCGGCGTCCGCGTGGTGGCGGTAGCGGAGCAGGGTCGGGTGGCGGTGCGCGTGGCCGAGGAAGGACTCCTCGCGGGTGGCGGCCAGTTTGACCGGGCAGCCGGTGCGCAGGGCGAGCAGGCCCAGTGGGAGCTGGAATCCGGGGTCTTCGCGGTCGCCGGTCGCGCCGGGGACTCCGGTGACGACGACCTTCACCCGGTCCGGCTCCAGGCCGAAGCAGGCGGCGGCGAGGTCGCGGTCGGCGTGCGGGTCGGTGGAGGCGGTGTAGATCTCGACGCCGCCGTCGGGGCGGGGCACGGCGAGCCCGGCCTCGGCACCGATCGGCGCCGGGTCCTGGCGGCCGATGCGGTACAGGCCCTCGACGATGACCTCGCCAACGACCTCCGGGTCGCCGTAGCGCAGCGGGATGTGGCGGATCAGGTTGCCGTCGGGGTGCAGCGGTTCGGCGGCGAAGGCCTTCTCCGGGTCGGTGACCGGTTCCAGCACCTCGTACTCGACGGCGATGGCGGCGGCGGCCAGCCGGGCCGTGTCGGGGTGGTCGGCGGCGACCGCGGCGATCGGCTCGCCGTGGTGGCGGACCAGTTCGGAGGCGAAGACGGGGCGGTCCACGACGCGGCGTCCGTACGCGCCCTCGCCGGGGACGTCCTCGTGGGTGACGACCGCGCGTACGCCCGGCATCTCGACCGCGGCCGAGGTGTCGATCGACAGGATGCGGGCATGAGGGTGCGGAGAGCGGAGCACGGCCGCCCAGAGCAGTCCCTCGGCCCACAGGTCGGCGGCGTAGGGGAAGGTGCCCTCGGTCTTGGCGCGGGCGTCGGCCGGCGGCAGCGAGGCGCCCAGGCCGAGCAGCGGCTGCTCGGTTCCGGGCCCGTCGGGGCCGTCCAGTGAAGGAATGCTGATCGCCGTGTGGGTCGCGCCGGCCGCGGTGGCTGCGTCGTTGCTCACGCCATGCCTCCGTCCTGCAGATGGGCCTGCACACTACCCGCGCCGGGGGCCGCCTGGTGCGGGATGCGGGCCTCGTCCTGTTCAGCGGATTCCGTCGCGGGTGCCGAGGCCGCCTCGGAGGCGGCCTCGCGGCCCGCGATGACCTCGTTCACGGCGTCGAGCACGCCTCGGTAGCCGGAACAGCGGCAGAGGTTGCCGCAGAGCGCCTGGCGGGTCTCCAGCTCGCTGGGAGCGTGGTTGCCCTCCAGCAGGTCGTGGACGGTCATCGCCATTCCGGGGATGCAGAAGCCGCACTGCACGGCGCCGCAGTCGGCCAGCGCCCGCTGTACGTCGGACGGCTCGCCGTCGACGGCCAGACCTTCGACGGTACGGACCTCGCTGCCCGCCGCGGTGGCCGCGGGGACCAGGCAGGAGGCGACGAGACGGCCGTCCACCTGGACGTTGCAGGCACCGCACTCACCCTGCGAGCAGCCGTCCTTGGCCCCGGCGAGGCCGAGGCGCTCGCGCAGCACGTAGAGCAGCGACTCGCCGATCCAGGCGTCGGTGACGGGGCGGTCGGCGCCGTTCACATGCAGCAGGTACGAGGCGGAGGGGTGTTCGCTGGGCAGGTCGAGCGGGGCGGCGGGGGCGGCGTCGGGGTCGAGGTCGGGGTCCGTGGCCTCGGCGTCTATGGCGTCGGGGTCTATGGCGTCGGCTTCCGTGGCCCCGGTTTCCGGTGCCGTCTCGACGTCCGTGACCTCGGCGTCCGGTGCCGTCCCGGTGTCAAGTGCCGCTTCGACGACCGGTTCGGCGACCGGTTCGACGGTGCCGGGGGGCTCCGTGCCGGGGGGCTCCGTGCCGGGGGGCGGCGCGTCCTGGAGGGCTGCCTCCGGCGGGACTTCGTGTCCGGTGTCGTGTCCGGCCCCGTGCGTGCCGGTGGTCGGCTCCGGGGGCGGAGCGTCGGCGTTCCCGGCTCCGTCCGCGGTGTCGTCCGGCGCGTCCGGTGTTGCGAGGTCCGTCCCCTGCGGCGGGGTGTCGTCCCCGGCCGCGGGCTCCGGCACCTGTGTCGCCCAGGGCGCGGGCGCGCCGCCGGGCAGGGTGGCCGGCGGGGGCCGGTCCGCGTACCAGCCGGCGGCCAGCGCGGAGGCCGAGAACTCGCCGGACTCCTCCGGGAGATCGCCGTCGGCGACCGGGATCTGCCACTGACCGGTGTGCCCAGCCGGCTCGGCGGACTCGGCGGACTCGGCGAAGTTCCACTGGCCGGTGTCGGCCCGGTTGTCGCGGTACCGGTCCGGATACTGCTCCCCGGGCGCCTGCGGCTGATGCGGGGCCTGCTGCTGGTGCGGGGGCTGCGGGTATCCGTACGGCGTCTGCTGCTGGTTCGGGTCCGGCCAGTGCACCGCCTCGGGAGCCGGCTGGTCCGCCGCCGTGCGGCGGTCCGGCACGTCCTGCTGGTCCGGTGTCCGGACGGCCCAGCTGCCGGTGGCTGCCGGGTCGGTTCCGGCGGCCGGGGTCAGCGGAAGGATCATCGGCGGCACGTAGCCCTGACCGGGCGCGGCCAGCGGGATGTTCGCCAGGTCCTCCGGCGGCAGGTGGACGAAGGCGGTCGCCTCGGCGTCGTACTCGCCGCTCTGGGGGGTCGGCTCCCATCCCCCGTGCTGTTCGGTGTGGTCCTCGTTGCTCACGACAGTGCCCTCCCCAGTGCGCGTCGGGCCAGCGCGGCGACGGTGCGCCGCAGGTGCAGTACGGCGGGGGACAGCGGTGGCGCCTCTCCCCCGTCGGCGGGCGGTGGCTCGTCCGGGATGCAGGCGGCGGCGACGTACTCGCCGAAGGCGGCCAGCGCGTCGGGCGCCAGGCCCCGTTCGCCGTCCCAGTCGATGAGTGAGGCGATCCAGCGTTCGGCCTCCAGCGGCCGCAGCGGCATCGGCGCGATGGCGCCGACCGCGCAGCGCACTCCGCGCCGGGCCGGGTCCAGGACGATCGCGACGGAGGCGGTGGCACGGCCGGGGCCGGTGCGTCCGGTCGCCTTGAGGAAGACCTGCGGGGCGTGCAGCAGCGGAACGCGGACGAACCCGATCAGTTCGGCGGGCTCCAGCATCTCGCGGCCTGCCAGCAGGTGCGAGACCGGGATCTCGCGGCGGGCGCCGCCGGGGCCCGCGATGACCAGCTCGGCCTCCAGCGCGGCGAGCACCGGCAGGGCGTCGCCGGTCGGGGCGGCGGTGGCGATGTTGCCGCCGAGCGTTCCGGCGTTGCGGATCTGGGGCGGGCCCGCGGCGCGCGCGGAGGCGGCCAGGGCCGGAATGAGGGCGGCGAAGTCGGGGCGCCCCATGCGGGCGTGGGTGAGTCCGGCGCCGAGCAGGGCGTGGCCGTCCTGGTAGTGCCAGCCCCGGAGTTCGCTGATCCGGCCGAGGCCGACCAGCCCGGAGGGGCGCAGGAGGCCCTTGTTGACAGCCGACATCAGGTCCGTGCCGCCTGCCACGGGGACGGCGGCCGGCATGGCGCCGAGTGCCGCGACGGCCTCGTCCAGCGAGGCCGGCAGCGTGACGGACTGCGTCGCCTGCGGTGCTTGCGTGGTCAACCCAGCTGCCCCTTCCCGGTGTCCCGGCTGTCCCGTCTGTTTCGCCGTACGGTACGTGCTCAAAGCCTGGACGTGGCAACTCTGGCACATCTTCGGACCGGCCCGACGCGAGGGTCCGCGAAGGGAGTATCCGTCCCCGGCCAGGGAGATGATCCCGATTCGCACCTCTTCGGCGTGGAGTGCGAATTGCCACTATTCAGCGAGCTTGTACGACTTGCTCCGTGCCGAGGGAGAGCCACGGCAGAGCCACGGGAGCGCGCGGGAGGACGGGCAGGAAGCGGTCCCGGAACAGCGCGAAGGGGGCGCTTCCCGCTGCCGCGGCAGCGGGAAGCGCCCCCTTCGCGCGGGCTCACACGCGCGGGGGCGCTCCCTCGATCGGGCGTCCCAGGATGCCGGGCCGCCGCTGCCAGGGCAGCGGACCGCCCGGCGGCCGGTAGTCGACGCCGAGCGCGTCAAGTCGCGCGTAGTGCGTGGCCATCCGCCGCTCGAAGCCGGCGAAGTCCCGGTCATCGGAGGCGGGCAGGGCCGACCAGGCGACCTCGGCGAAGGCGGCGAGGCGCGGGAAGACCTGGTAGTCGACGCGGGCCCGGTTCTGCATGACCTCGGTCCAGACGTTGGCCTGGGTGCCGAGGATGTGCCGGGACGCCTCCTCGGAGAGGCCCGGCGGAACGGGTTCGAACCGGTACACGTCCTCCAGGGTGCGGACGTAGCCGATCGGCATCGGCTCGTCGGGGCCGCCGTCCTGACGGTGGTCCAGATAGACCTGCTGCTCCGGGCACATCACGACGTCGTGCCCGGCCTCGGCGGCGGCGATGCCGCCCGCGTAGCCGCGCCACGAGGAGACGGCCGCCCCCTCGGCGAGCCCGCCCTCCAGGATCTCGTCCCAGCCGATGAGGCGGCGGCCCCGTGCGGTGAGCCAGCTGTCGAAGTGCCGGATGAACCAGGACTGCAGCTCGTCCTCGTCGGCCAGCCCGAGCTCCTTGATGCGCGCCTGGGCCGTCGGCGACTGCTTCCACTGGTCCTTGGGGCACTCGTCGCCGCCGACGTGGATGAACGGCGAGGTGGCGGCGGGGAAGAGTTCGAGGACCTCCTCGAAGACGCCCTCGAAGAAGCGCAGGGTGGTCTCGGTGGGGGCGAGTACGTTCGGGGCGACGCCCCAGTCGTCCCAGACGGAGAGGGCGGTGGTGTCGATGACGTCGGTGTTGCCGAGTTCCGGGTAGGCGGTGATGGTCGCCTGCGAGTGGCCCGGAATGTCGATCTCGGGGACGACACGGATGTGCCGGGCGGCGGCGTACGCCACGATCTCGCGGATGTCGTCCTGCGTGTAGAAACCCCCGTGCGGGGTGTCGTCCCAGAGTTCGGAGGCCCGGTGGCCGTGCTTCGTGCGCGAGCGCCAGGAGCCGGCCTCGGTCAGGCGCGGGTAGCGCTTGATCTCGATGCGCCAGCCCTGGTCGTCGGTGAGGTGGAAGTGGAAGACGTTCAGCTTGTGGGCGGCGAGGAGGTCGAGGTAGCGCAGGACGTCGGTCTTGGGCATGAAGTGCCGTGACACGTCGAGCATCATGCCGCGCCAGGGGAAGCGCGGGCGGTCCCGGACGGTGCAGCTCGGTACGGTCCAGACCCGGTCAGGGTTCACCGGCGCCTGCCGGTAGGCCTCCGGGCCGAGCAGCTGGCGCAGCGTCTGGATGCCCCGGTGCAGCCCGGCCGGGGCCGCGGCCCGCAGGGTGACGGCGTCGGCGTCCACGGCGAGCAGGTAGCCCTCGGGCCCCTGTTCGTCCGCTGCCCCGGGGTCGAGCCGCAGCCGGATCGCCCGCCCGGCCTCGCCCCGGCCCGGTGCGAGCGGCAGCCCGGTCGCGGCGCCCAGGGTGGCACGCAGCAGGCGCGCGACCCCCTCGGTGCCCGACGGCGCGTCGATCACGGTGTCCTGATCCAGAACGAAGCCGGCCGCATCGGTGAGGTATTCGGCGCTCAGGGGCGCCGGGATCAGATTGACCACGTCAGTCCTTAACCGCTCCGCCCAGTCCCGAGACCAGGCGTCGCTGTACGAGTACGAAGAAGACCAGCACGGGAACGGTCATCACCGTCGAGGCTGCCATGATCCCGCCCCAGTCGTTCTCGTCGGGTTTGAAGAAGACCAGCAGCGCCATCGGAAGCGTCGACTGGGAGGTGTCGCTGATGATGAACGACTTCGCGAAAAGGAAGTCGTTCCAGGTCGAGATGAACGAGAAGACGCTGGTCGCCACGAGCCCGGGGAAGACCAGCGGGAAGAGGATCTGCCACAGGAAGCGGGCCCGGCTCGCCCCGTCGATGTACGCCGCCTCCTCCAGTGCGTCCGGGACGGCCTTGACGAAGCCGCGCAGCATCCAGATCGCGAACGGCAGCGAGAAGGCGAGGTGCGGCAGGATCAGCGAGCCGAGTGTGTTCAGCTGGCCGAAGTCCCGCATCAGGAAGAACAGCGGGATCGTCAGCGCCTCGACCGGCACCATCTGCGCGACCAGGAACATGATCAGCAGTGTGGTGCGGAAGCGGAATCTGAACCGGGTCACCGCCGTCGCCGCCAGGAAGGCGATCAGTGCGGAGACGATGACGACCGTGCCGGCGACGAGCAGGCTGTTGAGGAAGTAGCGCCCGAAGTCCTGCTGCTGGAAGACCCGGCGGAAGGAGTCCAGGGACGGCGAGAGCGTCCACGGCCTGGGGTGCGCGGACTGGATCTCGCCGGCCGGCTTGAGGGCCGAGAGCACCATCCAGTACAGCGGGAAGGCCACGGCGGCGGCGATCAGCAGGGCCGCGGCCTCGGCGGCGAGCCGGCCGGGCCGGCGGACGCGCGACAGGGACGGCAGGCTCACAGTTCCTCCCCCTGGCGCCTCACCAGGCGCAGATAGACCAGCGTGACCGCCAGCAGGATGACCAGCATCACGACGCCGATCGCCGAGCCGAGGCTGTACTGCGAGGACGCGAACGCCTTCTGGTACGCGTACACGTTGAGCACCAGGTTCTGGCCGGCGATGCCGCCGCCGTTGGTCATGACGTAGATCTGGGTGAAGACCTTGAAGTCCCAGATGATCGACTGGATGGTGACGACGATCAGGATCGGCCGCAGCATCGGCGCCATGACCGACCGCCAGATCCGCCACTGCGAGGCCCCGTCCAGCGCCGCCGCCTCCAGCACCTCGGTGGGGATCGCCCGGATGCCCGCGTACACGGTGACCATCACGAACGGGAACGAGCACCACAGGACTTCCAGGAGCACCAGCGCGAAGGCGCTGTAGCGCCCGTACGTCCAGGAGAAGTCGCCGAGCCCCAGCACCCGGTTGACCGGCCCGAAGTCGGCGTCGAAGAGGAAGACCCAGACGGTCGACCCGGTGATCGCGGGGGTCGCCCAGGCGCCGAGCGCGGCCATCATCAGCGCGAGCCGCGGCACGGCCCGCACCCGGGTCAGCAGGACGGCCAGCGCGCAGCCGACGAGCAGGGTGGCCAGCACGCAGAGCGCCGCGAAGACCACGGTGGCCAGCAGCACCTGCCAGAACTGGCTGTCGTGGAAGAGCGTCGCGTAGTTGCCGAACCCCTGGAAGGTGGCCGGCTCACCGCCGCTCACCTGGGCCTGGGTGTACTCCAGGAAGGAGATCAGGCCGAGCTGGTAGATCGGGTAGACCAGCAGCCCGCCGAGGAGGACGAGCGCGGGCAGCAGGTAGAGCCAGGGGGTCCAGCCGGACCGCCGGGCCGGGGAGGCCGGGGGGCGGCTCCGGAGCGGGCGGGGGGCGCCGCTGCCCGCTCCGGGTGCGCGGGGCGTCTTGTACGCCGTGCTGTTCGCCGTCATCGTCAGCCCGCGTCGGCGAACGCGGCGTCCATCTTCTTCGCGGCGTCGTCCGAGGCTGCGGCCACGCCCTTACGGCCGCTGACGATCTCCTGGAACATCGTCGGCAGGATCAGCGAGGAGTCGATCTGGCCCCAGGCGGGCGAAGCCGGGACGAACTTGGCGCCCGCACCGAGTGTCCTGACGAACGGTTCGACGAACGGCTCCTTCTTCGCGGCCGCGGCCAGCACGTCCGTGTACGTGGGCAGGAAGCCCATCGCGTCGAACATCTTCGCCTGGGTCTCCTTGCCGGTCAGCGACTTCATCAGGTCGACGGCGAGGGTGCGGTGCCCGCTGCTCTTCAGTACGCCGATGTTGTTGCCGCCCGCGAACGCCGGGGCGACGGAGTTCTCGGCCACGCCCGGCAGCGGCACGACCGCGTACTTGCCCTTCACCGTGCCGGCCTCGACGGCGGCGTGGCTGAAGTCGCCGCCGATGGCCATGGCGGCCTTGCCGGAGGCGAAGGCGGTGACGGTCGCGTTGCCGCCCATGGCGGCGCACTTGGCGGCCGGGCAGTTGGCGTCGCCGAAGAGCGAGGTGTAGGCGGCGATGCCCTTGCGGGCCTTCGCGCTGTTGATGGCCGCCTTGTACGAGGCTCCGCTCCCGTCGGCCAGTTCGCCGCCGTTGGCCCAGATGAACGGCATCGCGCCGTAGGTGTACGCGCCGCCGACGGCGAGTCCGTACAGGCCGGGCTTCTCGCGGTGGATCTTCTTCGCGGTGGAGATCAGTTCCGCCTGGGACTTGGGCGCCTCGATGCCCAGGTCCTCGAAGACGTCGGTGCGGTAGTACAGCGCCCTGACGCCGACGAAGAGCGGGGCCCCGTAGACCTTGCCGTCCACGGTCACGGACTGCTTGGCGGTCGGGTCGGTGTCCTCGGCGTCCGCCCAGGCACCGAACTCGGCGCTGACATCGGCCAGTCCGCCGTCCTTCACGTAGCCGGCGGTGTCGGTGTTGCCGTACTCGATCAGGTCGGGCGCGCTCTTGGGGTCGTTGAACGCGGCCTTGACGCGCTGGGCGCGGGTCTCGACGGGGATGTACTCGATCTCGACCTTCGCGCCCTTGTGGGCCTTCCCGAAGTCCGCGACCGCGGCGTCGACGACCTTCTCCTTGGGCTTGTTGGCCACCTCCTGGAACAGCCAGACACGCAGCGTTCCGGTCTTCTCGTCCCCCTTGGCGCCGGTGTCGGAGGTCTGCGGCGCGCAGGCGGTGACGGTGAGACCCGCCAGCACAAGCGCCGCAGCCGGGGCGGCGATTCGGGCAGAAAGCTTCATCCGGGACCCCTACCGGTAAGCGTTGCAACATATGCAACGCGCGTTTCGTTCTGCACAACTTGCAGGAGGGTAGGTCCAGACGAAGTCGCCGACAAGTGGTCTCAACCACTCTGTGACCCGCGGAAGCAGCCCGTGCAACGCCGCGGGCCCGGAACGGCGAAGAACCCCCGGGGCACGCGGCTGCGTGCCCCGGGGGTTCTCCCGGACAGGTCGGTTCTGCTGCTGCGGACTACTTCTTGTCCTTGCCGCCCTTGCCCTTGTCCTTGTCGCCGCCGGCGCCCATGGACTCGTAGATCTCCTTGCACATGGGACACACCGGGTACTTCTTCGGGTCGCGCCCCGGCACCCAGACCTTGCCGCACAGCGCCACCACGGGAGTGCCCTCCAGGGCACTCGCCATGATCTTGTCCTTCTGGACGTAATGGGCGTAGCGCTCGTGGTCGCCGTCGCCGTTCGACACCTGTGGCGTCGGCTCCACGAGGGTTCCCGTACCTGCCCCGCGATCGGGCTCAAGAGTGCTCATAACCGCCAAGCGTACTGAAAGCCCGGGGGATCAGTTCAGCGAAGGGTCGTCCGGGTACGTGGCGACCATGGCCAGTTCGCTGCGCTGACGGCGCAGGACGGCCCTCCAGAGGCCCTCCGGGCGCGGCGACGAGACGTCCCCCGGCTCCGACTCCACGACGTACCAGGCACCCTCGGAGAGTTCCGCCTCCAGCTGTCCGGGCCCCCAGCCGGCGTAACCGGCGAAGATCCGCAGCGAGCCGAGGGCCGCGGCCAGCAGCTCGGGCGGCGCCTCCAGGTCCACCAGGCCGATCGCCCCGTACACCCGGCGCCAGCCGAGAGGGCCCTCGTCCCCGGGGATCACCGCCACCCCGAGCGCGGAGTCGAGGGAGACCGGGCCGCCCTGGAAGACCACATCGGGTTCACCGGTCAGACCGGCCCAGGACGCCAGGATGTCGGCGACCCCGACCGGGGTCGGGCGGTTCAGGACCACGCCGAGCGAGCCCTCCTCGTCGTGGTCGAGGAGCAGCACCACCGCGCGGTCGAAATTCGGGTCCGCCAGGGCGGGTGCGGCCACGAGCAGCCGCCCTGTGAGCGAGGACACCTCGGTCATGCCAGAAATGATCCCGCATCTTCGGCTTTCGCGGGGCCCAAGTGACCCGGTCGTCGCCCTGGGTGCCCGAGCGCAGCTCAGGGCGCACGGGTGCACAAGGAGCGCACGGCCGGGCACCCATCCGGACGGTCACCCTCCGCAAGATCCAGGACGCGGAGCGTGTTGTGGCGGATTCATGACGTTCGTACACCCCCCGCTTTCTTACGGAAGGGGGGCGCACGGCCATTACCCTTTCGATTGGCCCCCCGCCCGACCACTCCGGAACGCGAGATTCATGACCGGCACAGACGATGTCCTGCTTGTCCACGGCGGAACCCCGCTGGAGGGCGAGATCCGCGTCCGAGGCGCCAAGAACCTGGTGCCGAAGGCAATGGTCGCCGCGCTGCTCGGCAGCGGGCCCAGCCGACTCCGCAACGTGCCCGACATCCGCGATGTGCGGGTGGTCCGCGGGCTCCTCCAGCTGCACGGCGTGACGGTCCGTCCGGGTGACGAACCGGGCGAGCTGATCCTCGATCCCACGCACGTCGAGAGCGCGAACGTCGCCGACATCGACGCCCACGCGGGCTCGTCGCGCATCCCGATCCTCTTCTGCGGCCCGCTGCTGCACCGGCTGGGCCACGCGTTCATCCCGGGGCTCGGCGGCTGCGACATCGGCGGCCGGCCGATCGACTTCCACTTCGACGTGCTGCGCCAGTTCGGCGCGACGATCGAGAAGCGGGCGGACGGCCAGTACCTGGAGGCCCCGCAGCGGCTGCGCGGCACCAAGATCCGGCTGCCGTACCCGTCGGTGGGCTCCACCGAGCAGGTGCTGCTGACGGCCGTGCTCGCCGAGGGCGTCACCGAGCTGTCCAACGCGGCCGTGGAGCCGGAGATCGAGGACCTCATCTGCGTACTGCAGAAGATGGGCGCGATCATCTCCATGGACACCGACCGGACCATCCGGATCACCGGTGTCGACCGTCTCGACGGCTACACCCACCGGGCCATCCCGGACCGCCTGGAGGCCGCCTCCTGGGCGTCCGCGGCACTGGCGACCGAGGGCAACATCTACGTCCACGGGGCGCAGCAGCGCTCGATGATGACGTTCCTGAACACCTTCCGGCGGGTCGGCGGTGCCTTCGAGATCGACGACGAGGGCATCCGCTTCTGGCATCCGGGCGGCGCGCTGAACGCCATCGCGCTGGAGACGGACGTGCACCCCGGCTTCCAGACGGACTGGCAGCAGCCGCTGGTCGTGGCGCTGACGCAGGCCGCGGGCCTGTCGATCGTCCACGAGACGGTGTACGAGTCCCGGCTCGGCTTCACCTCTGCGCTCAACCAGATGGGTGCGCACATCCAGCTCTACCGCGAGTGCCTGGGCGGCTCCGACTGCCGCTTCGGACAGCGCAACTTCCTGCACTCCGCGGTCGTCTCCGGGCCGACGAAGCTTCAGGGCGCGGATCTGGTCATCCCGGACCTGCGCGGCGGTTTCTCGTACCTGATCGCCGCTCTGGCGGCGCAGGGGACGTCCCGGGTGCACGGGATCGACCTGATCAACCGCGGCTACGAGAACTTCATGGACAAGCTGGAGAAGCTCGGCGCGAAGGTGGAGCTGCCGGGCGGTTCACTCGTCTGACAGGCTCGGGCGGACAGACGGGCGGGGGTTCGGGGCACTGCCCCGGGCCCCCGCTCGTCTGTCGCCGGGGGCCCGCAACGGCGCGCAGGGCCCTCAGAGGCCCGGAACGGCGTTCTGCGGCCCGTATGCCGAAGGGCGGCCACCCTGGTCGGGGTGACCGCCCTTCGTCGTGCCCAGGGGGTGTTACTTACCCTTGGCGGCTTCCTTGAGCTTCGAGCCCGCGGAGACCTTCACGCTGTAGCCGGCCGGGATGTTGATCGGGTCGCCGGTCTGCGGGTTACGCGCGGTGCGAGCGGCACGGTGGGTGCGCTCGAAGGTCAGGAAACCGGGGATGGTGACCTTCTCGTCGCCCTTGGCGACGATCTCACCGACGGTCTCGGCGAGCGCGGCCAGCACGGCGTCGGCGTCCTTGCGAGTCACCTCGGCGCGGTCGGCCAGGGCGGCCACCAGCTCACTGCGGTTCATGTTGTTACTCCCGTGTTCTTCTTGCCTGTGAGGCGTGAGATCGAAGCCGATGCTGCCAGGGCCCTCGGACAGTCCCCGGACTCGGGTCCGTGTTAGACCCTCGCGCCCCGTGGGGTCTCCCCCCGGACGAAGTCCTTGGGAAAGCATCCTGCCCCCACCTGCGGCGGGAAAGCCAATCCGGCACCCTCCGGAGTCACACGAAAAGCGCCACTGCCTCGTCGTGGTGACGTTCCGTCGACTCCCCGAAAACGATCCGCAGCGGGTGCGGGGCTCCGCGGGACGCGTCGCCCGCCCACCCTAAAGGGGCGTTTGGGGCGCCGCGACCCGCGACGCGCCAAACATCAGACGGACGTGGGACCCGTCACAACCGAGCCGGTCGACTTGGCGGCGTCCCGGACCGCTCCGGCGACCGCTCCGGCGACCTTGTCGTTGAAGACCGACGGGATGATGTAGTTCGCGTTCACCTCGTCCGGGGCGACGACATCCGCGAGGGCGTGCGCGGCGGCGAGCATCATCTCCGTGTTGACGGCGCGGGACTGGGCGTCCAGAAGTCCGCGGAAGACGCCGGGGAAGACCAGGACGTTGTTGATCTGGTTGGGGAAGTCGGAACGGCCGGTGGCCACGACCGCCGCCGTCTCGCGAGCCACCGCGGGGTCGACCTCGGGGTCCGGGTTCGCGAGCGCGAACACGATCGCACCGTCCGCCATGGCCGCGACATCGCTCCCGTCCAGCACGTTCGGGGCCGAGACGCCGATGAAGACGTCGGCGCCCACGACAGCCTGCTTGAGGGTGCCGGTGACGGATTCCGGGTTGGTGTTTTCGGCGATCCAGCGCAGCGGCGAGTCGGGCGCGGCGGAGACCAGGTCCTCGCGGCCGGCGTGCACCACACCGTGGATGTCGGCGACGACCGCGTGCTTGACGCCCGCGGCGATGAGGAGCTTCAGGATGGCCGTACCGGCCGCCCCGGCGCCGGACATGACGACCCGCACGTCCCCGATGGCCTTTTCCACCACGCGCAGCGCGTTGGTCAGCGAGGCCAGCACGACGATGGCGGTGCCGTGCTGGTCGTCGTGGAAGACGGGGATGTCCAGGGCCTCGCGCAGCCGGGCCTCGATCTCGAAGCAGCGCGGCGCGGAGATGTCCTCCAGGTTGATGCCCGCGAAGCCGGGTGCGATCGCCTTGACGATCGCGACGATCTCGTCGGTGTTCTGGGTGTCCAGGCAGAGCGGCCAGGCGTCGATGCCGGCGAACCGCTTGAAGAGGGCCGCCTTGCCCTCCATCACCGGGAGGGCGGCCATCGGGCCGATGTTGCCGAGGCCGAGCACCGCGGAACCGTCCGTCACGACTGCGACGGAGTTGCGCTTGATGGTGAGGCGGCGGGCGTCCTCGGGGTTCTCGGCGATCGCCATGCAGACCCGGGCCACACCGGGGGTGTAGATCATCGAGAGGTCGTCACGGTTGCGGATGGGGTGCTTCG
Source organism: Streptomyces sp. NPDC050423 (assembly GCF_040655445.1). NCBI lineage: Bacteria > Bacillati > Actinomycetota > Actinomycetes > Kitasatosporales > Streptomycetaceae > Streptomyces > Streptomyces sp. NPDC050423. The sequence continues at coordinate 66,602 of NZ_JBFAJY010000021.1, forward strand.
ACTGCATCTCGATCTTGCCGCCGAGGTGCATCAGGAACGTACGGTCGGACACCTTGCCGAGGACGACGCCCTCGATGTCGCGCAGGCCTTCGACGATCTCGTCGGCGTGCGAGGTGGAGGAGGCCGCGATCGTGACGTCGATCCGAAGCTTGTCGTGGCCGGAAGCGGTCACGTCGAGGCCGGTGACCGAACCACCGGAGGACTCCACGGCCGTGGTGAGCTGGGAGACCGCTGTGCCGCTCGCGGGCACCTCCAGCCTGACCGTCATCGAGTACGAGACGCTGGGCGCCGTTGCCATGGCCGAGTCCTTCGCTTTCCTTAGCTTCATTGCTACGCGGCCGGGGCTGCAAACAACGACAGACCCCGCACACGTCTTCAGATATTCGCACCTACCGGTGGGTAGCCGGTAATGACTGCCGCACTTCGGAAAGGGTTTTCCACCATACGAGATACGAGGGCTCCAGCGGAACCCCCCGACGGGCCCGCGTCCCACCCTGCACCCCCGCCTCGTCCGAGCCGCATCCGGGCCCCGTCCGGGCGGCGTCCGGCCCCGTGAACGGAAACAGACCCGCGCCACCGGGAGGTGACGCGGGTCTGTCTTCTTCGGTTGAACGGCACCGGCCCGCCATGCTCGCCTCGCGGCAAGTGGTCGCTCGAAGCGACTAAGGTTGGGCCCGGGGGCTTGGATCGAGCCGATGCCGACTCCAGGCTAACAAACACCCCGGAGAAGTGATTCCCACGGCGCGGGACGACCCGGAAAAGGCTCCTCGGCCCGCTGCCGTACCGGTGCGCGTCAGTCCCTCAGCAGGTCCGGCACCCCGTCCTCGTCGGGCAGATCCCGCTCCCCCGCCACGACCGTGAGCTGCTGCGTGGCCCGCGTCAACGCGACGTACAGCACCCGCAGCCCCGCCGGGGACTCGTCCGCGATCTCCGCGGGCGAGACGACCACCGTGGCGTCGTACTCCAGGCCCTTCGCCTCCAGGCTGCCCAGCGCGACCACCCGTTCGCCGAGCTCCGCGAGCCACGTGCGGGCCTGGGCCCGCCGGTTCATCGCGACGACGACACCGACCGTGCCGTCGACCTCGCCGAGCAGCCGCCGTGCCTCCTCGCGCACGGTCGCGGCCAGATCACCGTCCCGCACGGTCTCGAAGCGCGGCCGGACGCCCGTGGAGCGGACGGCGGCCGGTGACTCCATGCCGGGCATCGCGAGCGCGAGGACCTTGGCGGCGAGTTCGGCGATCTCCGCCGGGTTGCGGTAGTTGACGGTCAGGGTGAACCGGCGGCGCGGGCGGCTGCCGAGGGCCTCGTCGCGCGCCGCGGCCGCCTCGTCCGGGTCGGACCAGGAGGACTGCGCCGGGTCCCCGACGATCGTCCAGGTGGCGTGCCGGCCGCGGCGGCCGACCATCCGCCACTGCATGGGCGTGAGGTCCTGCGCCTCGTCCACGATGACGTGCGCGTACTCCGTGCGCTCCGCCGCGAGCCGTTCGGCCCGCTCCCACTGGGTCTCCTCCCGCTGCGGCATCAGCTCCTCCAGACCGGTGAGGTGGTCCAGCGGATCGAACTCGCGTTTGCGCTTCGGCCTGTTCGGGGTGCCGATCAGGTACTGCAACTCGTCCAGCATCGCCACGTCGTGGACGGACAGCGGCCCCTGCCCCGCGCTGTCGAGGCGCTTCAGGGAGCGCGCGAGCCGGCGCACCTCGCCCTGGTTGAGGATCCGGCGCGCCCATCGGGCGAGCCGCTTCTCGTCCGCCATCGCGGCGAGCACCCCGCGCGGGGTGAGCTCGGGCCACCACGCGTTCAGGAACTGGATGAACGGCGTCTCGGTGGAGACGTCCTCGTCGAACGACGAGCGCAGTTCGGCGGCCAGCTCCTGATCGGTGTAGCGGCCCCGGCCGGACGACCTGCTCCACAGCGCGTCCAGCAGCAGTTTGCGGGCGCGCGGGCGCAGCAGGTTGACCGGTGCGGTGCCGCTGAGGACGTTGTTCCGGATGCGCCGGAGCTCGTCCTCGTTCAGCTCGACCCGGGCGCCGAAGGCCACCACCCGCAGCCGGGCGGGCGTGACGGCCCCCTGCGGGGCTTCCTCGGGCTCCCCGAACGCCAGCTGGCCGTCGTCCCCGGCGGCCGGCCGGACCGTGGGCTGTTCCAGCGCCCCGCGGGCCGCCTTGCGCAGCACATGGAGAATCCGTGACGAGCCCTTGATCCGGGCGACGGCCGGTTCGTCGTAGGTGGTGGCGCCCGCCGTGCCCGCCGCCTCGTCCGACAGCGAGCCGACCGCACGGATCGCGACCTGGCCCTCCTCACCGAGCGAGGGCAGCACCCCTTCGGTGTACGCGACCAGCAGCGGGGTCGGCGAGACGACGAGGATGCCGCCCGCGTACCGCCGCCGGTCCTGGTAGAGCAGGTACGCGGCACGGTGCAGGGCGACCGCGGTCTTGCCGGTGCCGGGACCGCCCGAGACCTCGGTGACCGAGGCGGCGGGCGCCCGGATCACCAGGTCCTGCTCGGCCTGGATGGAGGAGACGATGTCCCGCATGGTGTGGCTGCGGGCCTGCCCGAGCGCCGCCATCAGCGCTCCGTCCCCGATGACGGGGAGCTTCTCGCCCTCCTGGTACGCGGTCAGCTCGGGACGCATCAGGTCGTCCTCGACCCCGAGGACCCTGCGGCCCTTGGAGCGGATGACCCGGCGGCGTACCACCCTGCCCGGTTCCTTCGGCGTCGACCGGTAGAAGGGCGCGGCTGCCGGCGCCCGCCAGTCGATGACCAGGGGCGCGTAGTCGGAGTCGAGGACCCCGATCCGGCCGATGTGCAGCGTCTCCGCGATGTCGGCGGTGCTGTCCTCCCGTACTGCGTCGTCGGCCGGCTCCACGGAGGTGAAGGCTCCGTCGGGGCCGCGCTCACCGTCCTTGCCGAGCAGCAGGTCGATCCTTCCGAAGAGGAAGTCCTCGAACTCGCTGTTCAGCCGGTTGAGGTGGATTCCGGCCCGGAACACCTGGGCGTCGCGCTCGGCGAGCGCTCCGGGTGTCCCGACCTGGCCGCGTTTGACGGCATCACTCATGAGAAATTCCGCCTCGTGGATCTTCTCCTCGAGGCGGCGGTACACATGGTCGAGATGTTCCTGCTCGACACCGATTTCCCGGTCCCGCAACGAATCGACAGCGGCATCCTGCGCGGCCACTGAGACCCCCTTCTGACGTGCATTGGGCAGCCGTCAACCCTATGCGACGCGGGGCCCGTCGCGCACCTGCCACGAGCATGTGATCTCGCCGGCCGGAACAGCGGCCGGCCCGAAGTGCCTACGCCGCCGGGGTCACGGACTCGCGGACCGGCCGGCCGGGTCCGCGTTGCGCCGCCGGTGCCGGGCGACCCGTTCGCGGTTCCCGCACACCTCGCTGGAGCACCAGCGCCGGCGCCGGCCGCGCGAGGTGTCCAGGTAGATCCGGCGGCAGTTGTCGCCCTCGCAGCGGCGCAGCCCGCCCAGGGCCACCGGGTCGGTGAGCAGCTCCACGGCGTCGCGTGCCACGGTGGCGAGCAGCGCCCGGCAGTCGGGTTCGGTGCTGAGCCCGCGTACCAGGGCGCCGTTCCCGGTACGCACGGCGCGCACCGCGGGCGGCGCTCCGGCGGCGAGGGAGTTGACGCGCTCCAGGGCGCCCTCGGCTCCGCGGCCGCCGAGCTGCGCGGTCAGCAGCCGGTCGACGGCGGTCCTCAACTGGCGGAAGAGCACGAGCCAGTTGTGGTCCAGGGCCGTGAGCCGGGTGCCCTGCGGCACGGCCCCGGAGGCCACCAGCCAGTGGGCGAGCCGCTCGGGCCCCTCCAGCGGATCGGGGGCGTCGGCGCTGCCCTCCCCCGTCGCCACCAGGTCGAGACAGAGCCGCCCGGCGTCGAACCGCCAGTCGCACGAGCCCTTGCGCGTTGCCATGCGCATGTCACCGCCTTGGGTCCGTCCGACGTCCACACCAGAGTGCCCCTCCCGAACCCCGCCCGTAACCCCTGCCGCCGCGCGGACCCCGGCAGCCGGGCTCTCAGACGCCGCGCGCGACCGGTTCCCCGGTCACCGGGCCGTCGTGCAGGACGCGCTGGAAGAGGCGGTGATCGCGCCATTCGCCGTCGATGTGGAGATAGCGCGGGGCGAAGCCGAACTGCTCGAAGCCGCATTTGGCGAGCACCCGCTGCGAGGCGGTGTTGTCCGGCACCGTGCCCGCCTCGACCCGGTGCAGCCGCAGTTCGTCCCGGGCCAGGTCGCAGATGAGCCGCACCGCCGCGGTGGCCAGCCCGCGGCCCGCGCACTCGACGTCCACCCAGTAGCCGAGCGTGGCGCTGCGGAACGGCCCGAGCGCGATGGCGTTGAGGTTGACCCCGCCGATCGCCCGGTCCTCCCCGTCCGCCAGCACCCACGGCATCAGGCGCCCGGCCTCGCGTTCGGCCAGCAGCCCGGCCACCCGCTCCCGCTGCCCCCGCTCGGTGTAGAAGGCGTCGGGCCGCCGGGGTTCCCAGGGGCTCATGTACGTCCGGCTGCGGGTCATCGATGCGGCGAGGGAGGCGGCGTCGGCCTCGGTGACGGGACGGAGCCGTACCTCCGCGTCGAGCCGGTGGGTGTCGTTGATCATCCCCGCACGGTATCCCGGCGGTCCCGGGCGCCCCTTGGACGCCCGCGTACGCGGGCGCGCCCGCGCACGCGAAGCACGGGACGGCCCCGCCGCGGTACGGGCGGTCCTGCGCACCGCCGCGCTCGGGCCTCCCGCCCGGTGGCGCGACAGCTCCCTCAGGAGTCCGCGTACTTGGCGTCCGACGCCGGGTCCAGGGCCAGCCGGTAACCGCGTTTGACGACCGTCTGGACGATCCGGGGCACGCCGAGCGCGGCACGCAGCCGGGCCATGGCCGTCTCCACCGCGTGCTCGTCCGTACCGCTGCCGGGCAGGGCGCGCAGCAGATCGGCGCGGGCCACCACCCAGCCCGGCCTGCGGGCCAGGGTGTGCAACAGGGTCATCCCGGCCGGCGGCACCGGGCGCAGCTCGTCGTCGACCAGGACCGCGTGGCCGCGGATCTCGACCCGGTGCCCGGCGACCGGCAGCGTACGTGCCCGGGTCGGCAGTTCACGGCAGAGCACCTGGACGAGCGGGCCGAGCCGGAAGCGCTCCGGCTGGATGGTGTCGAGCCCGTGGGCCTGCAGCGGCAGTGCGGTGACCGGTCCGACGCAGGCCGACACGACGTCGTCCCGCAGGGCGCCCAGGAGCTCGGGAAGCATGCCGCGTTCCCCGGCGCGGCGCAGCAGCGAGGCGGCGGCCGGGGCGCTGGTGAAGGTGAGGGCGTCCAGGCCGCGGGCGGTGGTGAGGTCGAGGAGCCGGTCGAGCGGGCCGATGTCCTCGGGCGGCATCCAGCGGTAGACCGGGACGCCGATGACCTCGGCGCCGGCCGCCCGCAGTGACTCCACGAAGCCGGGGAGCGGTTCGCCGTGCAGCTGGAGGGCGATGCGGCGGCCCTCGACGCCCTGCGCCAGGAGCCGTTCCAGCACTTCCGCCATGGACTCGGAGGCGGGTGACCACGTCTCCGTCAGCCCGGCGGCCCGGACCGCGCCCTTGACCTTGGGGCCGCGGGCCAGCAGCTCGACGCCGCGCAGCCGGTCCAGCAGCCGGGCCCCGACGCCCCAGCCGTCGGCGGCCTCGATCCAGCCCCGGAAGCCGATCGCGGTGGTCGCGATGACCACGTCGGGAACGCTGTCGATGAGTTCCTCGGTGGCGGCGAGGAGTTCGCTGTCGTCGGCGAGCGGCACGATCCGCAGGGCGGGCGCGTGCACCACGGCGGCACCCCGCCGCCGCAGCAGCGTGGCGAGTTCGTCCGCCCGGCGCGCGGCGGTGACCCCGACCGTGAAACCCGCGAGGGGCCCGTGCTGTCCGTCGTCGTGCATATGGTCTACCCGGCTCTCGTCCCGCTGCTGCTCGATGGTGCTGAGGACCGACCCTGCCAACGATGCGTGACAGGCTCGGTTCGCCCGTATTTCCCGCCCGTTACGTCGCCCGGCACCGTGCGGCCATCATCACACCTCGGCATGGCTGAGCCGGGGCTCCGCCGGGACCGCCGCGGGGCGGCGAAGGTATACCGCCCAGGTGAGTACGGAACACGCCCCGTAGAGGACGAGGAAGGTCCAGAAGGCCGCCGTTCCGGTGCCCGAGGTCCGGAAGGACTGCCGGAGGGCGAGGTTGATGCCGAGCCCGCCGAGTGCGCCGACCGCGCCGATGAACCCCATGGCCGCCCCGGACAGCCGCCGCCCGTGCGCCGCCGCCCGCTCGCCGCGCAGGCCGAGGGCGATCGCCCTGGTGTGGAAGATGCCCGGGATCATCTTGTACGTCGATCCGTTGCCGAGCCCGGTCAGCACGAACAGCGCGGTGAAGCCGACGAGGAACACGGGGAGCGACTCGGTGCCGGAGGCGTACACGACGACTCCGGCCGCGACGGCCATCGCGGCGAAGTTCACCAGGGTGACGCGGGCGCCGCCGTACCGGTCGGCCAGCCGGCCGCCGACGGGCCGGACCAGCGAGCCCAGCAGCGGTCCGGCGAAGGTGAGCGAGGCGGCCTCCAGCGGGGTCCGGCCGAACTGGGTCTGGAGCACCAGGCCGAAGGCGAAGCCGTAGCCGATGAAGGAGCCGAAGGTCCCGATGTAGAGCACCGACATGATCCAGGTGTGCGGGTCGCGGACGGCGTCCCACGCGGCCCCGGTGTCGTTCCGCACGGGCGCCAGGTTGTCCATGAAGCACGCGGCGCACAGCGCGGCGACGACGATCAGCGGGATGTACGCGCCGAGCACGATCCGCGGGTGCGCGGCGCCCGCCGTCCCGATCACCAGCAGCCCCACGAGCTGTACGACGGGCACCCCGGCATTGCCGCCGCCCGCGTTGAGCCCGAGCGCCCAGCCCTTCTCGCGCAGCGGGAAGAAGGCGTTGATGTTCGTCATCGAGGAGGCGAAGTTGCCGCCGCCGATGCCGGTGAGCGCGGCCACGGCCACGAAGGTGCTGTACGAGGTCCCCGGTTCCGTCACCGCGTAGGCGGCGACGGTCGGCACCAGCAGGGTGAACGTGCTGAACACGGTCCAGTTCCGCCCGCCGAACCGGGCCACGGCGAAGGTGTACGGCACCCGCACGATCGCACCGGCCAGCGTCGCGGTGGAGATCAGGAAGAACTTCCCGGCCGGGTCCACCCCGTACTCCGGTCCCATGAACAGGACCATCACCGACCACAGCGTCCAGACCGAGAATCCGATGTGCTCGGAGAGGACGGAGAACCACAGATTCCGGCGGGCGATCCGCTCGCCCTTCTCCCGCCAGAACGTCTCGTCCTCCGGTTCCCACTGCTCGATCCAACGGCCGGCCATCACGCGCCTCCACAAGGGGTCGGGGTGTTGTTCCCGACGCTAGGGAGCACGCGTTTCGGCGTGGTGCCGTGAGGTGACCGGTGGGCAACCTTGCTCTCACCGGGCCGGTGCCGGCCCGGTGAGGGCGCTCATCGCCGGCGCGGTCCCGGGGGCCGGGCCGGTTCGGGTTCCGGTGTGCCGCGTCCCGCGGCCCGCTTCCCGGTCCGCTTCGGCGCTCCGTTGGGCCAGAGCCGCGGCCGCCGTTTGGCCGCCACGTCCTCGACCCAGCCGACCGCGACGATCATCACCCCTATCAGGGGCCAGATCAGGATCAGCATGAGCGCGTCGTACGAGGCGTCGATGTACGTACCGAGGTGGTCACCGACCCACGGGACGTTCCACAGCTGGTCGATGATCGGCATCGTCGCCATGATCATCATGTTGTGCCAGAGGTAGATCGTCACGGCCCGGTTGTTGGCCAGGGTGATCGGGCTGTCCCAGCCGGCCAGCCGGCCCGGCAGTTCCTTCCACGAGGGCGCGTACTGGAGCAGGATCGCGCAGAAGCCCAGTGACCAGGTGGCCTGGGCGAGCGGGATCTCGTCCAGGTTCCACCCCTCGTCGGTGAGGTGCCCGGACGCCCACCAGAGGCCGAAGGCCATGATGATCGCGGCCGAGGAGACCGAGATGTAGCGCGGGATCCTGCGCAGCAGCCCGTCGTTGTGGGCGAAGCCCAGGATCCAGCAGGAGCCGAACGTCGCGAAGTCGACGAGCGCCTCGCCCGTCGCCCCGGGAACGGTCACCAGACCGGTGCCGATGACGGCCGTGAGGCCGATCGGCGCGAGCAGCGTCGCCCAGGGCAGTCTGCGGAACGCCTTCAGCAGCAGCGGGGAGGCCAGGACGAACCACAGGTAGGCGCGGATGTACCAGAGCGGGCCCGCCGCCTGTTCGGCCCACGACTGCTCCAGCAACCCGCTTTCGGAACCGCTCACCCACGGGTACGGCGGTGAGCCGACCGGCAGGATGTAGCAGCCCAGCTTCAGGAACCACCAGATGCCCTCCTCCCGCACCGGCTTCAGGCCCATCACGAACATCATGGGCACGATGAGGGCGGCGAACGCCCACATCGGCGGCAGCAGCCTGCGCAGCCGGCCGCGCAGGACGCTCCGGGCGGGGCGGGCCAGCGACCGGGCCATCAGTGAGCCGGCCAGCGCGAACATCACGCCCATGGACGGGAACAGGATGGTCAGCCAGGCCCAGCCGAACAGGTGGTAGACGACGACGCGGACCAGCGCGACGGCACGGAGCAGGTCGAGATAGCGGTCGCGGCCGCCCGCCTTCGGCGCGCCGGCCGCCGGCTCCTTCGCGGGGGCGGGCACCGCAGCCCCGGCCCCGGGGGGCGGGGCGTACCGGGCGTCGGCGGGCGGGTACGGCCCCTGTCCGGCGGGCGGGGGCGGGTGCTGGCCCTGTCCGGCTGCCGGGGGCGGGTACTGGCCCTGTCCGGCGGGCGCCCACTGCTGCTGCACCGGGAAGGGCACCGTGTGCGGCTCCCCGTGCGGCTGCTGCGGGTAGGCCGAGGGGTGGCTCGGGTGGGTCATGCGACGGGCCTCCGGTCATTGCTGCTGCCGCGCCGCCGGCTCGGCATCGAGCCGGGCGCCTCCACGACTCCGGTGCGGCGCAGCTTCTGCCACCGCAGCCGGCCGCCGGTGAGAGCGGTGATCCAGGACTGGAGCAGCACCACGTACATGAGCTGCCGGTAGAGGATCTGCTGGAGGGGCAGCGAGATCAGATGCGTCATGCGTTCCCGGTCGAGCCGGAAGGCGTACGCGGCGCAGACGGCCTGCACCGCCAGGACGCCGAGCCAGGCGACGACCGTCTTCTGAGTGGGGCCGAAGACGAGTCCGTACAGCAGGAAGACATCGATGAGGGGCGCGAGCAGCGGGGCGACGACCATGAACAGGGCGACGAACGGCAGCCCGACGCGCCCGAAGCGGCCGGAGGGCCCGCGCTCGACGACCGCGCGGCGGTGCTTCCAGATGGCCTGCATCGTGCCGTACGACCACCGGTAGCGCTGCGACCAGAGCTGTTGCACGGTCTCCGGCGCCTCGGTCCAGGCGCGGGCGTTCTCCGCATACACGACGCGCCAGCCGTCCCGGTGCAGGGCCATCGTCACGTCGGTGTCCTCGGCGAGGGTGTCCTCGCTCATGCCGCCGATCCGGTCCAGCGCGCCACGGCGGAACGCCCCGACCGCGCCGGGAATGGTGGGCATGCAGCGCAGCAGGTCGTACATCCTGCGGTCGAGGTTGAAGCCCATCACGTACTCGATGTGCTGCCAGGCCCCGATCATCGAGTCCCGGTTGCCGACCTTGGCGTTGCCCGCGACGGCCCCGACCCGGGGGTCGGCGAAGGGCTGCACGAGCTCGCGGACGGTGGCCGGCTCGAAGACCGTGTCGCCGTCCATCATCACGATGATGTCGTGGCGGGCGTGCGCGATGCCGTTGTTGAGGGCCGCGGGCTTCCCGGCGTTGCGCTGGCGCACCACCCGTACGTTCGGCAGCCACATCGCCTCGACGATGTCCGCGGTGCCGTCCGTGGAGCCGTCGTCGATCACGATGACTTCGACCGGATAGTCACTTGCCACCAGGGAGCGCACCGTGTTGGCGATGCACTCGCGTTCGTTGTACGCGGGCACCAGGACGGTCACCGGGCGGGTGACCGGCTCGCCCCAGCTGAAGTCCCGTTTCCGGACCCGGCGCGCGTGCGCGAAGGAGAGCAGCAGCATCAGTCCGAAGCGGCTGATGACGAGCACCCCGATGACGGCGAGGCCGGCCGCCATCACATCGGTGATGTGCTCCGAGACGGCGACGGCGTGGACGAACGCCTTGCCCTTCCAGAGCGCGAGGCCGGTGACCGGGGTGTGCGCGCTGGGGGCGCCGAGGGCGGTGGTGAGGTTGGCGAATTCGTACCCCTCGTCCTGCATCCTGGGCAGGAAGCGGTCGAGCGCGGCCACGGACTGGGACCGGTCGCCTCCGGAGTCGTGCATCAGGACGATGGCGCCCTTGCCGTACTTCGGGGTGGCGTTCTTGATGATGGTGCGGACACCGGGGCGCTTCCAGTCCTCGCTGTCGGTGTTGTTGACGACGGTGAGGTAGCCGTGGCTGCCGATGTACTGGGTGACCGGCCAGGACTTGTCGTCCATGGCGTCGGCGAACGAGGAGTACGGCGGGCGGAACAGCGACGTACGGATTCCGGCCGCGCCCGCCAGCACCAGCTGGTTCTGCGAGAGCTCCCAGTCGATGCGCGCGTCGGACTGGTAGGAGAGGTCGGGGTGGTTGAAGGTGTGCAGCCCGACCTCGTGCCCCTCGTCGACCATGCGCTTCACCAGCTCGGGATAGCGCGAGGCCATGGTGCCGGTGACGAAGAAGACGGCGTGCGCGTCGTACTCCTTGAGCTTGTCGAGCACCCGCGGGGTCCACACCGGGTCGGGGCCGTCGTCGAAGGTCAGCACGATGCGGTGATCGGGGATGCGCAGGGTCTTGGCGGGCTCGGTCGCGCTGCGCGCGTCGATGACCGGTCCGCCTTCGAGGACCTGCTGGGGCACCTTGTCGGTGGCCGCCGGTGGCTGGATCCGGTGGTCGGCGAGGATTTCGCTGTGCACGTAGCCGCGCAGCATCAGCATGGCGAGCAGGGCGACGAGGAGCAGGAACGGCAGCAGATAGCGCATGGGGAGCCTGCGCCGCCGGGTCTGCTTCTTGCGGTTGTGCCTGCCCCGCGTAACGGGGGTGGTCATTTACTTGGCGCCTTCTTGCTCTTGCACCGGAGGTTCCGTGGACTCGACGGGCGGTGTCACGGTGTCCGGCGGCGGCGTCTCAGGGTCGGCGGGAGGCGTCACAGTGCTGATGGGCGGGGCGGAGACCGGGGTGTCGTCGGTCGGCGCGGTGCCACCGCCGCCGCTGATCTCGGTCCGGTCCGCGGCCGGCACGATGGGGGCCGGTGCCGAGGAGCCGGCGCCGGGCGCCGGGGAACCGGCGGCGGAGCTGCCCTGCACTACCGGGGCGCTGCGCCCGTTCACCGGGGCGGACGGCGAGGAGCCGGCCGACGCACCGGGCGCCACCGGGGCGCCCGCGCTCTCGCCCGGCGTCGGAGGCACCTGCACCTCTTCCGCCTTCTTGTGCTCGTCCTGGCCGGAAAGCGGCAGAAACGGGGCGCTGGAGTTGCCGCCGAGGACGGCGCCGACGAGCGTCACCGCGAAGCAGACGCAGACCGCCGCGATCACCCAGCCGAACCGCCGGAGCGTCTTGCTCCGCCGCCCGCTCTCGTCGACGAAAACAGGGCCGTCGGAGCCTTCCGGAGCGCCGGGTTCCGGGAGCAGCTCGGAGAGCTGCCGTCCCAGACCGTCGAGTTGGATGGTGACTTCGTTCGGCTCGTGTGTGTGCCCCGCATGGGCACCTTCGCGCCAAGTTTCCACTGTTGTACGCACTTCCCCCACTCAGGATCGGGTGCGCGCGAATGACCGGTTGTGTGTCGCCGGACCGGGCCCCCACCCTGTCCAAGCGCCCCCCCTACCACAGCGCACCCGGACGATGAATGTAGCGCACGCCGAGGATGCTCCGACCCTACTGTCCGGTGTTGTCCATGATGAGACATACATCTGTTCCGACCAACGGTGCGACCCCTGCCCCGGGCGCCGGTGCGCGCTCCCGCACGCCCCCTCATGGTCGGCCGGCCTGCGGGACAGAAAAAAACGAGGACCCCGTTGCCAGCGGCAACGGGGTCCTCGTTCACATGGGAATTGTGGAGATGGCGGGAATCGAACCCGCGTCCAACGGTGCGGAATCAGGGCTTCTCCGAGTGCAGTTCGCTGCGCTTTTCTCGGCCCCGGAGGTCACGCGAACAAGCCTCCGACAGGCCCAGCCACTGTTTGATTTCCTTCAGGGCCCCGTGACCGGGCCTAGAAGTTTAGATCCCTTAATGATGCCAGGATCCGGGTCGGGATCACCCCCGGGCTGACACTCCGCAGAGTCTTCGCTTAGCTGCTAATTAGGCAGCGAGGGCGAAGGCGGAGGAATCGCGCTTGGAATTGGCGATTATTGGTTGCGACATATGGTTAACGAGATCATTGCCGCTTCCTCGACTCGCTTCCCCTGCTTCGACATCCGCTGTCGAAACCGATCATCCCCATGTTGATTTTTCAAAGGTGGTACACACCCCGTGGGGTGCAGTGCCATCGTACGTGACCAACGCACGCCGATGCCAGCGTATTCCTGGCGGACCGGCCGCCGGCCGGTCCCCGCGGGTCCGGTCAGGCGCTCCGCTGGCGCCGGCGGGCCGCCGAGACCGCCCGGTTCGTCTCCCTCGTGTCCTGCTTCTCGCGCAGCGTCTGCCGCTTGTCGTACTCCTTCTTGCCCTTCGCCAGCGCGATCTCGACCTTGACGCGACCGTTGAGGAAGTACAGGGCGAGCGGCACGATCGTGTGGCCGGTCTCCTGCGACTTCGACTCCAGCTTGTCGATCTCGGCCCGGTGCATCAGCAGCTTGCGCTTGCGCTTGGCCGAGTGGTTGGTCCAGGTGCCCTGGACGTACTCCGGGACGTGGATGTTGTGCAGCCACGCCTCGCCGCCGTCGATCTGCACGAAGCCGTCCACCAGCGAGGCCCGGCCCATGCGCAGCGATTTGACCTCGGTGCCCATGAGCGCGAGGCCGCACTCGTAGGTGTCGAGGATGGTGTAGTCGTGACGCGCCTTCTTGTTCTGCGCGATGATCTTGCGCCCGGTGTCCTTTTCCTTAGCCATAGTGCGGCCATTTTCGCACTACGACCCACCCCCGAGGCCACTCAATACCGTCTCGGCCCGTTCCTGGGCCCGTGAGCTCACCGCGAGGTCCGGTGTGATGCCCCGGTCGTCGACGCTCCGGCCCGCCGGAGTCCGGTAGTGGCCCACGGTCAGCTCGGCCACCGATCCGCCCGCGAGCTTGCTCGGCATCTGGACGGAGCCCTTGCCGAAGGTGCGCGAGCCGACCGTGACCGCGCGCCCCCGGTCCTGGAGTGCGCCGGTCAGCAGCTCGGCCGCGCTCATCGTGCCGCCGTCGATGAGGACGACGACGGGGCGCACGGTGTCGCCGCCCCCGTCCGCGTACAGGGCGCGCTGCTCGCCGTGCACGTCGTAGGTGGCGACCAGGCCGCCGTCCAGGAAGGCGGAGGCCGCGGTGACGGCCTCGGTGACCAGCCCGCCGGAGTTGCCGCGCAGGTCCAGCAGGACACCGGCGCCCGCCGGTGCCTCCCGGACGGCGTCACGGACCTCGGCGCCCGAACCCCTGGTGAACGAGCCGACCTCGATCAGTACAGCTGCGGAGGAATCGGAACGGTCCGGTCCGAGCCGTCGCACGGTGACGGCCTCGGTGGTGAGACGGGCCCGGTGCAGCGTCTCGGTCCGGTCGGCGGAGCCCCGCTGCACCCCCAGGACCACGGCGCTCCCCGCGGCCGCGCCGGTACGGTCACCGCGCAGCAGGGCCACCACGTCGGAGACCGGGCGGCGGTCGACCCGGCGGCCGTCGACCGTGCGGATCAGGTCGCCCGCGCGGATACCGGCCCGGCCGGCGGGGCTGCCCGGCTGGACCCGGGCGACCGCGACCAGCCCGTCGGCGGAGCGTCTGGCGGCGATCCCGACCCCCGTGTACGAGCCGTCGAGGGCCTGCTCGAACTCCTGGTACTCCCGCTCGTCGTACACCGCGCCCCAGCGGTCCCCGCTGCGGCTGACGACCTCCTCGGCCGCCTCGGTGCCGGACTTGCCGTCCGCCACGGCGTCGGCGGCGGCCTCGGCCACCGCGTCCCGGTCCGTGGAGGAGGCGACGGGCCGGGTCTTCGTCTCGGTACCGCGCCCGTCGCCGCGCGGCAGCGAACCGGTGGCGGCGCCGGTGGCGAGAACGCTCGCGAAGACCAATGTCAGGGCCGCCCCGCGGCAGAGTCCGCGGGGCCCGACACGATGAACGGGGCCAGACATGGCGTTGAGTCTAGAGGTACGGCTCCCCGGCGCGCGGTCTGTTGGCCGCGCGCCTCAGGAGGTGATCGTCATACCTTGAGGTACTTGCGCAGCGCGAAGAGAGCGGCGACCGCGGGCATCAGCAGACCGATGGCCAGGACCAGCGGGAGCTTGGTGAGGACCGCGTCCCAGCCGATGAAGTCGATCAGATTCAGCTTGTCCTGGAGCGCCAGGCCACCGTCGATCAGGAAGTAGCGGCCCGCCAGCAGCATGACGCAGGCCAGTACGCCGCCGATGAGACCGGCGAACGCGGCCTCCATGATGAACGGCATCTGGATGTAGAAGCCGGAGGCACCGACGAGCCGCATGATGCCCGTCTCGCGCCGTCGGCTGAACGCGGACACCCGGACCGTGTTCACGATCAGCATCAGCGCGATGACCAGCATCAGCGCCATCACGAAGAGCGCGGCGACGTTCATGCCGTTCATCAGCCCGAACAGGTTGTCCAGGATGCTTCTCTGGTCCTGGACCGACTGCACCCCGTTGCGGCCGGCGAAGGCGGTGGCGACGACCTTGTACTTCGTCGGGTCGTGGAGTTTGACGCGGAACGACTCCGGCATCTGGTCCGGCGTGATGTTGCCGGCCATCGGGGAGTCGCCGAACTCCTCCTGGTAGTGCTTGTACGCCTGGTCCGACGACTCGTACGTCACCGTCTCGACGACGTCCATCTTCTTGAGATCGCCCTCGATCTCCTTCTTCTGCTCCCCGGTGACCGCACCCTTGGCGCACTGGACCACCGTCTCCGAATCCCCCTTGCCGCAGAGGTAGATGGAGACGTTGACCTTGTCGTACCAGTAGTCCTTCATCGTGCTGACCTGCTCGCGCATGAGCAGCGCGCCACCGAACAGGGCGAGCGAGAGGGCGACGGAGACGACGACGGCGAAGGTCATCGTGAGGTTGCGACGGAGGCCGACGCCGATCTCCGACAGGACGAACTGGGCGCGCATGGCGTCCTTTCAGTGCTGGGTGCTCAGTGCTGGTAGCCGTAGACGCCGCGCGCCTGGTCGCGTACGAGACGGCCCTGCTCGAGCTCGATGACGCGTTTGCGCATCTGGTCGACGATGTTCTGGTCGTGGGTCGCCATGATCACGGTGGTCCCGGTCCGGTTGATCCGGTCCAGCAGCTTCATGATGCCGACCGAGGTCTGCGGGTCGAGGTTGCCGGTCGGCTCGTCCGCGATCAGCAGCATGGGCCGGTTCACGAAGGCCCGCGCGATCGCCACGCGCTGCTGCTCACCACCGGAGAGCTCACCGGGCATCCGGTCCTCCTTGCCGCCGAGGCCGACGAGGTCGAGGACCTGCGGAACGGCCTTGCGGATCTCACCGCGCGGCTTGCCGATCACTTCCTGGGCGAACGCCACGTTCTCCGCGACGGTCTTGTTGGGAAGCAGCCGGAAGTCCTGGAAGACGGTGCCCAACTGGCGGCGCATGTGCGGCACCTTCCAGTTGGACATGCGCGCGAGGTCCTTGCCCAGGACGTGGACCATGCCCTGGCTGGCGCGCTCCTCACGGAGGATGAGTCGCATGAAGGTGGACTTCCCGGAGCCGGAGGAGCCCACCAGGAAGACGAACTCGCCCTTCTCGATATCGAGAGACACATCCCGTAGAGCGGGACGGCTCTGCCTGGGGTAAGTCTTGGAGACGTTGTCGAATCGGATCACGGATGCACCACGGTCGGCCGGGAGTAGGTGAGCGTGACCATACGCGAACCGGACTGACGCGTGCAGGCGCGCGTACCGGGATGGGTGATTTATGACGGAACGCAAGCGGGAGCGAATCGGGAGCTTCCGTGACCTGTCCGGCGGGCCGCGCCGAAATCCGCGCGAGCTGGCACAGTGGTAGGGGAACGGTGGCGTTTCCGTGAGCGTTGTGCGGAGTGAAGGCTTGTGCGGCTCCGCCGCGCGGGAGGAGGAAAGCGCATGACCTACGACCGATTGGTGTGCGCGAACTGTGCGGCGCCCGTGGCCGAGGGGCGCTGCCCCGTGTGCCGGGCCAGCCGTGCGCGGCTGGAGCAGCAGGGACAGGGCCCCTTCGGCGGGATGAACCCGATGATGCTGATCGCCCTGCTGGTGGTGCTGTTGTGCGCGCTGGCACTGCTCGCCCACCAGGCGGCGTGACCGACCGGAGCCACTCGGTCACCCGAAACGGCCCGGTCACCTGACCGCTCGGGCCACCGGCTCCCCCGCGAGCACGCGCGGGAGCACCCGCGCCAGCAGCTCCCCCGCCCGTGCCTTGCCGGTCGGGCTGTACGGGATCGAGGCGACCCGCACCACATGGGCGGGCAGGCACGGGACCCTGCTCGCGCAGGCGGCCCGGACCGCGCTCTCGCCCTCGGCCCCGCGCTCCGGGGAGACCGGGACGAAGGGCACGATCAGGGCGTCGCCGACGCCCGGCAGGCCGACGCGCAGGACCGCGGTGTCCCGTACGCAGTCGAGGTCCATCAGGTCGTATTCGAGCCCGAAGACATTGACGTCCAGCGGCGCCGTCCCGTCCACCTTGGAGACGCCGTCCGTGCGGCCGGTGAGTTCCAGGCGCCCCTCCTCGTCGAGCACGCCGCTGTCGCCGGTGAGCAGGAACCGCCGGGTGCCCTCGCCGTCGCCCGTGTCGAGGTCCAGGAAGACCGGCACGCCGGTCGCGTAGTCGTCCATCAGCTGGAAGCTCGCGACGGCGACGCGGCCCCGGACGCCCGGCGGCACGAGGTGCCCGTGCGCGTCGACCACCGCGACGGCGCTGCCCTCCATGGCCCGGCCCGCGCGGCTGGGGGCGGTGTGCAGGTCGTCGGGGGTGATGAGGGTGTTCAGGCCGGTCTCGGTGGTGCCGTAGTACAGGTGCAGAACGGGTCCGAGCCGCTTCCAGGCAGTGTCGATCAGCCATCGGTTGAGGTGCCGGCCGCCGGAGAGCACGAAGCGCAGCCGGGAGCAGGCGGCCAGGTCCGCGGAGGCGGGGTGCGAGACCAGGGACGCCAGGTCGGGCGGTACCACCAGGGTGGTGGAGACGCCCTCCGTACGGATCAGCCGGGCCATCTGCTCCGGATCGCCCGGCGGGCACAGGACGAGCCGGCCGCCGACGGCGAGGAACACCCGCGCCCAGCCGGGGCCCGAGGAGTGGTGGAGCGGAACGGTCAACAGGTGCACGTCGTCCCGGCCGAACGCGAACCGCTCGACCAGCAGGGCCAGTCGGCGTGCCTCGAACGACGTGTGCCGGATCACCATGCGGGGCGTGCCGCTGGTCCCGGAGGTGAAGCAGTACATCGCGAAGGGCTGCTCGACCGGGTCCACGTCGCGGGGTTCGGCGGCCGCCAGCGCGGCGTAGCTCCGGGCGCTCGCGGCGGGGCCGTCGAGGTGGACGGCGAGCGCGTCGCCGCCCGGTCCGGCCCCGGCCCGGGTCGCGGCCGCCAGCAGGGCGCGGTGCGGAGCGGTGCTGAACAGCACGGTGGGGCGCAGCTGTTCCAGGGCGCGGGCGGTGGCTTCGGGCGTCGCGGTGAAGTCCAGGCCGACGCACGGGATGCCGAGGGTCGAGCAGGCGGCCATCACGACGACGAGCTGCCAGCTGTTCCCGGCGGCGAACGCAGCGCGGGCCGGGCGGCCGGGCGGCAGGAGCGCGTGCAGTCCGGCCGTCACCCGGCTCACCTGGTCCTCGAACTGCCGCCAGGTCAGCCGCGCCGGGCCGTCGACGAGGGCTGTGTGTACGGGCCGGTCGGCCGCATGCCTGCGGATGTCGACGAGTTTGAGCATCTGGTCACTCCGTATCTGCC
Organism: Streptomyces sp. NPDC050423; assembly: GCF_040655445.1. Classification (NCBI taxonomy): domain Bacteria; kingdom Bacillati; phylum Actinomycetota; class Actinomycetes; order Kitasatosporales; family Streptomycetaceae; genus Streptomyces; species Streptomyces sp. NPDC050423. The sequence goes on from NZ_JBFAJY010000021.1 coordinate 84,730, forward strand.
GTTCCACTGAGGAGGGAGGATGCCGGAGCCGGATGGGCCGCTGTGCCCCCCTGGCGCAGCGTGTAGATCTCGACCCCGCTGGTGCGCAGCGCGTCGAGTTCCTCGCGGGTCCGGGCGGAGAGCTTCTCGCCGGGCACGGTGATCGGGATGCCGGGCGGGTAGGCGATGATGAAGTGTTCGGCGGTGTCCCCGGCCAGCGCCTCGGACGTGGCCCGGTAGGTGCGCTGAATGGTGCGCAGCGCGTCGAGCAGCCGCAGCAGGGTTCCCTCGTCGACGCCGATGTGGACGTGGAAGACGACGGCGTCGCCGCTCTCCCTGGCGACGTACAGGGCGTACTCGTCGAACAGGATGCGGCGGAACTCGGCCGCGGTGATACCGAGTGCGCCGATGTCCACCAGGACCCGGGTGGGGTCCTCGTGGACCAGCAGCGCCGGGTCGGTCAGGTGCCCCTCCGGCCCGAGCACCCGGAAGGCCGACAGCCTGGGGTCGGAGCGGATCTCGGCGCGCAGGGTCCTGGCCAGGTTCAACGAGCGCTCCAGCAGCGCCTCCCCCTCGGTCTCGGCCTGCAGCCTGGCCAGGTCGAGACTGGCCAGCACGGGCCAGCTCGGCGAGGTGGTGTGGTGCTGGAACAGGGACTGCGCGACGCGCTCCCGCAGCTCACCGTCGCCCATCAGATGCAGATAGGACCCCTGCCGCAGGGCCGACATGGACTTGTGGGCGGAGTGGGTCACCGCGACCGTCATCGGCAGTCCCGGCTCGGTCTCGCGCAGCCTGCGCACCGCCTCCAGCGCGGTCAGCGACCGCAGCCTGGGGTGGTAGTGGTGGACGGCGCCCCACGCCTCGTCGACCAGGACGGATACGGACGGGTGCAGTTCGGCCAGGGCGCGGAGCAGTGACGGCAGGTCGTAGCGGACCCCGTCGTAGGAGACGGCGGAGAGCACCACGGTGTCGTAGGGCACGCCTTCCGCGACGGCGAGGGCGAACATGTCGAGCAGTTGCCGGAGGTCGGCGAAGGTCCGCGGGCAGTCCGCGCAGCAGCGGCGCATCGGCGCGTACTCGGTCACCGCGTCGAGGTCACCGAGTGCGAAGTGGACGGACTGGTGGCAGCTCCGGTCGGCCAGCACCCTGCCACCGGCCGGTACCAGGGCGCCGAGCGCGACCCGGTTGGCGGTGCTGGTGCCGGCGGAGAGGAAGACGGTCGCGTCCGCGCCGAAGCTGCTCGCCGCCAGCCGCTGTGCGGCGCGCAGCGGTCCGCGCGGGCGGAAGAACGAGTCGAGCATCGTGCCGCTGTAGGACACCTCGGCGGCGAGCTGCGCCTGCCCGAACAGCGCCTCGTAGACGTCGCGGACCTTCGAGTTCCTGATGGAACCCCCGTGCGAGAGGGGCAGGGCGTGGAAGGAGGCGATGTCCCGCCGGGCCACGGCGAGCACCGCCTCGGCCAGCGGGGCGCCGCTCCGGCCGGGAGCGGTCTGGGCCCCGGGCCCCGGACGTACAGCAGAACCGCTACCGGGTTCAAGCATGTCTGTGCACTCCAGAAGGTGAGGGAACACCCGGTCAGGGGTGCCGGGGTGCCACTCTGCGCAGCCGCGTGCGCATGCGTCAGCGGCTCCTCCCGGCCCTGTCAGTTGCGGGTGACTTCGTCAGGTGTTCCGTCACGTGTTCCGTCACCTCCGGGGTACCGGGGTGGTGACCCCACCACACCCGCCACGGCCCCGCACCGGGTGATCCGGGCTTCCGGACCGGCCTGATGGTGGCCGGAGCACCATGACGCGGGGGGATCTGGTGCCCGGCGCACCTCGTCCGGCACGGGTTGCCGGGGTCACCGTTGGCGTATGAGTGGAGCCCTGAACCAAGTCCGGGACGTATTCGCCGGTTTCCCGGACGCAGACGAACCGTCCGATGTGGTCTCCGAGCTGGCCGCCACGGTGTTCTCCGCGTCCCTGCGCCGGAGGGACCAGCGCCTGAAGGGGGAGCAGTACCTGCGCGGACTGCTGACCGTGGGCGGTCGCAAGACGATGCGCAACATCGCCTCCCTCACCGGGGGTTCAGCCGTCGAGCAGAGTCTTCAGCACTTCATCTCCAGTTCCACCTGGGACTGGGCGCCGGTCCGGGAGGCCCTGGCCGGCTATGTGCAGCGGACGGTTCCGCCGCAGGCCTGGGTGCTCCAGCAGATGTCGATCCCCAAGGCCGGTGACCAGTCGGTGGGTGTGGCTCCGGGTACGCCCGGGGGCGGCGGGACGGCCGGGCAGCGGGCCTTCGGGCTGTGGTTCGCCTCGGAGGAGATGAGCGTGCCGGTCAACTGGCGGCTGCATCTGCCCGAGTTCTGGCTCCAGGACGCCGTGCGGCGGCGTGCGGACATTCCGGCGGAGACGGTGGCGGAGTCCCCTGACGAATGCGCGGTGGCCGTGGTCCTGGAGACGATGAACCGCTGGCCGGTGCCGCCCAGGCCGCTGCTTCTCAATGCCTGCGGGCACGATCTCCCCCTGCTGATGCGGGAGTTCGGGGCAGCCGGAATGCCCGTGCTGGCCCGGATCGGCCCGTCGAGCCGGCTGGCGGTGGCCGATCCGGCACTGCCGGGGTACGGCGCCGGAGTGGTGTCCGCGCAGCAGATCGTCGAGACGGTCAAGGGGCTGCGCCACCAGGTGCGCTGGGGCGCGTCGAGCGCGCTGGTCGTCGCGGTGCGGGTGGTGTTCGGGCAGCGGGTCCCGTACGCGCGGGCCGGGGCGCCGAACCGGGGGCAGCGCAGTCTGCTGCTGCTCGGGGTGTGGAACGATCCGCTGCGCCCGGCGGGGGAGCTGTTCCTCACCGACATGACGCAGGCCCCGCTGCCCGCGCTGCTGCGGATGAGCCGGCTGAGCCGCGGGGTCGCACGGGACTTCACCGAGGTCGGCGAGCGGGTCGGGCTACGGGACTTCGAGGGCCGCTCCTTCCGCGGCTGGCACCGGCACATCACGCTGGCGTCCGTGGCGCACGCGGCGGCGCTGCTCGGCGGGACGAGCCGGGGCGGACCGGCTCCGCGGCAGCCCTTCCCGGTCGCCGTGCCCGGTCCGGGGGCGCAGCCGCAGCCCTGGGAGCACCTGCGCGCGGCGGGCCCGGAGCCGGAGCGCGTGGTCCGGTCCGTGCGGGTGCCCAGCCCCTATGTGGCCGGCGCCTCGGTCTGAGGCGGCGCGGTGCCCGTCCGGCGCAGCGTGTGCCGGGCGCGCTGGAGCCGCAGCGCGAGCTGCACCTCCAGCGCGCGTACGGGCTCCTGCCAGCCGGCGCCCAGGAGGTCGGTGATGCGCTCCAGCCGTCGCGAGACGGTGTTGGGGTGCACATGCAGGCTCTCCGCCGCACGCGTGGGGCTGTTCCCGGCGGCGAAGTACGCCTCCAGGGTGCGCACCAGCTCGGTGAACTGCTGGGTGTCGTAGTCCAGTACGGGCCCGATGGTGGAGCCGATGAAGGACGCCGTGTCCGGCCGGTCGGAGAGCAGCATGCCGAGGAATCCGAGCTCATCGGGCGACGCGGTGGCGCCGGTGCTCCCGAGCGCGGTCAGCGCGTCCAGGCAGCGCCGTGCCTCGCGGTAGGTGAGGATGATGGAGACGGGGTCGGTGATCGGTCCGGCCGCGCCCACGGTCACCGGATGGCCGAGCACCGAGGACAGTTCGCGCGAGACGTCGCGGGCCCGGGACCCCGGGTCGGTGCCGGGCAGCAGCAGGACGATGCAGCCTCCCTCGGTGGTCTTCAGGCCGGAGAGCCGGTGGGCGTACGACGACGCCCAGACGACGGCCTTTCCCTGCACGCCGCCCTCCGGCCGTGCCACCACCGTTACATGAGGTTCCGTCAGGTCGACCGCGAGCCTGCGGGCCCGCTCCGCGAGCTGCCCGGCGGTGTACTGCGAGGTGCTGAGGAGTTCGTGGAAGAGCTGGTCGCGCATGTGCCCCTCGGCCGCGGCGGCGCTGCGCTGGACCTGGAGCAGGACCGCGGTGGTCTGGGCGGCCGTCCGCAGCAGCTGGAGGGTGTGGTCGGTGGCCGGTTCGTCCGGTGCGAGCACCAGGGTGGCGAGGATCTCGTCGCCCGCGGCGGCCGGGCAGCACCACAGGCCGGCGGCCGACCGGGTGGGGGCGCGCTCGGTGTGGGCGTCCAGGACCGTCTTGAGCAGTTCGCCCTCGTCGAGCTCCGGCGCTGCGCCGGAGGCCGCCATCGGTCTCCCGGCCACGTCGCGGATCAGCAGGGTGCCGCCGAGCGCGTCGCCCGCGGCCACGGCCAGCTCGTGCAGGTCCCGGCCGCACAGCACCAGGTCGGTCAGCCGGCTCTGGGTCTCGCGCAGGTGACGGGAGGCGGAGGAGGAGTCCAGGGCGCGGGAGGAGTCGAGCTCCAGCTCGGATATCTCCTCCCTGGCCCGCGCGAGCAGCCGGGCCTTCTTGATCGCCACGGAGACCAGGTCGCCGAGCGAGGACATCTGGGTGATCTCGTCGGGTGTGAAGTGCCGGACGTTCCGGTCGGCGACGTACAGGGAGCCGAAGACCTGGTTCCCGTCGTGCAGCGGAACCGACATGAGGGCGTGGAGCCCTTCGGCGCGCACCACTTCGTCGATGACGGCGGAGTGCGGAAAGCGATCGTCCGTGAGGTAGTTGGGGGACCAGAAGGGGCCCGCGAGCGATCTCGACCGGTTGCCAACCCCGCCGGAGCCGGGGATGCGGAACCCGACGGTGATCGCGGAGGCGTGCCCGTCGGCCGCGCGGACGTACGAGCAGTCCTCGGCGGGGTCGTGAAAGCTGATCCAGGACATGTCGAGGTTGAGCAGGAGCCGGGCGCGGCGGGTGATGACCTTGAGCAGCGCGTCCAGGTCGTAGGGCAGGGTGAGTTCCCTGGCCGTGTCGACGAGGGCGGCGAGTCCGGCCTCGCGCTGATGGCGTCGGGCGAACAGGCTGTGGATGTCCAGGGCGAGGCCGCGGGCACGCTCCAGCAGCGCGGCGGACTCGGCGTCGTCACCGCCTTCGGACCGGGCGGTGCGCAGTAAGTCCTCGAAGCGGTCGGGCGGCGCCTCGGCCGCGAGCAGTTCGAGCAGGCCGAACAGGGCACTGCTCACCGGATCGGCATCGCGTGACATTGCTGGTTCCCTCCCCCAGGGCCGCCCCAGCTGTTCCGGGACGCGGGACCACGAAGTCCTGCCGCGAACCTAAAACCTGCGAGCGGACCGAGTCAACCAGTGGCTTGTTTTGTGAAGTTGCTGGTCAGAGCAGGTGAGGGTGGCCGGAGCACCACATCGCTGCCGGAGGCTGTGGCCGGGACACCTTCCTGCGGGCACGGCCCCGAAGGCATCGTCAGGGCCGGAGCGCCGCTCTGGGTACTCACCCGATGACACACCGAAACGGGGATCCACACGTGATGCGAGTCCAGTGCTACGAACGTTCTCTGCAACGCAGCCACGCCTCCCTCACCCGGGACGACCGGCCGCCCGTCTTCGCCATGGCCGGCCGGGAATGGGATCTGCTGGACGAGGTCTTCGCCCCCGTCTACTCGCCGTCGACCGAGGCCGCGATCGGTTTCCTGGGGCTGGCCGGCGGGCCGGCGAAGGCCCCGCGCGGATCGTTCCTGGAGATCGGCTGCGGCACCGGTGTCATCGCCGTGCTCAGCGCGCTGAACGGCTGCCCCCGGGTGGTGGCCGCCGACATCAGCCGTCCCGCCGTACGGAACGCGGAGCTGAACGCCGAGCGCCACGGCGTGCGCGACCGGCTGGACGCGGTGCACAGCGATCTGTTCTCGGGACTCCCCGGCGAACGCTTCGACACCGTCTTCTGGAGCTCCAACTATGTTCGCGCACCCGACACATACACGTACGGCTCCATTCACGAGGCGGCCTACGTGGACCCCGGCTACCGCACCCATCGCCGCTTCCTGACCCAGGCGCCGGACGCCGTCACCGGGAACGGCCGGGTGCTGCTGCACTTCAGCGACCGCGGCGACCTGGACCGCCTGCACGAGATCGCCGCCGAGTGCGGGCGCACGCTGCGCACCGTCGCGAGCGAGCTGACGGTCGAGGGCGAGTACAGCAGCGACCTGGTCGAGCACATGCTGCTCGAAGTCGCCGTGGCGAGCGGCTGAGGTGGCGTCGTGCGGACCCTGCTCGTCGACAACCATGACTCCTTCACCCACAACCTCTTCCACCACCTCGCCGAGGTGAACGGCGAGGAGCCCGAGATCGTGCTCAACGACTCCCCGCACTGGCACGCCGGGCGGCTGGCGGAGTTCGACAACGTGGTCATCTCCCCGGGCCCCGGACACCCCTCCCGCCCGGCGGACTTCGGTATCTGCCACGACATCGTCCGGCGGACCGCGATACCGCTGCTCGGGATCTGCCTGGGCCACCAGGGCATCGGGCTGCTGGGCGGTGCGGACGTCGTCCGGGCCCCCGAGCCGCGCCACGGCAGGACCTCCCCCGTACTGCACAACGGCACGGACCTCTTCGCCGGGCTGCCCTCGCCGTTCGACGCGGTGCGCTACCACTCGCTCGCGGTGACCGGCCTCACCGACGACCTGGAGGCCACCGCCTGGACGCCCGACGGTGTCCTGATGGGGCTGCGCCACCGGGAACGGCCGCTGTGGGGCGTGCAGTTCCACCCCGAGTCGATCCGTACGCGGTACGGGCACGAGCTGCTGCGCAACTTCGCACGGCTGACCCGGGAACACCGCGCCCCGCGCCGCCGGCCCCGCACACCGGCCCCGGCGGTTGCGGCCCCCGCCGCCCCGGCCCCCGTCCGGCGGCTGAAGGTCCTCAGCCGTGAGGTGCCCCTCGTCCGGGACCCGGAGGCGGCGTACGCCGCGCTCTTCCGCGGCAACGACCACGCGTACTGGCTGGACAGCAGCCGGCCCGGCGCCGACGACGGCCGGTTCTCCGTCATGGGCGACGCCACCGGCCCCCTCGCCCGGGTCGCCGAGGCCGATGTCTGGAGCGGCACGGTGACCGTGCGCGAACCGTCCGGCACCCGCATCGTCTCGGGCCCGTTCCTGGGCTGGATCGAGCAGGACCTGCGCGCCACCACCGTCGAACTCCCGCCCCTGCCCGGCGGATTCGCCCTGGGCTGGGTCGGCTACCTCGGCTACGAGCTCAAGGCCGAGTGCGGCGGCGACCTCGTGCACCGCTCCGAGGAACCCGACGCCACCATGGTGTTCGCGGACCGCGCGCTGGTCGTGGACCACCAGGAGGGCACCACCCGGCTCCTCGCCCTGGCCGAGGACGGCGACGAGGAACCCGCCCTGCGATGGCTCACCGCGACCGCCGGCCGGCTGGCCGCGAACGGCCCGCCGCCGGCCGGGCCCGCGCCGAGGCCGCCCGCGCCCCGGGGCGGGATCAGGCTGCGCCACGACCGCGAGGCCTATCTCCGGCTGATCGACGACTGCCAGGAGGAGATCGGCGCGGGCGAGAGCTACGAGATCTGCCTCACCAACCAGGCCGAGTGGCACGGCGACCTCGACGTCTGGGAGAGCTACCGGACGCTGCGCCGGCTGAGCCCGGCACCGTTCGCCGCACTGCTCCAGTTCGGGGAGGTGTCCGTACTCAGCACCTCGCCCGAACGCTTCGTGAGCGTGTCCGCCGACGGACTCGTCGAGTCCAGGCCCATCAAGGGCACCCGGCCCCGCGGCGCCACCCCCGAGGAGGACACGGCACTCGTCGAGGACCTGCTGTCCAGCGAGAAGGACCGCGCCGAGAACCTGATGATCGTCGATCTGGTCCGCAACGACCTCGGCCGCTGCGCGGTCACCGGGTCCGTCCGGGCCGACGAGATCTTCCGGGTGCGCAGCTACGCGACGGTGCACCAGCTGGTGAGCACGGTACGGGCCCGGCTCCGCCCGGACACCGGCAGTGTGGCGTGTGTGCGGGCGGCGTTCCCCGGCGGATCGATGACCGGGGCACCCAAGGCCCGCACGATGCGGATCATCGACCGGCTGGAGGGCGGGGCGCGGGGGATCTACTCGGGGGCGATCGGCTACTTCTCGCTCTCGGGCGCCGCCGACTTCAGCATCGTGATCCGTACCGCGGTCCTCACCCCGGGCCGGGTCCGCTACGGGGTGGGCGGGGCGATCGTGGCGCTGTCCGACGCGGACGAGGAGTTCGAGGAGACCGCGGTGAAGGCGGCTCCGCTGCTGGCGCTGACGGGCAGCCCCTTCCCGGGCCGGGTCCGCGCGACGGCCACCGCCTGACAGCGCCTCCGGGCCGGGCCCCGGGCGGCCGCGCCCGGGGCCCGGCCCGGTCCGGCGCCCGCGGGTCCCGCGCTCAGGACCGGGCCGGCCGGCCCGCTCCGCCGTGAGCGCCCTCCAGCGCCCGCGACACCTCCACCATGTCGATGCCCAGCTCGTCCAGCCCCGCCAGCGCGGCGCGCCCGGCCGCGTCCCGCTTCAGCAGCGTGTCGCCGTTCGGGGCGCCATGGGCGGTCGCCTCCTCCAGCACCTCGGCGGACACCGCCTGCCCGGTCCGCCAGCCCACCAGCGCGGTCAGCTGGTGCGGCCGGGGCTCGGTCCACAGCAGGCGCGGGGGCCTGGCGCCGGCGGCCCGGAGCACCCGCCACCACTCCTCGCCCAGCTTCTCCTCACGTATCCGGAACACCAGCCTGGCCACCGCCAGTGCCGCCGTGCCGCGGTGGTCCAGGGCCTTCTTCGAGGCCAGCCGGTCCAGCCGGGCGTCGACCTCCGCGTCGAGCTGTCCCACCGGCACCGAGATGACGGCGGTGAGCCGTTCCAGGGAGAGCCCGGCGGCCAGCGCCTGTTCGAGCCCGGTGAAGTACGCGTCCATGGCCTCGACGCAGTCGTCCAGGGAGCAGACGTGCGCGATGTCGACGCCGAGCCCGGCGGCGAGCGCGGAGGTCGCCGCCCGCAGGCCCGGCCCGTCCGGCGTGGTGCGCAGCAGCAGGTTGGGCCGGTCCACGGCCCGGCAGGTGTCCCGGTCGACCGCGGCGGAGACCAGTCCGTCGTCGCCGTCCCCCGCCTCGTACATCCGCAGCAGCGCGTCGCAGGCGTCGCGCACGGAGTCGGCCGTACCGGCGGCGGAGAGCAGACCGCGGAAGATGCCCTTCGCCGTGAGCCGGCGGAGCCGGGCCCGGCTGAAGGGCGAGGCCGCGTTCTCCGCGAGCCAGCCTGCCACGCCTTCTGCGGCCAGTTGCCGCAGCAGCGCGGCGGCCGGGGGACTGATCATGGGAGCCGAGATTAGAGGAGCCCGCAGACGCGCGGAAGTCCCGCTCCGGTTCTCCGTCAAGTCGGCCGACGCGGCGTCATATTCCGGGCTCTCCGTCAGTCTCCGGGGCCCTAGTTGACTTATTCCGGAGCAGTTGACGGAATGCCCCGACACCCTTTGCCCGCCTCCCGGCGAGAGCGCGATATTCGGTGAGGTCGCCGAGCCGGTGACCGCCGAGACGGGAGGAACGCAATGCCTGCAACCATTTCCGCGCCGCAGTGCCTGGTGTGCGACACGGACTTCGTTATCCAGGACGACTGGGAGAAGGGCGAGATAACCGAGTGCGGTGCCTGCGGGCAGGAGCACGAGGTCGTCGAGAAGGACGACGCCGTCGTCCGCGTCGCGCTGGCCCCCGAGGTGGAAGAGGACTGGGGCGAGTGACCTCGGCCCCCGAGGTCCTGCTCTCGGTCACCATGCTGCGGCCGGACGAGAAGCTCCTTCTCAACGCACTGCGCGAAGAGGGACTGAACGCCCGGCCGCTGCTGGCGGCGGATCTCGCGGAGGTGGTCTCGGGCGTGCAGCCCCCGCCCGCCTTCGCCATGATCCGCAACCTCTCCCACCGTGACGCCGTCGGCGTCGCCCGCCGCCTCGAATGCACCGGCGTCACGACGCTCAACCGGGCCGACGCCATCGAGACCTGCAACGACAAGGGCCTGCAGGCCCTGCTGTTCGCCCGGCACTCCATCGCGCACCCGGTCTCCCGCCACGCCTTCAGCTACGACCAGGTGCGCGACACGGTGGCGGAACTCGGCCTGCCGGCCGTCATCAAGCCCGTCAGCGGGTCGTGGGGGCGGGGTGTCACCAAGGTGACCGGCTCGGACTCGGTCGAGGCATGGGTCGGCGGCCGCGAATCGGCGGACGCCGGGGGAAAGCTGTTCCCCGTCCTGGTGCAGGAGTACATAGACAAGCCCGGCCACGATCTGCGGGTCGTGGTGGTGGGACGTACCCCGGTCGTCGCCATCCAGCGGGTGTCGGACCACTGGCGCACCAACACGCATCTGGGCGCCCGGGTCGAGCGCCTGGAGATCACCGGCCGGATCGAGAAGCTCTGCGGGCAGGTCGTGGACGCGCTCGGCGAGGGCTTTTACGGAATCGACCTCATCGAGGACCTCGCCACCGGCGAACTGCTGGTTCTCGAAGTGAACGCGAATCCCGAGTTCGCCCGTTCCTCCGCCGTGCACGGCGTGAATGTGGCAGGCCATCTGGCCGCCTACATCGCGCAAATGTGCACCGACACCCCGCTGCCCGCGGCCGCGTGACACGAAGGAAGACAGATCTCATGGAACTGTTCGACACCGCGACCGTACTCACCCGGGTGATGACCTCGGGTGTGGTCATGAGCATCGAGAAGAGCGACCGCGAACTACCGGGCCTGGAGCGCCTGCTGACCAAGCGGACCGGGCGTTCCCACGCCGTTCTGCTCAACAGCCGCAGCGCCGCTGTGCACGCGGCTCTCGCCGGCCAGGGCATCGGCCACGGCGACACCGTCCACGCGCCGGATCTGTCCGCCAAGGACACCGCGTTCCTGAGCTGGCTGGGCATCGCCGCGACGAGCGACCCGGGACCGGCCGCCTTCGACCACATCTCGCTGGACGCCGGCCGGGACCAGCTGTTCGACGACCGGGCCCGCGACCGGTCCGCCCCCGCCCTGGTGGTGGACCTCACCGGTCTCGGTTTCGGCCCCGCCGCCGCGATGCTCACCGACGACCGCGCGGTCTGGGCCCGCGCCGAACGGCTGAAGATCTTCGGCGCCCACGACCTGCGCACCATGTGGACGCAGGAGGAGGCCGACCCGGACCTGATCCCCGGCGTGCAGTTCAACTACCGGCTGAGCCCGCTCGTCGCGGCCTGTGTCCGGATGGCACTCAGCCAGGCCGCGCGCCCCCTGACCACCGGAGCACCGTCATGATCACCGACTTTCCCTCCGCCCCGCTTCCGCTGCCCTCCGCCGAGGAACTCACCGCCGAACTGGCCGCCTTCGGCGGCGAGGCGCTGATCCCCAAGGAACTGCGCCGCACGCTCTTCCCGGTCATCACCAAGGAAGACGTCTTCAACATGCTGCTCTCGCAGCGCCGTTCGCCCGAGAAGGTCGTCGCCGACTTCGCCGAGGCGTACCGCGGCTATGTCGGTGCAAAGTACGCGCTGCCCACCGCGAGCGGCACCTCCAGCCTGCACCTCGCCCTGATCGGCGCCGGTGTGCAGCCGGGCGACGAGGTCATCGTGCCCGCGTTCACCTTCATCGCCACCGCCCAGGCCGTCGTCGCCGCGCACGCGATCCCGGTGTTCGTCGACATCGACCCGCGTACCTACTGCATGGACCCGGCGGCCGCGGCCGCCGCCGTCACCGACCGGACCCGGGCCCTGATGCCGGTGCACGTGCACGGCCTCCCGGCCGATGTGCCCGCGCTGCGGGCGCTGGCCGACCGGCACGGCATCGCGCTCGTCGAGGACGCCTCGCACGCCCACTCGGCCCGGATCGGGGACCGGGTCGCCGGCTCGTTCGGCGACGCCGCCGGCCAGAGCCTGATGGCCGACAAGAACTTCCCGCTCGGCGGCGAGGGCGGCATCGCCTTCTTCGCGACCGAGGAGGCCCACCGGCGCGCCGCCGACCACACCCGGCTCAACGGCATCGACTACGAGATGTCCTGGGTCGCCGCCGCGTTCGGCGCGAGCCAGCTGGAGCGGCTGCCGTACTACGACGAGGTGCGGGCCCGTAACTCCCGGCTGATCGCGGACACGCTGAACGCCACCGGGTTCTTCCGCGCCCCGTACGTGCCCGAGGGCCACGTCCACGCGTACAACATGTACCGGATCTCGCTGCGGCCCGAGGCCGTCGGCCTGGACGACCTCCCGGTGTGGGCGGTCAAGGACGCGGTGCACGACCTGCTGGTCGCCGAGGGCGTACCGGCGCGGGAGTGGCAGAACACCCCGATCCCCTGCCACCTGCCGTTCGTGCACCGGGCGGGATTCGGCAACGGCTACCCGTTCACCCTCAACCCCGGGGCGGTGCGCGACCACCGGCCGGAGGACTTCCCGGCGACCCTCGCCATGCTCGACTCCACGCTGGTCCTCTGCCGCGAGCTGCGCTCACCGGTCGAGTACGAGCGGGCGCTGCGGTACGCGGACGCCTTCACCAAGGTCGCCCGCCGCCCGGACGCCATCCGCAAGCTCGTCAAGGACGGCGACTACCGCCGGCCCTACGAGAAGGCGGCACGCCTTGGCTGAGCAGACGACACTCCAGAACCCCCCGTCCGAACGCAAGACCCGCGTCGCGGTGATCGGCGCGAGCGGCTACACCGGTGGCGAGGTCATCCGGCTGCTGCTCAACCACCCCCACGTGGAGCTCGCCTTCCTGTCCGCCGAGCGCGGTGCCGGGAAGCAGGTGGGCGCCGTCCATCCGTGGCTCCGCAACCACCCCCGGCTGGCCGGGATCAAGCTGCGGCCGCTGGACCAGCTCGGTGAGGTCGACGTGGCCATCACCTGCCTGCCCACCGGGGCGCTGCCCGAGCGGCTCCCGCGGATCGCGGACCGCGCCAAGTACGTACTCAACCTGGCCGGGGACTTCCGGCTGACCAACCCGCAGGAACAGGCCAAGCACTACCCGGCGTCGGTGGCCCACCCGCCGGCCGACGAGTTCCTCTACTACGTACCGGATCTGTCGGAGTCACTGCCGGAGGGCAGGTTCATCAACCTGCCCGGCTGCATGGCCGCGGCGACGATCTACGCGCTCTACCCGCTCTTCGCCGACGGACTGGTCGAGCGGGACGTGGTGGTCGACGCCAAGACCGGTTCCACCGGTGGCGGCCGCGGCGGCTCCGAGCAGCCGGCCGAGCGCTCGGGGAACTTCCGGGTGCACAAGCTGCACGGCCACCGCCATCTGCCGGAGATCACCCAGGCGTTGACGCACTTCACCGGCAGCGCCCCCGATCTGCGCTTCTCCACGCACAGCCTGGACGTGCCGCGCGGCATCCTGATCTCCGCGTACAGCAGGCTGAAGGACGGCGTCTCCCCACTGGACGTCAAGCGGGCCTACGCCAAGGCCTACGCCGGCAAGGCGTTCCTGCGGGTGCGGCCCTCCCCCAAGGCCCCGCAGGACTTCCCGATGCTGAAGGCCGTCGTCGGTTCGAACATCGCCGAGGTCGCGGTCTCCGTGGAGGGCGACGCGTGCGTGTCCATCGCCGCGATCGACAACCTCATCAAGGGAGCGGCGGGCCAGGCGGTCCAGGCGATGAACCTGGCCCTCGGGTACGCCGAGTGGACCGGTCTCAGCTGCGCGGCGGTGGCACCGTGAACCGTCCCCTGTACGTGGTCAAGGTCGGCAGCGCCACCCTGGACCGCGGCTCCGTGTACGCGGAACTGGCCTCGCTCGTCGCACGCGGCGCCCGGGTCCTGCTGGTCGCCGGGGGCGCCGCCGGTATCGAGCGGCACTACGGCGCCATCGGCCGGGCCATGCCCGAACTGCGGCTCGCCAACGGGGACGCGGTGCGCTACTGCCCGCCCGAGGAGATGACGCATCTGGTCGACGCCTACGAGCGGGTCACCCTGCCCGCGGTCGAGGACGGTCTGCGCGCGCTGGGTGTCGATGTGTTCACCGCGGTCGCCGCACGCGGCGGCCTGGTCACCGGACGCGCCAACCGGCCGCTGAAGACGGTGAGTTCGCAGGGCCGCAGCCGGGTGGTGCGCGACCACCGGGCCGGGGTGCCGGCCGGGATCGACACGGCCCGGCTACGGGCCCTGCTGGACGCGTACGACGTGGTGTGCCTCTCCGCGCCGGTACGCGACCGGGAGGGCGGCGCCCCGCTGAACGTGGACGCCGACGTGCTCGCCGCCGCGCTCTCCAACGCGCTGGGCGCCGACCACCTCCGGCTGGTCACCGGCACCGCCGGACTCCTCACCGACCCCGCCGACCCGGCGTCGACGCTGCGCCACGCCCACCCGGGCGAGGCGGCGAAGTACGCCGGCGGCAGGATGCGGCAGAAGGTGCGTGCCGCCGAGATGGCGCTGGAGGGCGGCAGCGCCGACATCGCCATCACCGGTCCGCACACGCTGGCCGACCCGTTCGGCTGGACCCGGTTCTGGCGGGGCGGCCGGCCCGACGAGGACCTGACCCTGCTCGGGCGGGCGGTCGGGGTCCCCTCGGTCTCCGGCGACGAGCACGAGCTCGCGGCGTACCTGCTGGACTGGTGCGCCGAACGCGGCATCGACGCCAAGATCGACGCCGCCGGGAACCTGGTGGCCACCAAGGGCACCGGGGACCGCGGCCTGCTGCTGCTCGGCCATCTGGACACCGTCCCGCACCACTGGCCCGCCGAGTGGCGCGAGGGCGAACTGCACGGCCGGGGCAGCGTGGACGCCAAGGGCAGCCTCGCCGCCTTCCTGGAGGTGCTGGCCGCCGCCGACGTACCGGCCGACGGCCGGCTGCGGGTGGTGGGCGCGGTCGAGGAGGAGATCTCGTCCTCCAAGGGCGCCTTCCACGCCCGGGACCACTATCCGGCCGACGCCGTCGTGATCGGTGAGCCCAGCGGCAGCGACAAGCTGACACTCGGCTACTACGGCCTGTTCAAGCTCCGCGTCACGGCCTCCGTGGACAGCGGGCACTCGGCGGGAATGGACGCGGTCTCCGCGCCCGACACGCTGATCCGGGCCGTGGACGCCATCAGGACGTCGGTGACCGAACAGGCCCCGGACGCCCTCAGCGCCGTCATCGACGTCCGCTGCGAGACCGGCCGGGAACGTCACCGTGCCGTCGCCATCCTCAACTTCCGGGTGCCGCCGGGCGCGGACCTCGACGCGCTGCGCACCGCCGCCCTGGCGCACGAGGGCGACGGCGTCGAAATCGTGATGGAGCGGGCCACCCCCGGCCACAGCGGAGGCCGCACCAGCTCGCTGGTGAAGGTCTTCACCCGCGCCTTCGGGCAGACGGGCGTGCGGCCCCGGTTCGTCGTCAAGAAGGGCACCTCGGACATGAACACGCTCGCCACCACCTGGCGCGGCGTGCCGATGGTCGCCTACGGCCCCGGTGACTCAGCACTCGACCACACGGACCAGGAGCACATCGGCGCCGAGGAGTACCGCACCGCGCGGTCGCTGCTGGGCGACGCGGTGGCCCGCTGGTTCGCACTGCCGGAAGGGAGCAGGTGATGACCGTACTGACCGACACGATCAGCACACAGGATCCCGCGGCCCCCGGCTCCGCCGACGCGGACCACGCCCTGCTTGCGGAGCGGGCGCTGCGGGCCCGCAGGCTCGTCGTCGACATGGCCGCGAGCCCGCGCGGCTGCCACCTCGGGGGCAGCCTGTCCGTGCTGGACATCCTGATCGCGGCACTGCACCGGGCCGCGTCCGGTGACGGCACGGAGGTGGTCCTCAGCAAGGGCCATGCCGCCGCCGGTCTGTACGCGGCCCTCTACGTGAACGGCACCCTGCCGGAGAACCCGGCCCCGCTGTACGGCATGGCGGGCCATCCCTACACCGGCCATCCGGGCCCCAAGGTGCCCGGGGTGCGCTTCCCGACCGGCAGTCTCGGGCACGGTGTGCCGTACGCGGCCGGCTGGGCGATGTCCCGCCGGCTCGCCCGTCAGCCGGGCCTCGGCATCGCCGTGACGGGCGACGGCGAACTCCAGGAGGGCCTCGTCTGGGAGACCTGCCAGGTCGCCGCCGCCCAGCGGCTGGGCAACTTCGTGCTGGTGGTCGACCGCAACGGCGGCCAGAACGACGGGATGGTCGCGGACGTCTCACCGCTGCCGCACCTGGCCGGCCGCTTCGCCGCTTTCGGGTTCGAGACGGCCGAGGTGGACGGACACGACCTCGGCGCCCTCACCGAGGTGCTGTCCGGCGACCGTTCGGCGGCCACCCGGCCGCTCGCGGTCGTCGCCGACACGGTCAAGGGCAAGGGCGTCCCCGCCGTGGAGGGCAGGGCCGCCTCCCACTACGTCACGATCGACGCGGCGCGCGCCGCCAAGTGGAAGCGAGCGATCCGATGACGGCGACCGTGACGGAGGCGCAGACCCTGCAGGCGGCGCCGAAGGCCCTCTCGGGCCGGGACGCCTACCGCGACGAGCTGACCGCGATCGCCGCGCGGGACTCCCGGGTGCTCTGCCTGGAGGCCGACCTCGGCGGCAAGAACCACCCCTTCCAACTGGCCCACCCGGAGCGGTTCTTCAACCTGGGCATCGCCGAGGGCGCCATGGTGGACATGGCCGCGGGGCTCGCGGTGGGCGGCTACCGCCCGTTCGTGTCGACCTTCGCCCCGTTCGCCGCACTCAGGGCGGCCGAGAGCCTCAAGCTCACGCTGGGCTACCTGGGCGCCGGGGTCACCGTCGTCGCACCCTACGCCGGTGTCTCCGGGGCCTGGTTCGGGACCACCCACCACTGCCTGGAGGACCTCGCGGTCCTGCGCAGCGTGCCCGGCGTGACGATCGCGGCACCGTACGGGGAGGCCGAGATGCGGGCCGTCGTGCGTGCCGCGGCCCGGTCGGGCAAGCCGTATTACATCCGTACCGGGCGCAACGCCTCGTACACGTCGCTGCCGGCGGACGGCCCCGAACCGCCCCTGGTGAACTGGGACGCCGAGGGCCGCGCCGGTGAACCCTGCCTCGTCTCCGTGGGCGAGGAGGGCACCCGGCTGGCGCTCGAAGCACGCGAGCGGCGCCCGGAGCTCGGCCACGCGCACCTCGTCCATCTGGACCACGCCCACCTCGCCCGTGCGGCCGACGAACTGGCCGGGAAGCACCGGCGGTTCGTGGTCGTCGAGGAGCACCGGCGCGAGGGCGGTGCCGCCGAGGCCCTGGCGCTCCTGATGCCCCGGTGCGAGGTCGTGGGCGTGAACGCGGGCCACACCTGGCCCGCCGAGGGCGGCGACCACCGAGAGGTGATGGCCGGGCTCGGATTCGATCTGCCCGCCGTGCTCGCCGCAGCCGCCTGAACACCGCACCCCTGAACTCCCCCGATCCTGCCGAGAAAAGGAATCTCCCATGCACATCCTCATGGTCGAATGCAACCCGAACGGCATCGCCGGCATCGCCAACGCCCTCCAGCTGGGGCACGACGTCACCTTCGTCTCCGCCGACCCCGACTTCTACCTCGGCGCCTCGCCGCTGGCCGAGGCGGCGTTCGCGCACCCCAAGTGCGATGTGATCAAGAGCGTCGAGGCCTTCTCCATCGATGAGCTGGAGCGGCTCGCCAAGGAGATCCACGCCGCCAAGCCGGTGCACGGCGTCACGACCTACAGCGAGTACCACACGGTGCACGCCGCGTCGGTGGCCCGCTCGCTGGGCCTGCCCGGGATGAGCGTGGAGGGTGCGCTCAACGCCCGCCACAAGCACCGCACCCGCCTCACCCTGGAGCACACGGACGTGCGCCAGCCGCGCTTCGTGGCCGTCGCGGACCCGAAGGACATGGTGGCGGCGGTCCGCGAGATCGGCTTCCCCTGCGTGGTGAAGCCGTCCGACGGCACGGCGAGCCTGCACGTGCTCCTGCTCCGCGACGACCAGGAGCTCACCGACTACCTGGCCGACCTGGCGAAGGTGGACGACTACGGCCGCGGGGTCACCCGCATCCCGGAGATCGTCGTCGAGGAGTTCGTCGAGGGCGAGCTGGTCTCGGTCGAGGCCTGCGTGCTCCAGGGCGGCGAAATCGTCAACCTCGGTATCACCGACCGCAACCTCAGCGGCTTCCCGTACTTCATCGAAATGGGTCTGACCTACTTCCGCGGCCACCCGCTGGAAGCCGAGCTGTTCACGATGAACGAGAAGGTGCTCAAGGGCCTCGGCGTCGACTTCGGCTTCATCCACGCCGAGTACATCCTCGCCGCCGACGGCCCGGTGCTCTGCGAGGTCAACGGCCGGCTCACCGGCGGCATCGTGCCGCAGCTGATGGAGCTGTCCAGCGGCGTCAACCCCTACCTGGAGGTCATCCGCCAGGCCCTGGGCGAGCGGCCCGAACTCCCCGTCCCCGGCGAGGTCATCGCCGGCGGCCACTGGTTCGGCTCGCCCGTCGACGGCGAGATCGTCTCCATCGGCTTCGACCGCCTCAAGGGCACCCCGGGCTTCGAGGAGGCGCTGGCGTACGCCAAGCCCGGCCGCACGGTCTCCCGGCTCTCCAAGAGCAACTTCGACTGGCTCGGCCACCTGATCTACACCGGCAAGGACCGCGACGAGGCGGCCGGCCGGGTGCGGGCGGCCCTCGACGACATCGAGTTCACCATCACGGCGAAGGTGGCCCGCTGATGCGCGTCGCCATCCCGGAGCTCGATCCGGGCTCACTGTACGAAGTCGCGGTGGAGGACGGGCACTTCGCCTCCGTCCGGGCCGTCGCGGACCGGGACGCGGACGACCGCGTCACGCCCGAGCTGTGGCCCGGCTTCACCGAGGCCCACGCCCACCTCGGGCTGCCCGCAAACTTCGACGACTCGCTGGACGACCCGCGCATCTGTGCGATGCAGTACCTCTACCACGGGGTCACGCACGTCGTGGACATGTTCGGCTTCCCCCTGGTCAAGGACGGCTGGGAGCAGGGCAGGCAGGAGTCGGGGCTGCCCTGGCCCGAGTTGGCCCACTGCGGTTACGCGGCCACGGCCACCAAGGACATCGACGGCCACTACGGCCACGGGGTCGAATTCCCGGCCCCCGTCTTCATGCTGGGTGTCCAGGACGACCTGGCCACGGTGCTGGCGGCCAACGCGGTGCGCGGCGCCACCTTCCTGAAGGTCATGTTCACCGAGGGCGCCGAACAGCCGGAGAGCGCCAAGCGCTTCTCCCGGCTGCCGGCCGACATCCTCGCCCACGTACCGAGGCTGGCCGCCGAGGCCGGTCTGAGGACGGTCATCGACTGCAACACCCGCGACGAGGTGATGCAGGCCTACTCCTTCGGCTTCCGGATCTTCGCCCACCCGGTGCGGGACGTCGGCCTGTCGGCCGCCGACTGGCAGCAGCTGGAGGGCGCCCGGTTCGTCTCCACCCTCAGCGGGCTGCGCCCCATGATCATGGAACGCGAGGACTTCCTGCGCGAGTACGAGCGGCCCGGCTTCCGCGAGACGCAGGATCTCGCCAACCTCACGTACGTGTCGGAGATCGAGGAGCCGTTCGGCATCCAGTTCCAGGTCCAGGACACCCGGACCGCGGCGCTGGTCAACATGCGCGACAACAGCCTGGCGGCGCTGGAGCGCGGCAAGCTGCTGATCGGCACGGACTGCGGCAACACCGGTGCCTTCCACGGCGACGCGCTCAAGGGCGAGCTGGATCTGCTGGCCGGTGACGACCTGGGCAAGCCGGGGCTGCGCGAGGCGCTGCTGCGTACGGCGACCAGCACGGCCCGCGGCTTCTTCGACGAGCTGTCGGGGCGTGAGCCGGTCACGGACCTGATCGCGCAGGGCCGTCCGGCCACCTTCAACCTGATCGCCCCGGCCGCCGCCGGCCGTCCCCTGTCGGAGCTTCCGCAGGCCACGTACGTCCAGGGCAGAACTGTCGACCGCGACGCGATCGTGGCGGCGATCCGCGGCCTGCGCGCCACCCCCACTCGAGGAAAGGTCACCGCATGAGCCGCCAGGAACGCCATGTCCTGAGCCCGGAGACCCGCAAGGTCCTGCTCGGCGTCAACTCCGGTATCGCGCTCGCCCATATCGGTAACTACATCTGGTTCCCGCATCTGATCTCGACGCTCGGCGTGGAGTACAGCGGCTTCTGGGCCGGGTTCGTGATGTTCCTGACGTACGTGGGCCGGCTGAGCGCCACCTTCTTCTACGAGGGGGTCGCCGCCCGGTTCGGTACGCGTTCGAGCATCATCGTCGGCATCGCCGTGGAGGCCGTCGCGCTGGGCGGCATGGCCTTCGCGCACGGGGTGCTGTTCTACAGCCTGCTCGCCTTCTTCGTGGGCTTCGGCTCCGGGGTGTCCTTCCCCGGCCTGAAGAACATCCTGGGCACGCTGCCGGAGAAGGACCGCCCCAAGGCCTTCTCCTCGTTCCAGATGTCCTGCCAGCTCGGGGTCATCGCGGGCTCGGTGATCGGCGGGATCTTCCTCGGCTCGTCCATGGCGATCCTGTTCCTGGTGGTGTTCGTCCTGTTCGCCGGGTACTGCGCCGCCGCGGCCTCGTTCATCCCCGCCGACGCGGGCGCGAAGGCCGACCCGTCGGCCGCGAGGGCGCCCCTGGTCAACGTGGCGATCCTCAAGGGCCTCCAGCTCGGCGGTGGCGGCAGCTACTTCCTGCTCTCCAGTGTCTTCTGGGTCCTGTCGATCACCTTCCTGGTCGGCATGCCGCTGCACATGGAGGAGTTCGTCGCCGAGATGCCGGTCTCCACCCCGTTCTGGATCACCGGCCTCGCCCTCCTCGTCCTCCAGTACCCAGCGTTCCGATACATGTCCAAGCGGCTGCGCCCCGGCCAGGTCATGGGCGTCGCGTTCCTGGCGATGGCGGTGGCGTACACGCTGTTCGGCGCGGGCCAGACGGCGACGTGGGTGGTCGTGGGCTGCCTGGTCGTGGTCTTCGGCGACATCCTGTTCACCCCGTCCTTCGACCTCTGGGTCGCCAACCGGATGCCGGCGGACCGGCTCGCGCGGGCGATGGGCGCCATGCACTTCTTCCGCAGCTTCGGCAACATGATCGGCACCCTGTCCGCCGGGGCGCTCTACGACCTCTCGCGCTCCACCGACACCCCGGGCCTCAACTGGTACGTGGTCGGGGCGATCGCGCTGGTCTGCGCGGGCGTCAGCTTCCTCTCCGCACGGCGGGAGGGCACTCCCGCCACGAGCGAGCCGGCACAGGCCGCGCAATCCGCGCAGGTGCCGCCCGCTCCGGAGCCCCGGAAGACGGCCGGGACCACGGCTTGATCCCGCTTCCCCCCACGTACGGCGTACGAACAGAGGGACCCGGTCCGCTTCCGCGGACCGGGTCCCTCTGTTCGTACAGGTACCGCTACCGGAATCAGGCGGCCGTGCGGCCGTTCACCAGGCGCGGGAGGATCCGGAAGCCGATTCCTCCGGCGATCATCGTCGCGGCGCCGACCAGCAGGAACGTGGTCTCGGCGGCACCGGTCTCGGCGAGCTCGTCCTTGCCCTTGCCCTGCTCGGCCGGCTGGTTGCCGACCGAGTCGGTGTCGGTGTTGTCGGCGCACTCGGCACCGTCGAGGTCGACGGTGCAGGTGCCCGCGTTGCCGCCGTCGCTCCCGGAGCCGGAGCCACCGGTCGCAGCGTCGCCACCACCGGTGGCATCTCCGCCACCGGCCGCCGCGTCGCCGCCACCAGCAGCAGCGTCACCTCCACCGGCCGTAGCGTCCCCGCCACCAGCGGCGGCATCGCCACCACCCACCGCAGCGTCCCCGCCACCAGCGGCAGCGTCGCCGCCACCGGCGGCAGCGTCGCCACCACCAGCAGCATCGTCACCACCGGCCGCAGCGTCGCCACCACCAGCAGCGTCCTCACCACCGGCCGCAGCGTCGCCACCACCAGCAGCGTCCTCACCACCAGCGGCAGCGTCGCCACCACCAGCAGCATCGTCACCACCGGCCGCAGCGTCGCCACCACCGGCCACGTCGGCGCCACCAGCGACATCGGCGCCTCCGGCCACGTCGCCACCACCAGCGGTGTCCTCGCCACCCGTGGCGTCACCGCCGCCGGCCGCGTCGTCGTCGCCGGAGACACCGATGTTCACGGCGTCCTGGTTGGCCTCGGCACTGATGCCGATACCGATTCCGACGGCCTGCGCCGCACCGGCGGCGGTGAGCGAGGCGCCTGCGGCGATGACCGCACCCGCGGCGATCCGCGCGACGCGTACTCGCGTCTTCTTCGTCATGTGCTGCTACCCCCAGTAGCTGTTCTCGTCAGTGGAGCAGCCATATGCGGGCCACGGCCCTGCGGGGTTTGCTCCGAACGCCGGCCGACGTCGTGCCGTGGCCGTGCCGCCCGCCCCCGATCACACCCGTCCCAGACATACGCATGCTGCTCCAGCAGCCTGTCCAGAGATAAGGACTACGTCAAGGCCGTTCCGCGCAATGTGCCCCGGTTTGACGGTCGTTGCCCTTCATTCGGAACCACGACTGTGACGCATTCACCACGGCGTCCCCTCAACTCGCCCGTTCCGGAACGAGAAGGGCCCCGGGCGGTGGTGACTGCCCGGGGCTCAACTGCTGTATGGACGAGACTACTTCTCGTTCTGCTTGCGCCAGCGGATGCCCGCCTCGACGAAGCCGTCGATCTCGCCGTTGAAGACCGCTTCCGGGTTGCCCATCTCGAACTCCGTACGCAGGTCCTTGACCATCTGGTACGGGTGCAGGACGTACGACCGCATCTGGTTGCCCCAGGAGTTGCCGCCGTCGCCCTTGAGGGCGTTCATCTTCGCCTGCTCCTCCTGGCGGCGGCGCTCAAGGAGCTTCGCCTGGAGGACGTTCATCGCGGATGCCTTGTTCTGGATCTGCGAGCGCTCGTTCTGGCAGGAGACGACGATGCCGGTCGGCAGGTGGGTCAGCCGGACCGCGGAGTCCGTGGTGTTGACGCCCTGGCCGCCGGGGCCCGAGGAGCGGTACACGTCGATGCGGAGCTCGGACTCGTCGATCTCGACGTGGTCCGTCTGCTCGACCACCGGCAGCACCTCGACGCCCGCGAAGGACGTCTGGCGGCGGCCCTGGTTGTCGAAGGGCGAGATCCGCACGAGCCGGTGGGTGCCCTGCTCGACGGAGAGCGTGCCGTAGGCGTACGGCACCTCCACGGCGAAGGTGGTCGACTTGATGCCGGCCTCTTCGGCGTAGGCCGTCTCGTAGACCTCGGTCTTGTAGTTGTGCCGCTCGGCCCAGCGCAGGTACATGCGCTGGAGCTTCTCGGCGAAGTCCGCGGCGTCGACGCCGCCGGCCTCGGCCCGGATGGTGACCAGGGCCTCGCGCGCGTCGTACTCGCCGGACAGGAGGGTGCGGACCTCCATCTCGTCGAGCGCCTTCTTGACGGAGGCCAGCTCCGACTCGGCCTCGGCGAGCGCGTCGGCGTCGCCCTCGTCCTCGGCGAGCTCGAAGAGGACTTCGAGATCGTCGATCCTGCTGCGCAGGGCCTCGGTCTTGCGGACCTCGGCCTGGATGTGCGAAAGCTTGCTGGTGATCTTCTGCGCCGCGTCCGGGTCATCCCAGAGGGACGGCGCTGCCGCCTGCTCCTCGAGCGCGGCGATGTCCGCCCTCAGCGCATCCAGGTCCAGGACGGCCTCGATCGACCCCATGGTCGAGGAGAGGGACTTCAGCTCTTCGGAAATATCGACGACTGCCACGGGTCCAGCGTAACGGCTGTCGGCGCGGACGTTCCTCGGGCCGGGCGATCGCCGTTCCGCGGCCCCGCCGCGCACGGCCCGGCGGGGGCGGGTTCCGCCGCGCTCAGGGGGTACCGGGGGCGGAGTTCCCGGAGTCCTGCGGGGTCGCGCCCGCGTCGTCGCCGCTCATCGCCAGCCAGCCGCCGAAGCCGAGCCCGGCGACCAGCACCAGCGCCGCCGCGCCCAGCGTGATGCGGCGCTTGCGGATGGCCGCCGACTTGTTGCGCGCCGAGCCGGGCCGGGGCCGGCCGGGGGCGCGCGGGGCGCGGGCGGTGCCCCGGGGGCCGCCGGACAGCTCGTCGGGTGCCGGGACGCGCATGCTCGTGTGGGTGTCCCGGTTGGAGTCGGGGGACGAGCCGGGGACCAGCGGCACCGCGCCGCGGCGGCGGGGCTCCTCGGCCGCCGGGGTGTACTGCTGCTCGTCGTAGCTCTGCCCGTGCGGCTGGGGCTCCGGTTCGTCGTCCGGCTCGTCCACGTCCAGCGGCGGGATGCCGGCCAGCTGCGGGAGCTGCTCGCGCAGCCGGGCCGCCAGCTCGGAGGCGCGCAGCCGGGAGGCCGGGGCCTTGGCCAGGCACTGGACCAGCAGCTGCCAGAGCTCCTCGGGGATGCCGGGGAGCGGGACGACCGTCTCGGTGACATGGCGGCGCAGGACGGCGCCGGGGTGGCCACCGCCGAAGGGCGTGAACCCCGCGAGGAGCTCGTACAGCACCGTCGCGAGGGCGTAGATGTCGACGGCGGCGCGCGGCGGGAGGCCCTCGACGATCTCGGGGGCCAGATAGTCCGGCGTCCCGATGATCTTGGTGGCCTTGGTGCGGCGCGGGGTGTCGATCAGCTTGGCCACGCCGAAGTCGGTGAGGAGCGCGGGGTGGGAGTTGCCGGGGCCGAGCGGACCCTCCATGTCGAGCAGGATGTTCTCCGGCTTGACGTCGCGGTGGACCACCCCGGCGGCGTGCGCGGCGGCGAGGCCGTCGGCCACGTCCGCGACTATCGCGACGGCCGCCTCGGGCGCCAGCCTGCGTTCGCGGTCGAGCCGGGTGCGCAGGTCCGTGCCGCGGACCAGGTCCATGACCAGGGCCAGGTCGTTGCCGTCCACCACGAGGTCGCGGACGGCGACGATGTGCGGATGGTCGAGTCCGAGCAGGGCGGTGCGCTCCTGGACGAACCGCCCGACGAGTTCCTGGTCCGCCGCGAGGTCCTCGCGGAGCAGTTTGATGGCGACGGGCCCCTCGGGGCCGTCGCCGAGCCACACCGTGCCGGCGCTGCCACGCCCCAGGATCTGGTGGGCGGTGTACCGGCTGCCGATATTCCGTGCCAAGACTGCTCCCTCAGCGGCTGGCGATTGGGCCTTCGCGCAACAACCCCCGGTCGACAAAGTTACGCGGCGATCGGGGGGTTGCGTGCCCTGGATGGCACCAACCTTCACTTCTGCGTACGAATTGCCAGGGAATTGGTACGCGGAAGTCGATATAGCTACAGAATTGACGGGGCGTCCGGCTGGATCGGCGGCGCCCCGCTCCGTCAGTTGCCGCTGCCGCCCAGCTTCGAGATCCAGTCGGAGACGGTACCGGCGGCGTGGCTGATCGCGTGCCAGTAGCTCTCGCCCTGGCCGATCCAGTCCTTCAGCGGGGTGAGCTCCCAGATCAGCCAGCTCGCGACGACGAGCAGGACCACCGTGAACAGGCAGCCCTTCAGGCAGCCGAGGCCGGGGATCTTCATCGGGTTCGCGCCGCGCTGCCTGGGCTCGCGGGGCGGGCGCTGAACGGGCTGCTGAGGCTGCTGGGGCTGCTGCTGCGGCGCGTACTGCTGGCGCTGCTGCTGCGGCTGATACTGCTGCTGTTGCTGCTGAGGCTGGTACTGCTGCTGTTGCTGCTGGTACTGCTGCTGCCGGTTCTGCGGCGGGTACTGCTGCTGCCTGCGCGGCTGCTGCGGTTGCTGGGGCGGCTGCTGGCGCTGGGGGCGGCGGCGCAACGGGTCCTGGCTCGGGTCGAGGTACTGGACCTGCGTCTGGTCGTTGCGGTCGCGGGCGGCCTGGAGCTGGGACTGCCAGGGGTGCGGCCCGTCGGGCTGCGGGGCCCCCTCGGGCTGCGGCGGGACGGGCGGCAGGACCGCGGTCGGGTCGGCGTGGCCGCCGCCCGGTCCGGCGTTCTGCTGCATGACACCGGTGACCGCGTTCGGGTCGTACGAACCGGCGTTGCTCGGCAGCACCTGTGTCGGGTCGGCCGCTCCGGGCGTCTCCGGGACGGCCGTCGGAGCCGGGTCGGGGGCGAGCAGGGCGGCCACCCCGTCGGCTGCCGCGATCTGCGCGGAGTTCGCGTGCACGCCGATGCCGTCGGCGACGGTACGCAGCGCGCGGGCCAGGTTCTCGGCGCTGGGCCGCCGGTCGGGGTCCTTGCTCAGGCAGCGCTCGATGACCGTCCACAGCGGCGCGGGGACGTTGCCGGGGCGGCGGGGCTCCTCGCTGAGGTGCCGTTGCAGGACTTCGAGCGCGGTGCCGCCGGCGAACGGCGGCCGGCCGGTGAGCAGCTCGTACAGCAGGATTCCGGCGCCGTAGATGTCGACGGCCGAGGTCTGCGGGCGGCCCTCGGCCGACTCGGGCGCCACATAGGCCGGCGTACCGACGAACTCGTGCGTCCGGGTCAGCCCCGGGGAGTCCGCGAGCCGGGCGATGCCGAAGTCGGTGAGCATCGGGTGCATCACGCCGTCGCGCTCGGAGACCAGCACGTTGGCGGGCTTCAGGTCGCGGTGGACGACGCCGTCGGCGTGGCTGGCGGCGAGCGCGTCGGCGATCTGCGCGGTGAGCAGCGAGGCGGCGACCGGGGTGAGCGGGCCGTTGTCGCGCAGGTAGCGGTGCAGGTCCGGGCCGTCGATCAGGTCCATCACCAGGGCGAGGAGGTCTCCCTCGACGACCAGGTCCCGGGTGCGCACGATGTTCTCGTGGGTCAGCCGCAGCAGCACGGAGCGCTCGCGCAGGAACCGCATCACGACGTCCGCGTCGTTGGCGAGCTCCTCCTTGAGGACCTTGATCGCGACGAGTTCGCCGGGCTGGCCCGTGACGGCCGCCTCGGCTCCCGCGGCCTCACGCTGGCGGGCGCGCCAGACGGTGCCCGTGGCGCCGCGTCCCAGCGGCTCCTCGAGCAGGTACTTGCTGCCTACCGGCCGCACGTCATGCGCTCCCTGCTGATCGTGGTGCTTGCGGTCCCCCGGATTCCTCCAGGAGTTTCCGGCCCACTCTAGAGCCTGTCCGGCGGTGGGTGGCCTGCTCCGCCCGGTTGCCGCTTTGTCCGGAATTCCGCCGGGGCCGGATCTGTTCGCCCCGGGCGCACCGGTTGCGGAGGAAGACGTTCACTTCGGACGGATGGTTGCCGCACCCGGCCGCACTCCAGGCCCCCGGGGGCCGGTTCCGGCCATATCGGCACCGCCGAAGAACGGGCCAAGCAGGCACTTTTGGGCGCACAGCAGACCTTTCAAGATCACTTAGCGGTGACCCGCGGGCGGGTTGTCAGAGGCAGGTGCGAGGATGCCTCCAGCACGGAACTGTGGGGTGGGGAGCCCTGCGATACGTGACGAACCTGTACCGGACGACGCGTCCGTGCCGGGTGGGGGGAATCACAGGGCGTTTCCCCTGCCGGGCACCCCGCGCAGAAGGGACCGCTGACGGCGATGCAGATCCGGCTGACCGTCCTCGCGCCGCGCAGCGGCCAGACCCCGGCGCGCGCCTGCGATGTGCTGGTCACCGCCCCCGCGGGGACGGCGCTGGCCACCGTTGCGTCCGGCCTGGCCGCGGCCGTCTCCGGGCCCGACGGCTCCCTCGGCAGCGGTGCGGTGGTGCTGTTCGCCGGGCGGGAGCGGCTCGACGCACAGCGCAGCGCCCTCGGTGAACCGCCCCTGGTCGACGGGGCGGTGCTCTCGCTCCAGGTCCCGGGGGAGGACGAGTCGACGGACGACGCCGTTCCGGCGCAGCTGCACGTGATCGCCGGACCGGACGCGGGCGGGGTCCATCTCCTGCACGGCGGGCGGATCCGGATCGGCCGCTCGGCCGAGGCCGATGTCCCGCTCGACGACCCCGACGTCTCGCGGCTGCACTGCGCGGTGACCGTCTCCGACGACGGCCGGGTCGCGGTGGCCGACCTGGGCTCCACCAACGGCACCTCGCTGGACGGCACGGAGGTGCGCGACCGTCCGGTCCGGCTGAAACCGGGTGCGCTGCTGCGGCTCGGCGAGTCGACGCTCCGGCTGACCTCGGGGGCGCGTACGCCGACGCTGAGCACGGCTCCGGACGGCGAGGGACATCTGCGGGTGGCCAGGGCGCCGGCCGACCCGGACCCCGGCTGGGACCCGGACCCGGATTCGGGACACGGTTACGGGGACGGCTCCGCCCACGGGTACGACGCCCACGAGGAGGCCGCCTTCCACGGCCATGAGCGCGGCGCCCAGGACGACGAGCGGGACGGGCCCGCCGCGGCCCGGCCGAGGCCCGGCTCCGGGCGCCCCGCCCACTCCCCGGACGAGGAGGCACCCCGGCGTGGGATAGGCGCCTGGGCCCGCCGGCTCGCGGGCGGCAAGGGCGATCCGGTGCACGAGAGCGCGCCCGACGAGACGACCGCGCCCGCCCCGGACCCCGCCACCTTCACCGCGCTGCCCACCGCTCCGGAGGGCACCTGGCCCGATCCGGCGTCCGTACTGCTGACCGCGATCGGACCGGGCCCCCGGCTGTGGGAGCGCGACACCGCGCATCCGGAGGCGCTGGTGGTCCGGCTGGGCACGACCGAGCGGGCCGAGCTGCCGGCCGTGCCGGTGACCGTGGGGCTGCGGGAGGCGGGCTCGCTGGGGCTCGCCGGGCCGCGGGACCGGCTGACGGGGCTCGCCCGCTCGGCGGTGGCACAGCTGGCCGCCCTGCACTCCCCCGCCGATCTGGAGATCGTGCTGATCAGCACGGACCGGGCGCGCGGGGTGGACGAGCGCAGACGCGAGTGGGCCTGGCTCGGCTGGCTGCCGCATCTGCGCCCGATGCACGGCCAGGACTGCCGGCTGCTGCTCGCGTACGACCGCGAGCAGGCCGCCGCCCGGACCACGGAACTGGTGCGCCGGCTGGACGAGGGGCCGCTGGGCCCCGGCTGGGCGAGTCTGGACCGCGCGACGGTCGCCGAGGCCGCCCGGCACTACGAGGGCCCGTTCACCGTGGTGATCGTGGACGGCGACCCCGGCTCCTCGGCACTGCGCGAGAACACCGCCCGGCTGGCCGGGGCGGGCGCGGCGGCGGGCATCCATCTGATCTGTCTGGCCGAGACCCCGGCCGCCACCCCCACCTCCCCGGTCGCCGCGACCTACGAGGCGGCGTGCCATGCCTCGATCGCGTTCCGGGAGTGCGGGGCGGTGGCGATGCTCAGCGGCGACGTGGCGACGGCGCTGCGACTGCTGCGCACGGCGGGCGGCCGGGCAGCCGGCCACGGCACGGTCGCCGCGGTGGACGCGGTGTCGGCGCACTGGGCGGAACGGTTCGGCCGGGCCCTGGCCCCGCTGCGGGCGGAGGGACAGGGCGGGCTGCCCGGCCGGCCGGCCGCGGTGGCGCTCCCGCCCTCCGCCCGCCTCCTGGACGAGCTGGGCCTCGCCCGCGCCACCCCGGCCTCCCTGATGGCCCGCTGGGCCTCGACGGCGGACGACCAGCCTGGCGCGACGGTCCGCGGCTCGGGCGGCACCGGCGGCGCGGCCCCCCGCGTGGGGGCCCAGCGCACCAGCGCCGGGACAGCCCGCCCGTCCGGAGCCCGGGGCACGGACGCGCCGGGCTCCGGACGCACGCCGTACCCGCAGGACGCGACCGGCCGGGGCTCGGGCCGCACCCCGTACCCGAACGCCGTGGAGAACCAGGGCTCGGGCCGCACCCCGTACCCCCGCGGCCTCGACGGTCGTGGCGGCTCCAACGAGACCCACACGGGCGTACCGCGCGGCGCCTCCGGCCGCGGCGAGGCGTACGACCGCACGGGCTCGGGCCGCACCCCGTACCCCGGCCGCCCGGACGCGTACGACCGCACGGGCTCGGGCCGCACCCCGTACCCCGAGCGCACCGACACCCCCGCGTCCGGCCGTACCCCCCACCCCCGTGGGGGCGGGCAGCGGTACGACGGGGGGCCCGGGGACACCCCGAGTTCGCGCACCCTGTCCGGCTCCGACACCCGCGCCTGGGACGGGTCCGCGGACGGGTCCGCTGATGTGAGGGACGACGACGGCCTTCGCTCCGCCGGTTCGGGGCGTTCCCCGAACCGGGTCAGCGGGCCGCGTCAGGGCGACGCCCCCCGGATCGCCGCACGCGGCTCCGGTCCTGCCGGCGGCACGGCGGACACCGGTTCCCGTCCGGCCGCCTCCGCCGCCGGGGGCGCCGCCTTCGCCGGGCGGCCCGTCGTGGTGCTGGGGGCCGGTCCGCGGGGACCGGTGAGTGTGGATCTCGCCGACGAGGGGCCGCACCTCCTCATCGAGGGGCCGGGCGGCAGCGGACGCACCGAGCTGCTGAGGGCCGTCGCCGCGTCGCTGGCGGCCGCCGCCCGGCCCGACCGGCTCGGCATCCTGCTGGTCGACGGGGCCGGGGGCGAGCGCGGCGAGAGTCTGCGCCCCTGTACCGAACTCCCGCACGTGTTCACGCACTTGGTGGCCTCCGACCCGGTCAGGATGCGGGAGTTCGCACAGGCACTGGGCGCCGAGGTGAAGCGGCGGGCCGAACTGCTCGGCGGGCTCGACTTCGCCGAGTGGCACAGCCGCCCCGGGGCGGCGCGGCGGCCGGACGGCCAGTGGCCGCCGAGCGCGTCCGAGCAGCGCGGCGACGTGGACTCCCAGATGAGCGGCACCCTGCAACTGCGGCCCGCCGCGGCCCGGCCGCCGGAGCCGGGACCTCCGCCGCTGCCCAGGCTCGTCGTGCTCGTGGACGACTTCGACGCGCTGATCGCCCCGGCGCTCGGCAGTCCGGGCCGGCCGGCCGCGGGTTCGGTCGTCAGGGCGCTGGAGACCGTCGCCAGGGAAGGCGGCAGGCTCGGCGTCCACCTGGTCGCGACGTCCGCCCGCCCGGACCGCACGGAGGACACCGACCTGGCCCGTGGGGCCCGGCTGCGGGTGGTGCTCGATCCGCCCGTCGTCCCGCCCTCGCCGGACGGCCCGGCGCCGGGCCGGGGACGGCTGGGCCATCCGGACGGGCGGGTGACGCCGTTCCAGGGCGGGCGGGTCACGGGCCGCATTCCGCGTACGGCGACGCTGCGTCCCACGGTCGTACCGCTGGAGTGGGAGCGGATGGGCGACCCGCCCACCCGCCGCCCGGTGCGCGAACTGGGCAACGGGCCGACGGACCTGGCGCTGCTGGCCAGTGCGCTGGAGCGCGCGGCGCGTTCGGTGAACGCCGCGCCGCTGGCGCCGCTCGCGCCCGCTCACCTCTGAGAGCCGGCCGGCCGGGGCTCCGAGGGGCGACGGGCCCGGGGGTTCGGGCCTGTCGTCCCCAATCTCCGGATACCGTCACTGACTTGACGTCACGAGCCCATTACGATCATCGAGTTGGGCCCGATATCGGTATTGCGGCACCCGGATGCCGGGCGTAGGACTGTGCGCACACGACCACATGATGAATGACCGGCACCGTCGGAAGTCCGACGGTGCCGGTCGGTGCAAGCGCACAGGAGAGACGGGGCAGGAATGCGCACAACGCTTCGGATTCGCAGAGCCGCCATGGTTTTCACAGCCATCGGCGCACTGGCCCTCACCGGCTGCGGCGACGGCGGTGACGGCGGAAAGAGCAAGACCGACGGGGGCGGCTCCGAAGGAAGCAAGGACAAGGCGTCGAGCGTCGTACTGCCGAAACTGGACGGCGAGAAGATCTCCGTCGCGGCGGTGTGGACCGGCCCGGAACAGGCCAACTTCGTCAAGGTGCTGAAGGAGTTCGAGAAGCGCACGGGGGCGACGGTCACCTTCGTCCCGGCGCAGGACCCGATCGTCAACTTCCTCGGTACGAAGATCGCCGGCGGCCAGCCGCCGGACGTGGCGATGATCCCGCAGGTCGGCGCGATCCAGCAGGCCGTCGCGAAGAAGTGGGCGAAGCCGGCCGGCGCCGAGGCGAAGGCCCAGCTGACCAAGAACTACTCCAAGGTCTGGCAGGACCTGGGCGCGGTGGACGGCACCCAGTACGGCGTGTACTTCAAGGCCGCCAACAAGTCCCTGATCTGGTACAACGCCAAGGCGTTCGAGAACGCGGGCGCGTCGGAGCCGAAGACCTGGAAGGACTTCCTGGCGACCGCCGAGACGGTGTCCGCCTCCGGCGTCACCCCGGTCTCGGTCGCCGGCGCGGACGGCTGGACGCTCACCGACTGGTTCGAGAACATCTACCTGTCCCAGGCGGGTCCCGAGAAGTACGACCAGCTGGCCCAGCACAAGATCAAGTGGACGGACGGGTCGGTCAAGGACGCGCTGACCACGCTCGGGCAGCTCTTCGGGAAGCCCGCCCTGATCGCGGGCGGCGCCGACGGCGCGCTCCAGACGGAGTTCCCGGCCTCGGTCACCCAGACGTTCACCGGCGGTGACCAGCCCAAGGGCGCGATGGTCTTCGAGGGCGACTTCGTCGGCGTCAACATCGCGCAGACCAAGGCCAAGATCGGTACGGACGCCAAGGTGTTCCCGTTCCCCGCGGTCGGCGCCGAGTCGCCCGTGGTGACCGGCGGGGACGCGGCGGTGGCCCTGAAGGACAGCAAGGGCGCCCAGGCCCTGCTGACCTGGCTGGCCTCCACCGACGCCGCGAAGATCTGGGCCGAGCAGGGCGGGTTCATCTCGCCCAACAAGGCCCTGGACGCCACCGCGTACCCGAACGAGGTGCAGCGCACGATGGCCAAGGCGCTGATCTCGGCCGGGGACGCCGTCCGGTTCGACATGTCCGACCAGGCCCCGCAGTCGTTCGGCGGGACGCCCGGCAAGGGTGAGTGGAAGACCCTCCAGGACTTCCTGAAGAGCCCGAAGGACATCGCGGGGACCCAGGCCAAACTGGAGTCCGACGCGGCCAAGGCGTACAAGAGCTGACGGGATGACGACAGCCGCAGCGGGGGGCGCCGACGAGGCGCCCCCCGCCGACACCCAAGCCCGCGGCGGGACCTCGGTACCCGCCCCCAGAGAGCCCGGCCCCGGGCAGCTGCCCACTCGCAAGGTGCCCAGCCGCAAGAGCGTCACCGGCACCCGCAGGGTCATCGCGGCGCTCTTCCTGCTGCCCGCGCTGGTGCTGCTCGGCGCGCTCGTCGTGTATCCGATCGTGTACTCCGTCTACCGGTCGTTCTTCGACCAGGCGGGGACCGGGTTCGCCGGACTCGACAACTACAAGGCGCTGTTCTCCGACGACACCATCCGTACCGCGATCAAGAACAACGCGATCTGGGTCGTCCTCGCACCGACCGTCTCCACCGTCCTCGGCCTGATCTTCGCCGTGCTGACCGAACGGATCCGCTGGGGCACGGCGTTCAAGCTGATCGTCTTCATGCCGATGGCGATCTCGATGCTCGCCGCGGGCATCATCTTCCGGCTGGTGTACGACCAGGCACCGGAGCGCGGGGTCGCCAACGCCGTATGGGTGGGCGTGCACGACACGTTCTCCGAATCGGCGGGCTTCCCCAAGGCGCATCCGCTGCCCGTCCACCCGCTCAAGGCGGCCGGCGGCGGGTCCTTCGTGACCAAGGTGCCGGTCCGGGCCGGGGAGCCGGTCCAACTGCCCCTGGTCGGGGTACTGCCCGCGAAGATGCCCACCGACGCGAAGCCCGCACGGGTCCCCGCGGCGGTGAACGACGGGAGGATCACCGGCACCGCCTGGCTGGACTTCACCCAGGGCGGCGGCGGCAAGCCCAACGTCATCGACCCCAAGGAGCTCGGCCTCAAGGGCATCAAGGTCGAGGCCGTCAAGGACGGCGAGGTGGTCGCCTCGGCCACCGCGGGCGCCGACGGCACGTTCACCCTGCCCGCCGCGGCGGACGGGGCCGAACTCCGGCTCCCTGAGTCCAACTTCAAGGAGCCGTACAACGGGGTCGACTGGCTCGGGCCGACCCTGGTGACCCCCGGCATCATCGGCAGCTACGTCTGGATGTGGGCGGGCTTCGCCATGGTGCTGATCGCGGCCGGGCTGGCGGGCCTGCCGCGTGAACTCCTCGAAGCGGCGCGGGTCGACGGGGCCAACGAGTGGCAGGTGTTCCGCCGGATCACGGTGCCGATGCTCGCCCCGGTCCTCGCGGTGGTGCTGGTGACGCTGATGATCAACGTCCTGAAGGTCTTCGACCTGGTCTTCATCATCGCGCCGGGCTCCTCGCAGGACGACGCGAACGTACTGGCGCTCCAGCTCTACCGGTCCTCGTTCGGCACGGACGCGGACCTGGGGATCGGCAGCGCCATCGCCGTACTCCTGCTGCTGCTGGTGGTCCCGGTGATGCTCTTCAACATCAGGCGGATAAGGAAGGAGGGGCGCCGATGACGACACCCTCGGCCACGGCCCCGCCCGCCGGGGCGGACGACGCCCCGGACACCGGCACGGACACCGGCACGCCGAAGGCCCGGCGCTCGCTCAGCGCCCGGATCGCGGCACGGGCCGGCGGCGGCGTGATGCGGGTCGTCCTGGTCCTGGTGGCCCTGTTCTGGCTGATGCCCACCATCGGGCTGCTGCTGTCCTCGCTGCGCAGCCCGGACAGGATCGCGGCGACCGGCTGGTGGAAGGTCTTCACCGTCCCGTCCCAGCTGACCTTCGACAACTACTCCCGGCTGCTGCACAATTCGACGATCACCGATTCGCTGTTCAGCACCATCATGATCACCGTCCCGTCGACCGTCCTGGTCGTGGTGATCGGCTCGCTCGCCGGATACGCCTTCGCCTGGATGGAGTTCCCCGGCCGCGACTGGTGGTTCCTGGTGGTGGTGGGGCTCCTGGTGGTCCCGGTGCAGGTCGCGCTGATCCCGGTCTCCAAGCTGTTCGGCACGGTCGGCATCTTCGAGACGACCTTCGGCGTGATCATCTTCCACACCGCGTTCGGCCTGCCCTTCGCGATCTTCCTGTTGCGCAACTTCTTCGCGGAGATCCCGCGGGAGCTGCTGGAGGCCGCCCGGCTCGACGGGGCGGGTGAGATCCGGCTCTTCACCCGGGTCGTGATGCCGCTCGGCGGTCCCGCGATCGCCTCGCTCGGGATCTTCCAGTTCCTCTGGGTGTGGAACGACATGCTGGTCGCACTGATCTTCGCGGACTCCGGTTCGCCGCCGATCACGGTCGCACTCCAGCAGCAGGTACGGCAGTTCGGCAACAACATCGACGTCCTGGCGCCCGGCGCCTTCGTCTCGATGGTGATCCCGCTCGCGGTGTTCTTCGCCTTCCAGCGCCAGTTCGTCTCCGGCGTCATGGCGGGCGCGGTCAAGTAGCCGCCGGGGCGCGATCCACGCCCTCCCGGCTCATGCGCGTCAATGCGGGGCAGTCCGGTCGACGACCATGGGCTGCCCCGTCCGCGTGCCCGGGGGTGTCACGGTCCCGGCGCCCCCGGGATGTCCAAGGTTCGCTTAAGAGCGTGGGTAGTATGATAAGTGGGGCCTTCATCAGCCGCGCGGTCGACCACATCGACGGCAGAGTGTTGTGTCTGCCGGTTCCGGCCGGAATATCCGCGTCCGTGTCCATCGATCGGATGGCTCGGCCGACCGGCCGCCCCACCGGGGCCCGACCTGCCCGCCTCCCCGACCGTCGCACCGTTGTCAGCCCCCTGCCCGTCCTGCTGAGCGCTCCGCAGTAATCTGTGTGCGCCCCAGTACGCACAGTCCGAGAAAGAGTCTGTATGCCCCGGCTGAGTGTCATCATCCCCGTCCGCCGCGCCCGGGGAAGTCTGCGCGAGTGCCTGGAGTCGGTGCTCTCGCAGTCGTTCACGGACATCGAGGTCATCGGTGTGGATGACGGCGCTCCGGACGGTTCGGGACTGGTGCTGGACGAGTTCGCCGCCCGCGACAGCCGGGTCCAGGCGATCCACCTGCCCGAGGGCTCGGGAGCCCACGGCCGGCGCAACGCCGGGGCGGAGCGGGCCACCGGGGACTACCTCCTCTTCCTCGAGGGGCACTACATCCACCTGCCCGGCGCGCTGCAGGACATCGCGGACCGGCTGGACTCCACCGACGAACCCGATGTGCTGGTGTTCGGCCACCGCAAGCGCCCGTTCCGCGGCAAGACCCGGATGACCCGGTCGCTGGAGCTGCTCAGCGCCATGCCCGCGGGCCCGCACACCCTCGCCGCCCGCCCCGGCCTCCTCGACATCGCGCCGGTGTCCTGGAACCGGGCGGTGCGCCGCACCCTCGCCGAGAGCGAGAGCCTGTCCTTCGGCCCCGGCCAGCACGGTGAGCGCATGTACGCGCTGAAGACACTCGCCGTCGCCGGTTCGGTCGCCACGCTGGGCACCGCCTGTGTCGAGCACCGCCAGCAGCGCTATCTGCCCGGCCTCGCGGACGAGGCCGAGCCGACGACCGGCACGACGCCGCTGGAGCTGGTCGACGCCTACGCGGACCTGATGACCTTCGTCGAGGCGCGCCCGGCCCTGAACCCCGTGCGCGAGCTGCTCTTCGACCGCGCCGTCCAGGAGCTCCTGGCCGCGTACCCGATGGTGACGAAGCGCCGCAGGCAGTACGTCAGCGCCGTCGCCTCGTTCCACAGCGCCCACCGCCCCGACGGCTTCACGTTCCCGGGCGGCGCCAAGGGGCTCCGGCCGCAGCTGATGGGCGGCGGGAAGTACGCCGCGCTGGGCGCCCTGGACACCGCGCTCGCCACCCGGCGGGGCCTGCGCACGGCCCCCGGCACGGCGCGCGCCAAGGCGAAGAAGTCGTTCACCGCGCGTTACTACAAGGCGCAGCGCAAGCTTCCGCTGGACCCGAAGCTCGCCGTCTACGCGGCCTACTGGAACCGCGGCGTGAGCTGCAACCCCGAGGCGATCTACCGCAAGGCCCAGGAGCTGGCCCCCGATGTGCACGGGGTCTGGGTGGTGTCGAAGAACCAGGTGGACACACTGCCGAAGGGCATCGACTACGTGGTGCCCGGCACCCGCCGCTACTGGTCGGTGCTGGCCCGTGCCACGTACTTCTTCAACAACGTCAACTTCGCCGACCACCTGGTCAAGCGCCCCGGCCAGATCCACGTGATGACCCACCACGGCACCCCGCTGAAGATCATGGGGATGGACCAGCAGAACTATCCGGCGGCCGCGCAGGGGCTCAACTTCGACCGGCTGCTGAAGCGGGTCGACCGGTGGGACTGGAGCGTCTCCGCCAACCCGCACTCGACCGAGGTGTGGTCCCGCGCCTACCCGAGCGCCGCGCGCTCGCTGGAGACGGGCTACCCCCGCAACGACGTCTTCGCGACGGCGACGCGGGAGCAGATCGACAAGATCCGCGAGGGACTCGGTATCCGTCCCGGACAGCGCGCCCTGCTGTACGCGCCCACCCACCGCGACTACGAGGCCGGCTTCACCAGCCGCCTCGACCTGGCGCGGTTCTGCGCGACCGTGGGCCCGGACACCGTGGTCATGGTGCGCGCGCACTACTTCTACGGCGGCGCCGGACTCCCCGAGGACCCGTCGGTCATCGACGTCAGCGACCACCCGCGGATCGAGGACCTCTGCCTGGCCGCCGACGCGCTGATCACGGACTACTCGTCGGTGATGTTCGACTACGCCCACCTGAACCGCCCGATCGTGGTGCACGCCCCGGACTGGGAGACGTACCGCACGGTCCGCGGTGTGGTCTTCGACCTGCTCTCCGGCAAGCCCGGCGAGACCCCGGGTGCCGTCGCGACGACCACGGACGAGCTGGCGCGGGCGTTCACCGACGGCGGCTGGGACAGCCCCGCGAACGAGGCGCTGCTGAAGGCGTTCCGCGAGCGGTTCTGCCCGTACGACGACGGCCGCGCCGCGGAGCGCGTGGTGCGCCGGGTCCTGCTGGGCGAGGAGCCCCAGGCCTCCGGAACGGCCTGATCCGCCTGTTCATGCCGAGGGGCCCGTCACCGGAACGTTCCGGTGACGCCGCGTCCGCCTCCTCGTTGCGCCAGTAGCCCTCGACCGGGGTCCGGCCGAGGTTGACCAACTCCCCTATCGCGGCCGCGCCGTTGAGC